>JAZSBR010000034.1:0-34440 GCA_045602545.1 Alphaproteobacteria bacterium
CGAAGTTCAACTCTCTTTTACAACAAAAATTTTTTTATGCAACAATTATTTTTAATTATTTTGTAAAAATGTGAAAAATGGTACTGGATTTTATTTTAATTCCAAGTCTTCAAAGGTTGATAATTTTGTTGTTTTACTTGAAGAAAGGCAAAATTCATTTTATGAATCTGTTTAAGAAAAAATTTTTTCAAAAGGACTTAAAATGTATAAAACAGCGTTTTTAATGATTATTTTAACTCTTCTTTTCATGTATGTCGGACAGATGGTCGGCGGTGCCCAAGGAATGAAAATGGCTTTTTTGGCGGCTTGCGGAATGAATTTTTTCAGCTATTTTTTCAGCGATAAACTCGTCTTGAAGCAATATAATGCTAAAGAAGCAACGCCTCAAAGCGCTCCGGAATTATATCAAATTGTTAAACGTTTATCCGAAAAAGCCGGCTTGCCTATGCCTAAAGTTTATGTTATTGCGGAAAAAGTGCCTAATGCCTTTGCAACCGGACGTAATCCTGATAATGCCGCCGTTGCTGCAACACAAGGATTGTTGGATTTAATGACACCCCAAGAAGTCGAGGGAGTTTTGGCGCATGAACTCAGCCATGTTAAACATCGTGACATTCTTATCGGCTCGGTTGCCGCCACTTTTGCCGGAGCTATTGCAATGCTTGCCAATACAGCCCAAAGGAGCCAAAACTCGCAAAATCAACGTACCGGAATTTTAGCGGCCGTTTTGATGCCTGTTGCCGCTATGATTGTGCAAATGGCAATTTCCAGAACGCGTGAATATAAAGCAGATGAGGGAGCTGCCTATCTTACCGGACATCCTGAATGGCTGATGAGCGCTCTTTCAAAACTTGAAAACTATTCAAAAAACTATCAAATGGCACGTGCAACAAGACAAACCGCGCATATGTTTATCATTAACCCTTTTAATGGAATTCCAAGCGGACTTACTCGCCTGTTTTCAACTCACCCGAGTACTAAAGACCGCTTGAACGCTTTGGAAAATATTCGTCGGCAATTGTTGCAATAAAAATCAAATCTTTATGATTGACAGTAAACCGTTTCTGCATAGCTTTGTGTAAATCGGTCTGTTAAGTCCCAAAAATCTTATCAATTCAGATGGATTTTCATCACAAATAAGATTCTTAGTACTGACAATTCCGTCCTTAACGGTTTTTATCAGGCCACTCATAAGTTCTGACTTGCCGATACATGATGAAAGATAAACAAAGCATTCATCGTTATCTTTTAGGTTTTCAACTGCCAAATAACGCGCATAGACATTAAGGGTTAAGTCTGCCTTGCTCGGATCTTTAGTCCAAGGACTTCCTCCTCCTATCGGACAGGCGGTTGAATAAAAATCACATGCCAACTTTCTGCCGGTTATACCACAATCGGCAATTGAAGAGTGGGTTTGATATATTCCGGTTCCGTTTATGATAATGCGCTCGGGTTTTTCGCCCAAAGTGCTTTCAATAAAATGTGTTAGATCCTCTTTTTTCAGCATCGGAATTGCCACAATCGCGGTTATAATCCTTCCGCTTGTTTCATCAATAGTTATTTGTGTTTTTATATCAAGTCCCAGATTGTCTGATTTTAATGCTAATTCATATAAAGAATTATTCAGCTTACGCGCCAACCATAATTCGCGGTTTATGAGACCTTCGCCCTTACAAGCATAGCCGACAAAAACTCCTTGATCTCCCCAACCGTTATTTTCAACACCTTTGTTTATTTCTGAGGACTGAAAGCCTATTTTGTTAATCACTTCAATTTTATTGATATTAAGTGCAAAATTGCCCCAAATTTCGGAATAATGTTCATCATACCCGATTTCTCTCAAAGCATTTTTTACAAAGTCATCAATTTTTGATATATCTGTTTTTCCTTGAATTTCGCCGCCCAAAACAACGGTATTGTCTTTTAACAAAACCTCAACCGCATAATGAACATCTTTATCCTGTTCGATAAATCTGTCTAAGATATAACACGAAATATAATCGGCTGTTTTATCAGGGTGGCCGAGTGACACCGCTTCTGCTGTTTTTAACATTTATTATCTCCTGTTTAGTCCGTTATAGTAGGACAAGTCGGATTAAATCCACATCACCTCATCGCCCGATGAAGCTGTTGCTGATTATAAAAAAGAAAAATTATAATGTCAAACAAAAACCGTCGGTTCATAAAAGGAACCGACGTTTTTGGTTAGAGAAGAATTCTGACAAACTTCTTGTCTTCACCCTGATAGTTCAGAATTTCGCGACTATTTTTCTTATTGGGGCGGCCCTGAATCAGAAGTGCTGCGATAAGCAGAACAAAGTATGATATCAGCATTGACAGAGAAACCCAATAAATCCCTAAAATCAGGGTTATAATGGCTGTTACTGTCACTATCCCTACCATCAGGAAAATGAACGATAAGAACAGCTGACCTCGCTTATATCCCTTCCAGTCTGCAAGAGAGCGGGCGAAATAAACATGGTTACGCCACTCTTTAACAACCGGCCAACCTGCATCGGCAGGGAGTTCATCGAACTTTTTTGCGAAAGCCGCTCTAGCTTCCAACATTAATTTAGATCTTTTCATAATTATAAAATTTTAGTGAAACAATTATATGATTTTGTCTAAATAATAGCATTTTTTTGAAGAGAGTCAAGCAAAAATTTGCGTTTTTTGAAAAAATGTCTTTCCGGTCAGGTTGAAATATGTGCTTTTCATTATATCTCTTGGTCGGTGTTAATTTTTTTAAATCAGGAGAATAAAAAATGACTTATGGTACACGTTATCCTACTTTAGCTTTTTATACAGGCGGTGTCGGCGAATCAAACGAGGGAATTCCGCCACAGCCGTTTGAAACTTTTTGCTACGATTCGGCTTTGATGCAGGCAAAAATTGAAAACTTTAATGTTGTTCCTTATACATCTGTTTTGCCGAAAGAGCTTTATGGTAATATTGTTCCGGTTGATAAGGTTGTTAATCACTTTAAGCATGGCGCCGTATTAGAGGTTATTATGGCCGGAAACGGTGCTAATCGTGATGAGCATAAGGCTATTGCCACCGGTGTCGGACTTTGCTGGGGCAAGGATAAAAACGGCGAGCTTATCGGTGGTTGGGCTGCCGAATATGTTGAATATTTTGATACTCATATTGATGAGGGTGTGGCGCGCGGTCACGCCGAAATGTGGCTCAATAAGTCACTTCAACACGAGCTTGATATCAGAGGTGTTGAAAAACACAGCGAATTTCAACTTTTCCATAACTATATCAACATCACTCAACAGTTCGGCTATTGCTTAACCTGCTTAGGTTTCTTGAATTTTGAAAATGCCGAACCGGTAAAGCTTTAAGATAAAAAAACAAGGCGGTGTAAATGCGCCGCCTTAAAACTTTGGAGAATATTATGACAGATGAAAATAATGTAGCAACTCAAAATACTGCCGAGCCGACAAAACAAAGCAAGTCCGGCTTGGGTGTTTGGGCGCTTGCCGGTATTGTTATCAGTTCAATGATCGGAGGCGGAATTTACAGTTTGCCGCAAAATATGGCGGCCGGTGCTTCAGCCGGAGCGGTAATCTTGGCTTGGCTTATTACCGGTATCGGCGTTTATTTTATTGTTAATACCTTCCGCACACTTTCGGCGGTGCGTCCGGATTTGACTGCCGGTATTTATATGTATAGCCGTGCGGGTTTCGGCCCTTATGTCGGCTTTACGATAGGTTGGGCTTATTGGCTGTGCCAAATTTGCGGAAACGTCGGTTATGCCGTGATTACGATGGATGCGCTAAATTACTTTTTCCCGCATGATTTTACCGGCGGAAACAATCTTTATTCCATTATCGGCGGATCAATTTTAATTTGGCTTTTTAATGCGCTGGTTTTGCGCGGAATTAAACAGGCAACGCTCGTCAACTTAATCGGTACCGTGGCAAAAATCGTGCCGTTGGTTTTGTTTATTTTAATCGTGGCGTTTATGTTCAACTTTGACAAGTTTGAATTTAATTTCTGGGGTGAAGACCCGTCAACCGCTTCTGTTTTGGGCGGACTTCCGGAACAAATTAAAAGCACGATGATGGTAACTTTGTGGGCGTTTATCGGTATTGAAGGTGCGGTTGTGATGTCACAACACGCAAAATCTCCGCAAACCGTAGGCAGAGCAACATTTCTTGGTTATATCGGATGCTTGGCGATTTATATTTTGCTTTCAATATTACCATTCGGTGTTATGAGCCAAGAAGAACTTGCTAAAGTTGCAAACCCGTCAACTGCCGGAGTTTTGGAGGCTTTAGTCGGTAAATGGGGGTCATATTTAATGAATATCGGCGTATTGATTTCCGTTTTAACAAGTTGGCTCGCTTGGACGATGATTACGGCGCAAATTCCGCAGGCAGCCGCCGAAAACGGCACTTTCCCGAAAGAATTTGCCATGCAAAATGACAAAGATGCACCGGTAGTTTCGTTATGGGTTACCAGTACCATCATGCAACTTTTCATGTTTTTGGTATATTTTTCATCAAACGCGTGGAACACAATGCTGACGATTACCGGTGTTATGGTTTTGCCGGCATATCTTTCAAGCTGTGCGTATTTGTGGAAAATTTGCGAAGATCACGAATATCCGACCAAGTTTTATATTAAGCGTTCAACCGCGCTACTTTCAGGTATTTTAGGTGCCGGATATTCGGCATGGCTTATTTATGCCGCCGGACTCAAATATCTTATGTTGGCGGTTATTTTCATGGCGCTCGGTATTCCGGTTTATGTATGGGCAAAGCACCAAAACGAGCCTGATGCACCATTCTTTACGCCTAAAGAAAGGTGCTTGGCAATTATGATGGTTTTTATTGCTTTTGTGGCGCTTTATGCAATGATAAGCGGAATTGTTAAGCTCTAAAAATTGCCTTTTTCAATTTCCATAAAGTATGAAACGGTCTCCGGCTCCAAATCGGAGACTGCTTCTTTATCGCAAAGAATTATTCCGTGCGGATGTTGTTGAAGCGCCGAAATCGTCCAAACATGACTTAATGGTCCTTCTATGCCGTGTTTAAGGGCTTGAGCCTTACTTTTCCCGTTTGCCATAATCAAAACTTCATCAGCGCTCATAATCGTTTCAATACCGACAGTTAAAGCCATTGTCGGCACTTCTTTTTCGCTTTTGAAAAAGCGTGAATTGGCTTTTATGGTGCTTTCGGTCAGAGTCTTAACGCGTGTGCGGGATTTAAGCGAAGAAAACGGCTCATTAAAAGCAATATGCCCGTCTTGACCGACTCCGCCGATAAACAAATTTACTCCGCCGACATCTGCCATGGCTTTTTCATAATCAGCGCACTCTTTTTCAAAGTTTTTGGTCATGCCGTCAAGAAGATGAACATTGCCCGGTTTGATATCAATGTGCTTAAAGAAATTTTCTTCCATGAAATAGTGATAACTCTGCGGATGATCGGCAGGCAAGCCGATATATTCGTCCATATTAAAGGTGACAACATGCGCAAACGAAACCTTGCCTTTTTGGAACATTTTTATTAGCTCCTGATACATTCCGAGCGGAGTTGAACCGGTAGGAAGCCCCAAAACAAAAGGCTTGTTTTTTGTCGGACGGAATTTGTTGATTTTATAGGCAACATAATTTGCCGCCCAATTTGCCATAATATCTTTATTTTCTTTAATAATCACACGCATATTTCTTTTCCTTTAAAATAAATCTTTCCTTGTATTATTGTATACAAAACAGTTAATTTTTCGCTTAAAATTGTGATGTCGGCGTCATATGCCGGCGCGATAATACCCAAATGATCTTGTTTCATGATTTTTGCCGGACTGGTTGAAGCCATGCGCACTGCTTGTTCAAGATGAAAACCGTATGAAACAATGTTGCGCACGCAATCGGCCATAGTCAGAGCAGAGCCGGCAATCGCATTGTCAGACTTGCGATAAAAACACTTGTCCAAATATACTTCTTCGCCGTTTGCTATCAGCGGTTTTTTCTTTTGCTTGGTCGGTTTTAAGGCATCGGTAACCAAAACGACTTTATCAAGTGGTTTGCACGTCAACAAAAACTTTATGATTTCCGGATTGATGTGAATGCCATCGGCAATAATTTCGCAGGAAAGCTCCGGATGAATAAACACCGCGCCTACTGCTCCGGGGTCGCGGTGGTGCATACGGCTCATGGCATTAAAAAGGTGCGTAACATGCATAATGCGCGCCTGCATACCCTCAATCATTTGCTCATAAGTGGCGTTGGTGTGACCGGCTTGCAAAACAATGCCCTTGGAAAGGCAATAAAGTGCCAGCTCGCGCATATTTTTCAATTCCGGCGCAACCGTCATGTTGACAATATGTCCTTCCGAGGCCTCCCACAAAGCTTCCATATAATCCAAATCAACCGGACTGACCGCTTCCTCGGGTTGCACACCTAAGCGCTGAGGAGAAATGAACGGACCCTCTAAATGCATACCCAAAATGCGCGAGCCTTTTTCTTTTCCCATGGCTTTAACAATGGCACGCACCCCGCTCAGCATTTTTTTCTTCGGCATGGTATAAAGAGTCGGAATAAACGAGGTGACGCCGTGTTTAAGAAGCCCTTCTGACATTTTTAAGATTGATTTTGCCGAGCAATCCTCCGTGCCGTAACCGCCATAGCCGTGAATATGCGAATCAATAAAACCGGGGACAACATAAGCGCCTTTGGCATCAATAAAAAAAGTGTCATCACGGAATTTTTTTTGATTAAAACGTTCTTCATTAAAAACATCAATGATTTTGTTCTGCTTGATTAAAATCGCGCAGTTATGCATCATTGAATAGCCGTTCAACACCGTTGCGTTATGAATGCAAATTGCCGCTACCATGATTTCAGCCCTTTCGCTTTTTGTTAAAATACCTGACTCAGCGATTTGAAATGCTAAATCAGGTATTTATCATATACTTTTACCACACTTCATCATATTTCAAAGTAGGGTCGTTAAGACGCTCAAGGTAGCCGGAATTTCCCTTAATACCTTTATCATCATCTTTATCTCGATGCTTATCATAAGTATTATTTCCTTTATAATCATTCAAGGCATTATAGTGGTCAATGTATTTGTCAGATGTGAAATCTGATGAAGTACTCCAGTTATTACCGATGTTGTTTCTATCAAAATAGCAATAGGTGGTGGCATAAGCTTCCAAAGTGTTACGACGAACAGGGAACACATTCCAATAAACGTTGTTGTTTCCGTCATTATATTGGATAAGCTTATCTTTCTTACTACCTGTTATATTCCCGTCTATAACAGAATCACCAGCTAACTTTTCTAATACAGGCATATATGTTGCCGCATCGTAAACAAAACCCATCAATGCCGCCCAACCGACTGTATGACCGCTGTTAGTATCACCAACACTATAACTGCTACCGGTATTATCAACCGGAATAACGTTGGTTTTCAGCCAGGTACTTTGTTGAATGGTTAAAGGTACGGTTTGGTCACCGAATGAAGCCAAAAAGTATTCGGCTGTTGTAGAGCCGTTTGCTCCGGTAATCTTTTTACCTTGGGTGTTCGCCGTTCCTCCAGTTGTTACCTCGGAATTTTCTGAAACGCTAGGGGCAACAAAGGCTTGTTGAACATAAGCACCGTTTTGCGTGACAGTATCTGTATAGTGGTCAAACGCTGTGCTATCAGGCACTTGGTTTTTAACATAGTAAGCGGCCTCGCGCGGATTAGTTCCTTTTTGCATCTGACCGGCTTGTGCCATCATAAAGCTTTGCGGAGCCATGGTGATAACGCGGTTATACCCCGGAGGACATTGCGGAGCCGGCACAAAGCCCAAATATGGCGATGCCCAGCTGTCTGAATTTCCCAAAACGATAGAACCGGATAACGGCGTTGCTGTATCACCCGTTCCGGCAGGTACTACTTTTTTGCTTGAAGAATCAAACTTAAAACTCATTTTTTTGATATTATCTTGATACGTATTACTCGTGATATAAATACCTTTGTTGATGAAGTCCGGCAAAATATCGCTCAAGCGCGCACCGCCACGGGTGGTGAGCTTAATATCATGCATAACGGAAGTATATGCCGGATTTACCATATAGGTATCATAACGTGTTGAGGACGCACCATTATAATCAGTATAATCGTTGCCGGTAAAGAACTCCGGAACCTTAACATCATTACCATCTTTATCAAGATTATTAGCAACAAAACGACCGGCGGCAACCACGCCTTTACCCTCTAAAGCTCCCGTTTTTGTTGTTGATGGTATGTCAGGCAAAACCTCAACCATACCTTTTCTGACATAAACCGTTCCAGGCGCATAATATGTATCGTTCATATTCCACTGATTTTCATCCTTTACCTCATTTCCCGGTCTGTTTCTGGAAACCGAATTAGAGCCTACATCAATATACATGGCATTTGAAATACCATCATCAGATGACTTGGATATCGCAACACCTGTATCATCCGGACCGTAGGCATATTCATTTCCGACAGTTAAATAAGCTTTTGAAGCTTCTTGAGGAGTGAATACAGTGTCACCATGTACGGCAACATCAAAATCAATGGTAGATTTCAGTTTATCGTCTTCTGACTTCGTATTTCCTCTTACGGCAAAGACTCTTTTATCATTTTCATCACTAACCTCAAAATTCGTTTTTTGAATTTTTACGTTAGTTGATTCAGTATTTGCGGCTTCCTTGCTGGAAAAGATAACATCTTTACCGACAAGCTTTTCTTGTACAACATCGGTATTTATATTGATTTCCGGAGCTGAACCGTTAGAACCTCTGGTATAAATGTCAATTTTTTGAGTACTTGCCAAATCGACGCCACGGTCTTTTCCTACGAACAAAAAGCTTCTTTTTCCTGTATCAGACTCGCTGAAAGTTAATCCTTTTGTCACATCCTCATCACCGACACCCATGGTAGCAAAATTTTTATGGACCTCAAACACTGCATTGTTGTTATCATTATCAACATGCGAGCCGTGAATACCTTTTGCATCAACTTTGAGCCATTTATCCTCATCGTCGATATTATTAGAACCTACTTCCAAAGTGGCGGCACGGATATTTTGTGTGTCAAGCTGAGCGGTGGCTAAAATGCCCTCAACTTTGGCATTTGAACCGACACGAACCGGAAATACCGGTGAGTTGTTATATGAAATTGTTTTATTCCAACCTTCAGAATCTCCTTGTATTCCACCTGAAGCAATTTCAACAGCATCATTTCCATATTTTCCGTTGTTTATTACACCTTTACCATCAATATTTTGATTTATCCTAAAGATATTTTCATCTGCTAAACTAACAAATACATTATCCCAGGAATTACCATACGTTTCAGCATGGATAGCACCATTACCTAGATCAATATTACCGCTAGATCCCTTATCGTTCCGTAAGCCATCAGCGAGTTGAACGACATGTCCTCCATTATACATTTCACCACTGGAACTTACAGATAATGCGGTTATATCTTTTGTATCTAAAAACAATCCGTCATTATTTATTGCGAAATTAATTTCAGAATCGGTATTAACTGGTTTATAAGTAAGAAAATCTCTTGATGCTAAAAAGGTTTCATCTGCAGCTTTTAAAAATCCGGAAATATAAGCACTTTCCGCATAATCATTATCCGCAATATATAAGCCGTATCTTTCTCTCGAACCCTGATCAAAATCCTCATCTTCTCCTACCGGATCTTTATCTGTTCCCACAATCAAACTCTTGATGTTGCGGATGGATTTGTTGCCATCTTTATAATAAGCATCGGCATCAACCTGATTGCCACCCATATACAAATCGGCGTGCATGGTATTATGCCAAATACCGTTGGCGTCGGTACGGTATAAAAACTTATCGGTATCTTCTTCCGTGTTTGTATTGTTTATGGCATCGGATGAAGCCGTAACAATTGAATAAACCTCAGGCTTTGTCTCATCGGTAGAGCCGAATACGGTTTGGAAATCATCTTTGCTTAAATTCCAAATACCGCCGATACCTTTGGCTGTTTGATCGCCGTTGACATATCCGCCGTTTGCCCCGACAAGCGTTGCAATACGCACGGTGCGCTCTTGACCGAGGCCGTTTTCTCCGTCTTCTTTTGCCGGAAACAAAACAAACGCCGTTAAGTTGTTGCCGTTTCTGACAACCGATACTTGAGGCTCACCGAAATCATACAACTTGTCGGCATTAAAACCATACGGCAAATAAGGTTTTAAATCATCTTCAAGGTCAAGTGTTTTTGATTTATTGTTAGTTTCATTGGCAGAGATTTCCTGAATCAATTCGCCGTAGTGCGAGCTGACATAAGAATCGGCAGCAGTCATAACCGAACGCATGGTTGTTGCCGTGTTGATATCTTCCACTTCCAATGTGCGCTCCGCCGATTTTTTATACATCGTCGGGGTAACAACGGCAATCAATCCCAGCATTGCCAGTGCCTCAATCATCATTCCGCCTTTTTGCGCTAATTTTAATTTATTCTTTTTCATTTTAACTCTCCTCTTCTAATTACTCTTGCGCTTCTGCCAGCGCTTTTTGATAATCGCTATACAAAGTTTCACAATGCTTATCTACATCTTTATTTGACAACTTATGAATTGCAAAAAAACAAGACCCTCCGCAATCGTTCTTAAAATCAGAATTGGCAAACAGTGATTGATAAAAACCGCTTGAGCCGTCAAAGCTCAAAAAGCCTTGTCTCGGCTCAGCTTCTGTTTGTTGGTCTTCCGAGTCTTTGAGATTTCTTATGTATGACGCCGTGCCTTGAAATGTGCAACTGTTAATGCCGGAATTTTCATCGTTAACCGCACAGGTGGCAATTCCTAAAATAGAGCCTTTAACATATTGTTTTGCCAAGGCATTACCCAACACCGGAATAATGTCACCCTCGTCTTTTGAAAGCCAACGGTCAGGAATTTTGGCAAAGGAAACGGCATAACGATAAACAGGTGTTGTTGAGCTGTTTACGCAATTGGTTGCCAATGCCGGCGAACCTCCCAATTCAACATCATCAACAAGACAATAATGATAGTGCTCAATTGTTGCTAAATCTGTTCCTCTTTCATAACCAATCGGCAAAGCCTCGGTTTCCCAAATATATTTATCAACACCGTTTTCCGGATTAAATTTGCTTGTCGGGCCGTCAGAACTTGTGGAATTTAACAATTTGCACTCAACCACACGTGAAAAAGCCGTATGTTCAATCTTGAAACGACTGATTAAAGATAAAGCCTTAACTTCCGTGAAAGCACCTTCCTTATCCGCACGCGGAGAAAGGTTGAAGAAGCTTAAAGCTATCATTATGGTTGCCAAAAGAATCCAAATATACATTTAAGTCCTCGTTAAAAATTCCTGATTTTACGCTATCATAAATTTTGCGCAAAATCCAGCAAAATTTTGAAACAGCGCCAAAAATTCATAAATCTGTAACATTTTATCTTAAATAGGGTAAAAAATTCTTTAACTTTTTCTTTTGGTATGAAAAACGGAAATTGTTGTTTGACTTTTGGACGTATTGTTTTATATTTTATATGAATTTACAGGAGAAAAAATGAAAGAAATCGGCGCATTAACACGTCAGGAAGCAGAAAAAGAGCTTGAATATCTGGCGCAAGAAATCAAAAAGTCAGATAATGCTTATTATCAAAATGACGAACCGTATCTGACCGATGCGGAATATGATAAATTAAAGCATCGAAATTTTGATATTGAGGCGCGGTTTCCCGATTTGGTGCGCGCAGACAGTCCCTCAAAGCGAGTCGGCGCCGTCGTGCAAAGCAAGTTTAATAAAATTGAGCACCGATTTCCGATGCTTTCATTGGCGGATGTTTTTTCCCTTACTGAAGTTGAAGATTTTTTCTTGAGCGTTAAGCGCTTTTTAAATACGGCAGAAAATATTGAATTTATGGCCGAACCGAAAATTGACGGACTTTCTTTTTCCGCCCGCTATGAAAACGGCGTTTTTGTTTCCGGTGCAACCCGCGGTGATGGTGTAACAGGAGAAGATATAACCGCAAATTTGAAAACCATTAAGCAGTTGCCGTTGAAATTGCCCGACAGTGCGCCGAAAATTATGGAAGTGCGCGGTGAAGTTTATATGGCAAAAGCTGATTTTTTTGCCCTTAATGAAAAAAACAAGCAGGAAAACAAAAAACTGTTTGCCAATCCGCGTAATGCTGCCGCAGGCTCGCTTCGCCAGCTTGACAGCCGTATTACCGCCGAGCGCAATTTGAGTATTTGGGCATATACTTGGGGCGAAGTAAGTGAAAAACAATGGACGACTCAAAAAGAATTTTTTGATAAGCTTGAAGAGTGGGGATTTCCGATAAATCCGCTTAATAAAATCTGTAATTCATTGAAGGAAATTGAAGATAATTTTGCTCATATTGCCGAGATTCGCTCAAGTTTGGCTTATGATATTGACGGCGTTGTTTATAAGGTTAATTCGCTTGATTTGCAAGAGCGTTTGGGCTTTTTAACACGCACACCTCGTTGGGCGGTTGCTCATAAATTTCCGGCGGAACAGGCTTTAACCAGAATAAAAAATATCCGCGTGCAAGTGGGGCGCACCGGAGCCTTGACGCCGGTTGCCGATTTGGAGCCGGTGAATGTCGGCGGAGTAATGGTTTCGCACGCAACCCTGCATAATGAAGACGAAATAAAACGCAAAGATTTTCGCATCGGAGATGAAGTGGTTGTTCAACGTGCCGGTGATGTTATACCGCAACTGGTGGAAGTTAAGCTTGATAAGCGTCCGGAAAATTCCGAGCCGTTTGAATTTCCGGTTATTTGTCCTGAATGCGGAGCGCATGCCGTGCGCGAAGAAAACGAGGCAATTCGCCGTTGCACGGGTGGTTTAACTTGTCCGGCGCAAGCCAAAGAACGCTTGAAGCACTTTGTTTCAAAAGAGGCTTTTGATATTGTCGGACTTGGCGACAAGGTGGTGGAAGAGTTTTTTGATGACGGAATTTTACATAATCCGGCTGATATTTTTACACTTCAAGAGCGCAATTTTTCGGCGCCGGCAGATGATTTGTTTTTGCTCAGCTCTCATAAGGGTTTGGAACTGGAAAAACGTGAAGGTTGGGGAAAAACCTCGGTAAAAAATTTGTTTGCGGCGATAAATGAACGCAAAAAAATTTCGCTTCCGCGTTTTATTTATGCTTTGGGAATTCCGCAAGTGGGTGCGGCAACGGCGCGGTTGCTCGCAAAAAATTACGGCTCGTTTGATAATTTGCAAAGCCAGATGATGGCAAAACAAACGGAAAAGCTGGTGAATATTGATGGAATCGGCGCTTCAATGGCAAGTGATATTGTTGAGTTTTTCGGCGAACAACATAATTTGAACGTGATTGCCAATTTACGCAAATATGTTACGATTGAGGACTTTGCGGAAGAAGAAATTGAAGGCTCTCCAATCAGCGGAAAGACGGTTGTTTTCACCGGAACTTTGGCAAAATTGACACGTCAGGAAGCAAAAGCTTTGGCTCAAAAATATGGGGCAAAAGTGGCAGGTTCTGTTTCTAAACACACAGATTTTGTGATTGTCGGCTCTGATGCCGGCTCTAAAGCAAAAATCGCAGGCGAACTTGGCATAAAAATGCTCTCAGAAAGTGAATTTTTGGAAATGCTGAACTAAATCAATTTATTCTCTGCCAAAAAAGCAAAAATCTCATCAGCAATCTGCTGATGACCGGCGCTATTCGGATGAAGTGCATCTTGATAAAGCGAGGCTAAATCTTTGGTTTTCCAATTATCATAACGCTCAAAAAAGGTGAGATTATTTTCGTTGCAAAGTTTTTTTATCTGCCTGTTATAGGCGACAACATCGGCATTTTTGCGAGTTAAGCTGGCATCTTCGCCATAACGTGTTTCAATTACCGGCAACAAATCCGTCACCAAAATTTTTGCACCCGTATTTTGTAAAAATTCCAAAAGCTTTTGCCAATACATTTGACGCGCACCAACGGAAAAATCAAGTTCGGAATTGCTGTTATATCGGCGCCTTATGTCATTTGCACCAAGACTTATCAGCAACAAATCAAAATGCCGAGAAGAAACTTCATATAAAGCGCGATGATAGGCGTCGGCAATATTATCTCCGAATTGCGACATATTGTTGAAAACATATTCTTCGCCCGTATTTTTTATCAGTAATTTGCTTAATCTTAAAACCCAGCCTAAATCATCTTTATCATAAAAGCCGTGAGAAATGCTGTCACCGATAACGCCGATAAGTTTCATTATTTTTCCATTTTTGCTTCGTGTTTTAAGTATTCAACAACACCTTGAAGTTTGTGAGGACTTACTTTATCAGAACCCATAAGTATTTTAGCCTCGTCCTCAAAGCTATGTTTTGCCGTACTTATCTCGCGCAAGTAATCTATTTTGGATTGATTGTTGCCATGAAATACGGCATTTGCCGTCAGCAGACCTTCGTGTGCCAGTTTTTTTCTCAGCATCATATTGTTGTACATAATGGTGTTATCAACCTTTTTGGCATCTTCAAAGCGATAGGCATCATGCTGAATAGCACTCAATAATTTCATCATGGTGCCTACATTCATATCGGTTCCGGCCAGCTCGTTTGCCACGTTCGGGTAAGAATAAACCAGCGAAATCGGCAGGAAAGCCTTAAATTCTTCAGGATATTTACCAAGTTTTGAATCGAATCTGCCGCCGGCTGAAACGCGGTACGGGTGCGGCAAACAATTACCCATGATAATATCTTGGGCGATACCGTCTAAATTATCATACGATAAATAGCGATAGGCTTCATTTTGTTTTGGTTTCACCACCGGCATAATAAACGAGGTCGGAGCTAACTTTTCGCCGTTTTTCATACCTTCATTTTCCATTTTTTGAAATTGGAACGAAAATTCCGAGGCAATTCGTTTTTGATATGCCGGATAACCGAACATCACGAAATTAACGTCTTTTTCTTTATCAAAAAATTTGTTGCGAATTTCCGCCAAAAGTTGTGTATTATCTTCCGTTGATGTATCTGTCGGGGTAACCAAGCATTCTTTTAAGATTTCTTCGGAAATTCCGAGTTCACGGCAATAGCGAACATACATTTCAACTTCGCTTCCGGTGTTGAATTTTAAATCATCCCTAGAGAAGTCGGTATTTCCCTGATTATCATAAAGTCCTAAGAATACCAGTTTTTTAGCCTTTCCGGTGCGCTTATAATCATTAAACCAAGCCTCTAATGCCGGCTCTGCCGAGCCAGGATGACCGGAGAAAATCACAAAGGCATCGGCTTTTTCAGGAAGATTTAAATAATCATGAGCTTCAATTTTTTTATCATATCCTTCATATTCAATAACTTCGCCGTCTTTGAACATTCCCAGTTGTTCGGCAGCCAAGACAATCTTTTTTTCTTTATCAAGAAGCGAAAAGCGCAAGACATCTTCATCTTTTGAAGGGTGATTCTTTTTAACAATATCAGCAGCCAAGCGCAAATTGAAATCAGGCTTTTCCATTAACTCTTTAATAAATTCCATATCTTTGACATAAGCGTCAAAATAACGTTTATCATTCCAACCGCGGGCGGAAAGTTCTTCTTTATAATCGTTGTAATTTAAGTTTTTTCCGGCTAAAAAATCAGTAACAATTTGTTCATACACGGTAGGCTTATAGTCAGACATATTTTTTCTCCGCAAAAGAATTAAGACTAAGAGTTTTTTAGCATATTTTTGCAGGAATGTCAAAGATTATTTGATAAATTTTACCTAAAGTATAATTTTCAAAAAAACGGGTCGTAAGACCATTGTAGCAAGGCTTGACGCTGACGCAATCGGCAGTCTAAGTCATAAGGAAAACAGCCCTTTTTTACTTGTGCCAGATGTCGGTTAAAGGCTTTCCATCGTTTGATTTGCCACGCATCAATTTCAGGGATTCGTCGTCCCATATAATAGCGACAATACCATTGGAACCAGCCGCGCGGATCCGGCGCCAAAATCCAACCGCGCTCTTGCCATTGTTGGAGGCTCATGCGCGATTTAACCTTAAAATAATTCAGTTCTATATTTGGTTTTTGCGGTGAAAGTTTGGCATTTTCAAACCACTCGGCAGGAAATTCGGCGCGACAATCGGTTAAATAATGCCCTTCAAAAACACCAAATTCAAGCATTTGTTTCGGAGAGAAAGCAGGTGCAAAATCAGGAGCAAAATTTTTTCCCTGAGGAGCGCTGTATTCATATTCATAATTTTGTTGCATTTTATCGTTAACAAGCATTTTTACTCCTCTTTTTTAAAGAGATATATAATTTATTTTGAAAAAATCATCCTTCGGCTTAAGATCAGATAAATAAAATTTGCAAAATTTAAAAATAATACTTGCAAAATAAAAAATATGATGTAAATATACGATTCGGTTTTCGGGGCGTAGCTCAGCCTGGTAGAGCGCTTGGTTTGGGACCAAGATGTCGCGTGTTCGAATCTCGTCGCCCCGACCATACATGACGAAAGCCTCTAGAGAGGATGTTCTCTAGAGGCTTTCTTATTGAAAATAAAGGATTTTTTCCTTCTAACAAAAAGTTCGAATAAAGCAATTTTAAAACCTTCCGTTTTTCTTCCATTTTCGAACTTTCATAAATCTCAGGTATCTTAGAAACCAACAATATCAAGTCTTCCAAGCTGTTTAACCCTTGCCTTGTTATCTCATCATAGTGTGATAATTTTTTATCTATATTTTCGATTTGTTGGGTAATTTCATTATATTTTTTAGTATATTGTTCCTGTGTAATACTTTTATTAATAAGCAAGTTCAGCAACATATCCAAATTGTTCTTCAGCTGCGTCTTTTTGCTTTTCAAAATCCGTCTTTCCTCAATTTCCATTTTATGTGTTTCTTTAATTTCTTGTTGAATCAAAACCAACGCATCTTCAAGCAACTTTAACGGCATTTTTTTGAGCCTACACAAGTCATCTTTAATTTTAGCGTCAACTATATTTTCGTTAATGCGAGTGTCTTTACAATGAGGGCAAAACAGATATTTATGCACGCGACCGTTTTGTTTATATTTGACATCAGGCGTAATCATTTTGCCGCAATGTTTGCAAAATATCATACCG
The DNA here is from genome assembly GCA_045602545.1 of Alphaproteobacteria bacterium. Lineage (GTDB taxonomy): Bacteria > Pseudomonadota > Alphaproteobacteria > RF32 > CAG-239 > RUG410. The sequence continues at coordinate 17,072 of JAZSBR010000034.1, forward strand.
CGATATACGTCTTCAATTTTACGCTTCCTATGGAAAGACCTCCCGAGGAGGAGGTCTTGGCATTTATCAAACAATTCTTTACTTATGAGTTTTTCGTAATTGTGAGGGTAAAGTTTACCGTAGCACTTCATAAAACCGCAATAAAACGGATTCTTAAGCATACTGATGATTGTCTGCTTATGCGCCTTGTTACCTCGTATTGTTTTAAATCCGATTTCATCTGCCATACGCGTTAAATCTGCCAAAGAGTAAGTTCCAGATGCATATTCATGAAATAGTTTTCGGACAATCGGTCCCATAATTGGGTCAATGACGATAGTCGTTTGATGCCGACTTGTCCGTTGATTCAAATATCCGACAGGTGCTGTATGGAAATATTCGCCTTTATCCGGCATTTCCCGCATTCCACGTCTTACATTATCTGACAGGCATCTGACATATCCCTCGGCTATCACAATATTCATATGATACATCATAAATTCGTGGCTATTTGAATCTTTCGTTACAATTTCGTTTTCCGTTACAAAATGTAATTGTGTTTTGTGATTGTCAATCAAATCCATAATATGATGATATTCTTTGAAACTTCTTTGTAACCGGTCAACCTTATCGCAGACAATAGCAACAGGAAACTTTTGCTTTCCAACAAATTTTAACATTTCAAAGAATTTATCGCGTGGTCCTTTGGTAGAGCTTTCAGTTAATGTATATGTGGCAACAATAGGAATATTTTTTCTTTTACAATATTCCTCAATACGGTGCAATTGTCCGCTGATTGAGTAACCCTCTGCCTGTTCTCTGGTTGATACCCTTGCGAATACAACAGCTCTTAAATTTTGATTCATATTATTAACACTTTCATTGTTTAATTTTGTCATGATTTCAATTCCTTATATTATTTTCACTTTTCAAATTCTCAAGAAAATTCTGAATAAATCCCTTTTGAGGCGCTTTATCCAAATCATCCTGATGAAGTGTGATGTCTGTCGGTAAGACAATCAAATTATTTGCAGACAGTGCGCATCCGATATCATTAAAAGTCTTAAGTAATGTCCTGTTTTCAGGTCTGTATTCCTTAACAAGGTTGAACAGTTTTTGTGCAGTGGCATTTTTGCCAATCAACCTCTTAACATACGGTGCGCCGCAGTCATTGATAACTTTTGCCATGCCGATAAATTCAAATTTTTTCAGCAATTTTGCATCGCCAAGCTTCAATAAAATGCTTTCGGTATTGTCTTGTTGAAAATAAAGTGGATATCCTGCTTTGCATATTTTTTTCCAAAAATGGGTATTAAGTTTGCGGGAAATGTCGCTTTTGAACATATCCCGAAATGTTATAATGTGGTCTTTTTCAAAAGTAATACCGATTTCAGCTAACTTGCGTCTCAAAACTTTTCCATTATTCAGTCGTATTTCAATCCGAAATACTTGCAAATCTCCAAGTTTTTCAATATCAATATTTTGACATTCGCGATGCGATTCATCATCAACACACCGTTTAGGCGAAAGACGCATTTGTCGAATGTCAGCAATTTTATCATAAACTGCAATTTCATATTCATTCGTGTGAAAGCGTGCACAATGACCGCCGTTAAGATAAGCCGTATGTCCGTTACCTAACCTCGAACCAAAACTGATTTTTGCCACATTACTGACAACGAGCTGTGTTGACACCCCTTTGGGTAAAATTATATTTTTGCAACTGTGAAAACGAACTATGTGCGCTTGAAACAATGCAGCAACGTTAGTCTTTATGCCCATTTCAAGCAAGACATTATAAAGCTTATTGAGAATTAATGAAATGTCATAATCACAAATTTCCTGCAGATTGTTCCCATATAACAACTTCGGAAGCGAAACATCTATACGCAGAAATATCTTTCTGCCACCGTGCTGAGGCGCATTCATAAGAAAGAGCCGTGGTTTGTAATGGTTTAGACGTTTGTCTTCTGCGGTCATACCTTGGTATGCTGTTGAAATTCCGCGTCCGAAATATCCCAAAACTTTGTTAACCGGCGTCTCAAACTTATCTTCAATGATTTCAAAATCACCTTGATTCAGTTCAAGCCTCACCGTATCACAAATTGCTTTGCGACCGATGAGCTGTTCAATTATACCAATTTCTCTATCTGACATCGTTATATTCTCCTTCAAAATTAAAATTGTCGTTAGCAGCTTGCAAAATGCCTGCTTGCATTTGGTAAAACTGTGAAATAAGTTTGCTAATGTGTCTGACTTTTTCCTCAGTCTCATCGATTTCTGCTTGTGTAGCATTTGCCGCTTCAGACTCATCAACCTTAATACTGGCTTTCAGAGCTTCTTGTATTAATTGCGGTGGAGTACCACCTTCTAATTCGTTTGCCATTTTTTTATTCCTTAATCTTATGTTAAAAAACAGCAAAAAAGATTTTCGCGAAAATTTCTTGCTAAAGACTCTTTACAAAATTGAATCGGCAAACTTTTCAGCTTATGCAAAAATGGATAAAATCACTTTTTTATAATATTTTCTTGTTGACAATATTTTCGTTTTTGATAAATTTTCATTAAACGAAAATTTATCAATAAGGGAAAAATATGATTAAAGAAGAAAATAAAAAATACGAAATACCAGATATAACCATTAACACTAAAAGAATAAATGCAAGTATTGGAGATATTTTAAAAAAGAGAAGAAAAGAATTAGGAATTAATCAAATTGATTTAGCTAATAAGCTACATTGTTCACCTGCAGTTTTATCAAGAATTGAAAATGGAGCGGTTGATTTACGTATATCTCTGATTATTAAAATGTGCCAAGCCTTAAAATTTAATTTTTTCCAATTATGTACTGAGGCATACAATTATTCATATTCAAATTTTGATAATTATAAGAAAATTGATAATTATTTCAGTAAAGATGTAGCTAATGCCATAAAAGGAATGATTAATAGTGTTTCAGAAATTAAATTCAATACTCCTCAGCAAGCAAAATCGTCAGAACGCGATTTGTGATTGTTTCATCGCTTGGGTCTAAGCTTAGGTATTGATATTCAACGTCGTAATAATCGATTTTCCAAAAATAAGTTACGCCGTCAAGGTCAAACGAGCCGAAGTCATGCTCGCCGTTTGGGTCGTTGTCCTGATTAAAATTGCTAAAATTTCTGACTTTTTCTATTATATTAAGCTGCTTATCTATCGGCAATTCTGCCACGCCTCGCGTTATTAAAACCCGACCACCTGAGAAATTTTGCCTCAAATTGTCGTTAAGCTCTCGAATTTTTTTGATTTTATCGTCCATATTGCACCTTTCGTTTAAAACAGAAAGAGCCGGAATTGCTTCCGACCCTTTCATAAAATTTGTTATACCGTTTCTTTTTCATTTTTTGCCTTTTTTATTATTTTATAATATCGCCCTCACAAGAACTCAAGCGAAGAATTCATATTTTTCTTTATACATTACAATAAACTGTTGCTATTTATCGCTTTGATAAATATGATGCGATTATGATTACGGCAGAAGAAATAAAGGCGAAATATTGGGCTTTAGAAGTGCTGTCCTCGCATAACCAAGAGGACATTAACAGCATTTCAGGCTCACTCGGCACCTCTAAAATTGATTTGAATCCTCATCAAATCAATGCTGCTTTATTTGCTTTGCAATCGCCTATCTCGCAAGGCGTCATCTTAGCCGATGAAGTCGGTCTCGGTAAAACAATTGAAGCCGGCATTGTCATTTCAGAATATTACTCACGCGGCAAAAATTCAATCATTGTTGTTGCTCCTGCCAGTTTATGCCAACAATGGCAAACTGAAATGCAGGACAAATTTAATTTGCCGACACAAATTTTAGATAGTAAAATTATACATTCTGCCTTAAAAAATGAAGATACTGCCGTTTTGCAGTTTAAGGGCATAACAATTTGCTCTTATAACTGCGCCGTTCAGTTCAAAAAAATAATGAAAGATCGTGGTTGGGATTTGGTCGTTATAGATGAAGCCCATAAACTGCGCAACTTTTATAAAGGCAAGACCAAAATTGCCGAAGGCATTAACGAAACTTTTCTCGGCAAGAAAAAATTACTTTTGACGGCAACGCCTATTCAAAATTCGCTCATGGATATTTTTTCGCTTGTCAGCATTATAGACCCGAGCATTTTGGGCAACGAATATGCATTTATGGAAAATTACCTTTATTCTGAGCAGCACCATGAAGAACTTAAACGCCGCTTACAATGTGTTTTGCATAGAACTTTGCGCCGTGATGTCTTAGAATATATTAAATATACCAATCGCGAAGCTATGACTGTCGCTTTTAATCCCACAAAAGCCGAAGAAGAACTTTATACTGCCGTTTCGGCTTATATTCAGGACATTTCGCAAATTGCCATTACGACGCGCTTTAGAACGCTTATTGTGCTGATGATACGCAAGTTAATGAGTTCGTCGACTTCTGCCGTAGAAGGAACACTTAAAGGCTTGATGAACCGCTTAAATACTCTTGAAAAGTCAAGCAGCAGCCTTGATAAGCTCGCTAACTTTATGTTTGACGAAGACCTTTTAAGCGAATACGAAGACAATATTGAAGATTTTGAACTCAAGCAAGCACTCAATAAGCCGAGCTTCAAAAAAGAAGATATAAAGGCTGAAAAAGAGTTTTTGCAAAAGTTGATTGATAAAGCCGCAAAAATCAAAGTTGACGGCAAGACCGAAAAGCTGATTGGTGCCATCGAACAAGGCTTTGAAAAAATACAAGCCAAAGGCGGACTTCGTAAGGCTATTATCTTTACTGAAAGCAATCGCACGCTTAATTATCTTTACGACTATTTAAGCTCACACGGCTTTAAGGACAAAATCGTTACATTTAACGGTCAGAATAATTCGCCGCTAACCAATCAGATTTACAACGATTACGTCGAGAAACATTCGTCGGATTTGACCGGCTCTCGCACCAACGATATGAAAAAGGCGCTTGTTACAAAATTCAAAGAAGATGCCGAGATTATGATAGCTACCGAAGCGGCTGCCGAAGGCTTAAACTTGCAATTCTGTTCTTTGCTTGTCAACTATGACTTACCATGGAATCCGCAACGTGTAGAGCAGCGTATCGGGCGCGTACATCGCTATGGGCAAAAATGCGACGTCGTCATTATCAACTTTATCAATAAGAAAAACGTTGCCGATGTGCGACTTTATGAGATTTTGCAACAAAAATTCAAATTATTTGACGGCGTATTCGGTGCAAGTGATGAAATTTTAGGCACATTGTCCGATGGCGTTGACTTTGAGCGTGCCGTTGCTGATATTTTTGACCTTTGCCGCACGACCGAAGAAATAAATCGTGCCTTTGATGAATTGCAAGAAAGATTGGGCGTTAAACGCGAAGAAAAAATAGAAGAAGCCAAGCAACTTGTTTTAGAGAATTTAAGCCCGACAACGCAAGAAAAACTGCATATTATGAAACAGCGCGTTGAAGATTATTTAGAACGCCGCAAGCAGATTTTCTGGGATTTGACTGTTGTAATGCTTAAAAAATATCATCCTGAAATGTTTATCAACGAGCAAACAAAAGTTTTCGGGCAATTTAAGGAGCAAGTTTTCAATCTGCCGTCAGATATTAATTTTGCTAAAAGCTTCAACTATTGCTTAAACTTTAATAAGCGTGAGATTAACTATAATTTTTTAACACCGAAAGAGCGCAAAGCCTTAAATCGTTCTGCAACGACTTATAATCCTGATTCCGGCTTCGGTAAGCGTATTTTGAGTGAAGCATTAGATTTAACAGCCGAGCCTTTGCACTTGCAATTAAAGCCATCAGATAAATTAAAATCAGGGCAGAAAGGGCGTTTAGAGCTATCATTATTTAAGATGACGCAACCTGAGGACGTCAATTATTTAATAACGACAATAATGTCTGACAGCGGCAGTTTGCTGAATTTGCGGGCAGAAGATATTTTTGATAATGCCGTCAATGTTGAAGAGCCGCTTTTAATGGGCTATCACGACTTATTAAGTCAAATTCACGAGCAAAACATTGCAAAATATGAAAAGTCTGAAAAGAAGCGCATTGACAACATTTTGCGAGCCGAAGTCGATAAGCTCAATCGTTGGCTGATAGATGAAAAGCAAGCTATACATTTGAAAGGCGATAAGCTCAAAAATAAGATTACGAGCCTTAAACGGCAACTAAAGCAAGAGAAGAATTTTGATGCCAAGCTTGCCATAAGTGCCGAAATTAAAAAACTGCAAGAAGAAATGAACAACAACGAGTTCAATACTTTCGATACCGAACGCGAGCTTGAAAAGAAATGCAATCGCCTCGTCGGCGGCAAAAAACGCAGCTTAAAGATAGATTACAGCATCGAGCCGATATTTGATATCACTTGGGAAGTTGAGTAGATTTTTGCTCTTGTGTAAATTTTCTTGCTATAAAGAAAGCATCAATAACTTCGTAAAACATTAAGAAATATAAGCTGAATAACAACACCTCAACTCCTTTGATGATATACTCTACCCATAAATTATCATAATATTCGTCAGGCGTAGCAACAAAGCATATTATCTGAAATCCATATATAATTAGCATTGTCAAAATATTCTTTTTCAAGGTTTTTTGCGTATTTAGACACTTGGTTTCAAATTTTTCCTGTATATTATCCAAAATCACTGTAAAGGCAGTCACAACCCCTACATATATAGCTAACATATTACCCATTATAGCAAGAGATTCCTTCTCCATAAATTTTTGAAGAAATCCGTTATCAATATTATAATCTAAAATGAGTATAGGAAAAACTATACCGACAATAATCCCGGATAAAATACAAAACGTTCTCATGCTATTTCCTCAATAAAATGTTCATTATCCCAGTTAATTGCTCTTTTGTTAAATTTTGACCGCGCAATGTAATATCCGTATCAACAAAAGATTCTGTTTTTATAGTATCATTACTTGATATTGCTTTCTTTTTATTCCCTTTAAATTGTAGTTTAAATGTGCCTGCTCCTAAATCTACATATTCGGCACTTTCTTTAAGAAGTTTGTTGTTTTCTGATAAAGTTAAATTTCCATCCGTATTTTCCATACTTATTTGAACTTTTGTAGAATTAAACTCTCCGGCAACAGATCTTAAGTCATTTTCTAATGATGATTTAAGGTCTAGCAGGTTCGGTGGAATATAAGAAAATGTAATTTTTTTAATTTTACCTTCATTTTCTTTTACAACATTCCAAAATAAAGTTTTTTCAGAAGGTATGGAATTTATTGTTAAGAAAAATCCATATTTCTGTATATCTCTGTTAATAGCAGAAGCCAAATTTTGCAATACAGACGCCCTATATTTCATATCCACATTATTAACTTGCACTAATAAAAGCTGTCCTTTTTTCGCAGTTTCTCCGCTATTGTGTTCGTTTGATAAATTTATGAATATATCGCACCATGGCCAATCTTCAATTTCTCTTGTTTTAAAGCCTTCTTCAGGCGCTGTTCTTATATTCTTTTTAACTCGTTTACCAATATTGGCAAACACATACGAGCCTTCTTTTTGCTTTATATAAAGACAATAATCTTTTTCTCTACTTCTAAATTTATATGTTTTATCTGGTGAAAACATATTATCAATAACTTCTTCTCTTGTTTTTTGCTGACAAAAGGGAAGTTCAGGTTCCTCAATTGGGGTTAGAAAAAATCTATAATATTCAAAAAGTTCTTTAGAATTATTAGTCATATTCTATTCTTCCTCTTCTTCAAACTCAAAGTCTTCGTCTTTTGGGGTGTATTTGGAAAGGTTGAGAGGGTAGCCCTCGCGCCCCCATTCGCATTTCTTTAAGATTGCGGACGGAATCTTTTTAACCGTAATGTTTGGAAAAGCAGATTTATTGCCGACAAAGGCGCTGCAACAAATAAGCAAGTTGTTATCGCCGACTTCAGCGGCTAACTTATCCAAAGATTCCTCTTGCACGCTCATGGTGGTGGTAAAGATAAAACTCTTTTCGGAAGAAAAGCCCTGTTTCCAATACTTCTCAGCATCCGGATTATAATGATAGCCTAAAATCTTACACATTGCCTCAGCGAGCATATCTGCATTGTATTTGTCCGAAATGATTTGCTGTCCGTATTTGTCTTTGACAATCAGAGATGACGCTAATTCATAAAATTTAAAGCTGCCGCCACAAAGCCAACCGGTTGATTTTGTTACTCCCGTTGAATCATTGCCTGTAATAACATTTTGCAATCTTGGTAGACAGTGTGTATATGCTTGGTCGCCCATTTCAATACCAATCCACCGACGTCCCATTTTCTGAGCTACCGCTGCTGTTGTTCCTGAACCTAAAAAGCTATCAAGAACTAAATCGCCAGGATTTGAAAAATGCATTAATATTTTTTGTAATAAAATTTCCGGTTTTTTACCACCTCTAAAATCAACACCCCCCTCTAAACGACAATTACCAAATGCACCAGCTAAATCTATGAAATTTTCAATCGGAGATGTTTGTTGAAAATCTGGATTATTTAATTGTTCTAAAGGTACACCTTGATAATACTTACCTTTTGTGGCTCCTTCTTTTTTAGGACCGGTGAAATATCTAAAGTCAAATTTATCGTCTCCAATACCATATACTTTGTAAAGGATTCCATATCCATCTGTTTGATATCTGCCTGTTAGATAATCTCTAAAGAAACGTCCTGATGAATTACCATCTAAGATAGTTCCTGATGCCCAAATTTCTTTGCGTCCTTCTTCACTACCTTCATCTTGATAGATTTCATAATCTGAAGGTCTAAATTTAATAACTCTTTTGCCACCCAGTGTAATTTCTTCTCCATTGCCCGTTTCTTTAATATAAAAATTATATTTTTCAAACGATTTTTCTATGACATTTAAATTTGGCTTTGCTCCATAATTTTTTCTATATATATGAATTTGCTCGATTTGTTTATGAAAATCCATATCTTGCTTCAGTGTTTTATCTGCATATCGCACTTGAACATAAATTGTTGTTAAATAGTTATTTCTACCAAATATTTCATCTAATAAAACTTTCAGGTATTGTCCTTCTGAATCGTCAATTTCACAACAAAAGAAACCATCTTCAGCAAGCAATCTTCTTAAAATTTCTAATCTATCACGCATTAAAGACAGCCAAATTGAATGTTCTAAACCATCATCATAATACAAAAAAGCACTTCCTGTATTATATGGCGGATCAATATAGATACATTTTACTTTACCGGTATAATCCTGCTCCAACGCCTTTAATGCCAACAAATTATCGCCATGTATCAGCATATTATCATAAGTCGGCTGAACTTTAGATTTGACATCAAAATGGTCAAAAATATCTTTTGCCATACCGTCCGTATCTTTTTCATACGAAAATGACTTTTCCTTGTCTTCAAGCAAAATCCTCGGCTCAGGGTTAAATCTGTCTTCCTTCCCCGGCCATGTTAATTCTAATCTCGTCAATTTCTCAGTCATTTTTCAGTTCCTTCTTGATTTGCTTGAGGTGTAAAACCTTCTTCAGATTCTTTTATAAAATCCATCTGTTCATTGTTATAGCATTGCGGTACCAACTTTAATTTTTTTATGTCATTATTTAATTTGACAACATTTGCAATTAAATTTCTTAAAAGTAAAGTAATACGATATACATCATTTAATAACCCTTTGACAGCCAAATAATCGCCAATTAAAAAAGAAATATACCTATCGCTCTTTTGTGCTGGGTCTTCACAATTTGACAGTGATAACAAAATATGATTACGCTCCATTATATAAGCATCTAGAGAATTCAAAAGACTTTTTACTAAAACAATATCTGACACAAAATGAGAAATATAATCAATACATTGCACGTACTTTTCAAGAGAAATTGCCTTGAAAACATCATCATAAACAAAACCGAAACATACATCGTCAAACATAAATGATTTTTGGGAATTTTTATCTTTGATAATGTCAAGAGCATTTTGCTCCTTTTCTAATTGGAATTGCAATCTTTTTGCTAAAAAATTCAGTCCATTGATACTTCCTAAAGATATGGAAACAAGAAAGTTGAGATTTTCGCGTAGTTCTTGTATTTCCTTTTGTTTTTCAAGACGGCTTGCACCAAACCACCAAGTAAAGAAGGCAATAGCAACCGGTATTAATATCGCCCCTGCCGCCGGAAGCCATATATCTCTAAACCAATCGTAAAGCGTATGTTCAACAACTGCGTCCATTATTAACCTTTCTTATTTAGCCTCATAATCTCTGACAAGCTTTTCAAAGCTGCGGTCAATGGTTACTGTATTGTCCGGTATTAATAAATAGTGCCACGGTTTGCCATTATGTGCCGTTTCAAAATTTGTAGCAATTTCGCACCATTTCAATGCAGCTTCTTTCTTGGCTAATACTGTCTTATCCGTCATTTGATTTGAAGCTTTGGTTTCAATCATATATTTGTCGCTGATTGTTTCGACGATAAAATCAGGGTAATAATTATGGAGCTGACGCTCATCATCAGGATATTTTATATTAAATATCTCTTTTGCCCTGTCATTGTTCGGCTTAAACCATTTTAAGACTTCGCTTGCATTTTCTAAAATTTCAGAAAGGTCTTTCTCAGTTGACGAATCAAACTTTTGCTTATCAAACAGGCATTTCTTAAAGCCGGTAAAAATCATATTTTTAATTTTAGACTTGTCGTGAACAGAAGCACGATAGTCAAGCGGCTTTTCGCCCTCTCTTGCGAGCATTTTATATGATTCTGATGTCTGTGTGCCATAGTCGCTGTCAACTTTAACAGTTAATTCCATTTTAGCCGGACATAAATGCGCTTTCATTTGCAACATAATTTTATGCGCAATGTCAACGCCGTTCCAAAACAGAATTTTGCGTGTGTTTAGCTCGCTGCCTGAATATGAGTTGATATAGTCAATCGTCTGCCGGACAAGTTTTTGAATTAAGTCGGCATTTTCTTGATAGGAAATAATTGTTTCATCAACCAAAGGCACAAGCAAATAGTGCGTTATATCGTCATAACGGTCAAAAAATTCGGCTTGCATTTCATCGCGACCATGCCCGATAATTTCTTGAATTATCATTTTTTGAGATTCCGGTTTGTAGCCGTTAAAATCTGCCGTGTTTATATCAAAATCATAAAAAGTAAAACTGCTTAATTGGCGATAAGTTTGGATAATTCTCGGAATGTTAATCGTCATTTTAATAACCGTTTCGGTCATATTTTTAGCCGTTTGCGGTAAATCAACGGTTGCCTCTAACGAAAGCTCCGAATTTTCTAACTTCATATATTTGAGCTTTTGCTCTGCCAGTTCAACGATTTTTTCTTGATTTTCTTTGCTTTTTAAGTCTTCAGGATTAAGAACATAGCGCCCTGTTTCAGCAATAGCCTCGCGAACAGCTTCGCCGATTTTGCGATTATCTTCGTTTGTAAATACCGGCAAAGTTGCTTGTTTCGGTTGTGGCTTCGGTACAATTATATTGCCTTTTTGCACTTCTTCATCAATTTTACTGGTGCTTGTTTCGACTTTTTTACCAACCAAGCCGTCTTCACTATTGTCAATATATTCTTGCTGAAATTCAAACGACTGGTCGCGTGCAGCCTTAATAATGTCAGCAAATTTATCATGCGCAACAACGTGCAGGCGGTCTATTGCTTCATCGCCGGTTAACTCGCCATAAGGCAAACGCAAACCGCGTCCGATTGACTGTTCTACCAAAATTTTTGAATCGGCTGTACGAAGCGGCACGATGGTATAAAGGTTATTTACATCCCAACCTTCGCCGAGCATATTAACGTGAATCACAATTTCGGTCGGCTCATCAGCATCTTCTATTTGCAATAAGCGTTGCAATACTTCGTCTTTCAGCTCGCCGTTTTGCTTAGAGTTAACGACAATTACCTTGTCTTTATAGCGTCCTTCTTCAAAATCATCGCTCTTTATTTTGGCTTCAATGGCTTCTGCGTGGGCAATATCTTTAGCAATTATCATCATAAAAGGCTTAACCTTGCGTGCCTTTTTATTGTCCGCATAAACCGCCAATTCAGCCTTAACGCTTTCATGCACCTGAATGCCGTCTTTTATTTTTAAGTCTTCTAGTGTGTCTTCGTCATATTGATTTTTATTAAAATCTGTGCGTCCGACGATAGCAGGCTTTTTAACAAAACCGTCTTTTATAGCGTGAGCGAGATTATATTCATAAGCAATATTTCTGAAAGGCTTACCTTTTGCGCCTGTTGATTTTGCCGTTGCGGTCAGTTCAATGCCTAAAACAGGATTCAGCTCATTAATTGCCGCCATACCGGCATTTGCACGATAGCGATGCGCTTCGTCCATAATCAGCACTAAATCTTGTAAGCCGGACAAATAATCAAAATACGATTGCCCTAAATATTCTGCCATACGACGAACTCTCGGCATACCGCGTGCGTCTTTGTCTGAATCAATTTTAGAAATATTGAAAATATTAATACGCAGGCGGTCATCATTAGGATTATCAAACAAGCCGCCGACTTGGTCGTAGTCATCGCCTGTAATAATTTGCGGCGTACCGACATAAGCATTAAGACCAGGGAAAACATACTTAGCCGTATTTGGCGTAAAGTCTGTTTTTAATTTATTATAAATCGTCAAGTTTGGCGCTAAGACCATAAAATTTTTGATTTTGCACTCAGCATGAAGATAGGCAATCATTGCACCCATTAAGCGCGTTTTGCCGACACCTGTGGCAATCGCAAAGCAGATACAAGGGAAAGCTCGCTCAAAATCTTTGACTGACGGACGAACTTCTTGAATAAGACGCAAAGCCTCTAAAGTGTCCATATTCTTAGCCAAAGTTATCTTTTCTAAGATATTTACCAAAATATCAAGGCTGTCTGTTTGCGGCTGACGCAAAGAAAGAGCTTGATTAATCATACGCTGCGTTTCGTTCATTTTTAGGCCTTTTAATGAATTTTAACAATGCAGCCAGTTTACAAGAGATGTTTGATACTTGCAAGCCTTAGAGTCATTCAATAACAAGATTCTTTAATATATAAAGCATAAAAAAAGGCTCCATGCCCTATAAGACATGAAGCCGACACAATAATAATACCGTGTCAATAAGCTTATTTCAGGTAAAGTCGCGCTAATTTAGCAGCAAAATGTCATTATTATCATTGATAAAGCCTTCGATATATTCTTCTAAAGGCTTGCCTGTAAGATGCGATTTTTTGGCTCTGTAAGGTATATAATAGCCTTCAAACTTCTCAGGATAAATCGTTAAAAATTTTCTGAGCTCCATTTTTAAATAGCCGGTACGACAATGTCCGAAAACATAAAATCTCTTGTCGATATTTTCAAAAATAAGCCAGCTTGCAGCATCTTTATCTTTTTGTATTTCGCAAAACGCGACCTGAGTACGAATATCTGCATAATTTTTTAAGGCAAAGTTATATGCTCTCTTATCGCAGCATAAGTAATATGTTTCTCTCATTTTATAAGCCCTCGAAAAAATTAAGCTGATTTTCCTTACATTTAAAATTATTAAAAACTGTCTGAACACTCGACTCATTATAGAACTTATGTTTTATAATAAGTCCTTATTTTTCAATGGCTTGAAACATTCTGTTCTTGATCTTGTGTGCGAACTCATTATAATTTATTTGTAAAATCAGATATTTATAATAAGTTTGGAGGTCAAAATGTCTATTGGTAAGCAAGCAAAAATCTTAAGCGACAAACAGCAAAATCTAACGATGGCTCATTTAGAAACAACACGCTACCCATTACGCAACAAAATTATTTTTCTGCTCAGTTTTAAAGAGGGCTTGCGCGCCAAAGAAATTTCAAAACTGGCTTGGGGTATGGTGTGCAACTCTGACGGCAAAATTGCCGATGTCATTAATTTAAGCAACAACGCAAGCAAGGGCAAATATTCGGGGCGCATAATACCAATGCATAAAGAGCTGAAAATTTTACTGGCTGATTTGCTGGCTGAAAGGCAGAAAGATGATTATTTCAGCTTAGATAAGCCGGTTATAGCCACGGAACGCGGTCAATCGACGACACCGCAAGTTATCGTCAATTTTTTCTATCATTTATATAAAACAATCGGTTTCAACGGCTGTTCATCGCATAGCGGTCGGCGAACTTTTATTACAAATGCGGCAAAACATATAAGTTTGGTTGGCGGCACTCTTAACGACGTTAGACTTCTTGCCGGTCATTCTTCGCTTGCGACTACTCAACGCTATATTGCCTACGACACCGAAGCACAGAGAAAGATTGTTGAAATGAGTTAAAAAAAATCAAAATATTTTTGGAATCTCGGCTCCAAGTCCTCTGATATTTTAGCGCCGTCTTGAATACGCTTTAATAATTCTTCTGAAATTTTGCATTTATATCTGTATTTATCGTCAAACTGCTTACTTAAAATATCTTTTGTTCTCATATCAATCGCATATTCGTAACGAATAAAAGAAGGTTTTGTTATAATAGGTCTACCCTTGTCATCAACAATATCACCTACAGATAGCAAACAGGCTTTGTCATAATATTTTTCGGTGCCATCTGTTTTATATTTAATTGACGATATTGCAACAACCATAACCATATCATCAGGATTTGCAGAAGATGTAATAACTATATAATGAGGAGCTTCTGGATTAGGAATATCATCAGCCCACAAACAATAACCTTTGTAGTCCATGCTGATTAAGCTCCTAAACGAGATAATTCGCTTATTTTTTCGTATTCTTGCTTTGCCGCTGAAATTTCTTCTTCGCTTTTACCTAATGCTAACATTACATCACGATAGCGAATCTTTAAGCTACTTCCCTTAGGATCAGTCCATTCTGGCAAGGTATGTGTATAATCTTCAAGTTGTTTTGGTGTATAATTCTTAAATTCTTCAGATACAGCTTCAATATATGACTTATCCTTAGAACTTAACCTATCCAAATTAATTTTCTGTTTGACTTGAATATCTGGATAATATGGAACTTTAATTGCTTCTAAATATTGTCCCCAATTGTTGCTGACCAGCTCATATAACATATTCAATGTTTGGCTCAAAACAGGACCATGAGGCATACTGCAAAAAACATCTCCGGACACAGAAGTATCGCGCTCATCAATAGAAGCTCTGTCTATCAGATAAAGCTCTTTCATTAATTTTAACAAATTCATCCTATTATCATTCAGTGATAATAAGTAAATGATTTCTTGTAATATTTTGTCTGAAGAATACATATTGACCCCACTTACAACAACAACTATACAACGTATATGTAAATATTTTATTTACGATTGTCAAGAACTTAAATAATTTATGAAATACTCAAAACGTTATTTATATGTCATACAATTTATAATGTATTTCTTATATTTTCCCCATATAGATATCAGTTCTTGAGATGTTGGATGTGCATTTAAATCATGAACAAAAGCATGTAGTCTATTTATATCAATATTTGCTGTACCCTTGAGATTGTTAGCTTCTGTTTTATTAAAAAAGCTCTCGTCCTCAAGAAAACAAATGACATCCATCATTTTTTGATTTAAGTGAGCATTTTTATTTTTTGAAGAATGCGTTTTCGGCAAACAATAATCTGTTGCAAGCTCTAAAAGAACACGCATCATAACACCTAAAGAATAGGGATGAGCAGCACATTTCAAGCGATACTGCATTTCATCCCATATGGCTTTAATTTTTATTTCTTCATTTGTTTTTGCCTCAATAGGAAAATCAGTATCTATAATTGAAGGAAAGGTTACTTTCTTACGGGGATTATTAGATGTTGTTTTAGAATTTGGTGAAGTTTTTTCATTTTCCTTAGAATCTTCAGGTAGAATACCTTCGTCTGCAAGCTGCTTCAAGTATCTCTCTTTATCTTTATTGTTCCATAAAGTATGCAGGGTCTCTTTGCCTTCAACCATATCATTATGAATCCTGAGCAAAATTTTAAGGACATCCATCCTGTCTATTATATATGATACTTTTTCATCTTCTAGTATAAAGCCAATTTTCTTTCTAAATACATTACTTGAAAACAAACGCTTTATTAAAGAATGTTCTAGCGTTTCTGTTTCAGCAAGCAGACCTTCTTTTTTCATTTCATCTTGCAAAAATACCGTAAAATCTAAAACTTTTTTCTGACCTGTTAAAATTAAATGATTCTCTTTCTGTTCCCTATTCCATTTTAATTGTCCTTTTCCGGTATCTCCACCGACATGTCTTCGTTCAACCAACTCATTAATATATTGAATATCATCAGACACATCGCATTCAATTTTGTTTGGTATATTTTTGTTGTTCTTTTTTAATGTCTCAAAAAAAGAAGACCAAGCAGTATTTCCAATATAATTTGGGTTATTTAACAATTTTAGACAAGTAATACGTCTGTTGCCATCATAAACCACATATTTATCATTTTCTTTTTTTACTAAAGGTCTTTCATATAGCTTTCCTTCTTTCGCTATATCTTTAGCTAAAGATTCCAATCTGCCTGAGTTATTGCTTAATAACCATAAAATAGCATCTTTTTCTGTTTCCAGTTTTCCATGCCTTGCATTTTCGTTATTTACAATAATATTGGTTATATCTATTGTCTCAACATTTTTATCGGTCATATTTTTAATCTCTATAAGTTTTGATTTGCTCAAAGGTAGCACTTTATAACCATTTTATCAATCTTTATCAATTATTATACACTTGATTCTAAAAATAATACCATAAAAAACATACCATAAATTTTATATATTAAATTTTATAGTTCTTTTCCCTTATTCAGCATTTCTTTAACCGCTTCAATAGCTATTATATCGTCATCGGTAAATGTTCTAATTATATCGAGTGAGGACGACCACAAACACAAAAAGCCACCATTTTTGGTGGCTTTTTTGCGTTTGTAGATTGCGTGCAATAAGGTTCGAACACGGGAAGAAGCGTGTTCGGAATCGCAGTCGGCGAGCGTATTTGTGCGAGCCGGTTAAGATGTCGTGAGCGTAGCGAGGGACACAATGAGGCTTGGCGAGACGGGAGTATCGCCGAAAAAAGCCGACGTAGCGGCGCAGATTTTTTTAATAAAAAATCAAGCCAATCTCGAAAGCCACGACCAAAACTAACAAGTCGTCTAAAATAGCGACTTTTTCTTTTATTTTCAATAACTTAAGCTGGTCAGCGTTATATATTTTTAAAATAGCCTATCCCAACCAATTACACGGATTTTTTATGATGACAATGCAACAAAATCCAATAATTCATAGCATATTTAAATTTTGTATTTACAACAATTCTTTAATCAATATAATGAATTATAAATATTGATATGGAGTCTAAAATGTTTGAAATTATTGAAGATGGCGCACAACTTGATGATGGTGTTAAAGTTGGAAACTACGCTAT
>JAZSBR010000035.1:0-2368 GCA_045602545.1 Alphaproteobacteria bacterium
GATATGAAATATATTCATGCGGCGGCAACGGAGTTGGCTGAATATTTGCATGGATATACGGTTATTGCCACAAAATCTACGGTGCCGGTAGGAACCGGTGATGATATTGAAGCCTTAATCTCTAAGAAAAATCCGTTTGCAAACTTTGATGTTGTATCGTTACCGGAATTTTTGCGTGAAGGCTTTGCGGTGCATGACTTTTTTAATCCGGATAGAATTGTGGTTGGTGCAAATACCGAAAAAGCTCGTAATGTAATTAAAGAGCTCTACAAGCCGTTTGAAGGCAAAACTCAAATGCTGTTTGTGAAGCGTCGTTCCAGCGAAACCATAAAATATGCCTCAAACGCCTTTTTGGCGATTAAGATTCATTATATCAACGAAATGGCAAATTTTTGCGAAAAAACCGGTGCCGATATTGCTGAAGTAGCTAAAGGTATGGGCTTAGACAGCCGTATCGGTCCGCGCTTTTTGAATCCGGGGCCGGGATACGGCGGCAGTTGTTTTCCGAAAGACACGATGGCAATGGCTTATATGGCACGCCAAAATGATGTGGATATGACACTTATCAACGCAGCTATTGATGGCAATATTAAACGCAAAAAAGAAATGGCAGAACGCATTTTAGAGGCTGTTAAAGGGATAGAAAATCCGAAGATTGCAGTTTTGGGTTTGGCTTTTAAGGACGGCACCGATGATTGCCGTCAAAGTCCGGCAATGGATATAGTTTATAATTTGTTGGAACACAAAGCAAATATTATAGCCTATGACCCGAAGGCTATGGGGACGGCTTGCCAGTTGGTTGGAGATAAAATCAGCTATGCCGACGATATGTATGCTTGCATAAAAGATGCTGACGTATTAGCAATTTTAACCGAGTGGAACGAGTTTAAAAGTTTGGATTTGCTAAAAGCAGCCAATTTAATGCGCCATAAGTCTATTGTTGACTGCCGCAATTTATTGGACGCCGAAAAAGCATGTGCTAATGGCTTTGAATATCAGGGAATCGGCAAAAAATAGTTTTTATTGATAATTATATACAGGGTTATATGATATTGTTGACATATAGATATACCCTTTATAAAATGTGATTGTTAATAATCAAATTCTTAATCAGGAAATAAGGAAAATAACTTTGCTTATGTGCTTGATTTTTTATAAGAGGTTTGCACATGAAAAAAATTTTAGTTTGTATAGGGCTTGCTTTAACGCTGTCTGCTTGCGGTAGCGACCATATTATCCGTTTTAATCTCTCTCAACAACAAAATGTAAACACCACACCTTCATACGAGGGCAGAAGTCATTTTTTCTTTTGGGGAATGTGGCAAGAGAGAGACTATAATTTAATGAATGTTTGTCCTGTGAGAGGTATTAACTCCGTTGAAACCCATTGGACATTTTACGATTCTTTAATGGGTGGTTTGACTATGGGTATCTACGCACCGGAAAGTTACGCGGTTTACTGTAATTAGTTACGAAAGCATTGTTTTAAAAGCATAGTAATGCATATTACTATGCTCTTTTTTTATCCTTATTATCATTTTTTAATATTTTTAAATCAGCACGAAATTCAACAATGAGCACAATTTGCCAAAACAGAAATATAAGTGTTACAATATCATCGCACATACGATTTTCAAAAATATCTATAAGAGCAAAAATATAACCTTGTTCCGTTGTTACAAAAAGCATTGCCGTTTCCCACGCAAACATGGAGAATCGTTTATCTATAATCGGAATTAGGTTATTATTTTCATCATATACAATTTGGCGAATGCGTTTTGTTTTGTATGAAAAATATTTTATCACAAACACGAAAACACAAATAAACATCTGCAAAAAAAGATTATACCATATCCACTTTTTCTCGCATATATCATTAGGTTGACCAGAAAAATCGTAATCATATTCAACCATATCCGGAATAGAATCCCAATATATATGATACACTGCAATTTCTATAATAAGAACAGAAAAAGTTAAAATGATAGATAAGATGGTTCTAAACTTAATTCCCTTCAAATTTCTTCCGGAAATAAACAGTTTTATAAATTGTATAAGTGATGACATATTTTCTCCTATCCAATATGATATGTGGGCATATTATTTCAGAAAAACCAAAAAAACAAGAATATAATTATCTTTGAAATGCTAAATTTTCTTAAAAATTAACTATGTAGTAAATCAGATAACATATGGATTGCAAAACGGAATTTTTGAGCAACGCATAGACAGAACTACACAAGAAAACAAATGCCTGCAAAAACTCGGCTAATGAGCTTAATACGTAGCTGTTTTTCAACGACGTGTAAACAGAACTACACAAGAAAACAAATGCCTGCAAAAACTCGGCTAATGAGCTTAATACGTA
>JAZSBR010000036.1:0-111457 GCA_045602545.1 Alphaproteobacteria bacterium
TAAGGTTTATGAGGCATATTATTTCGGACCTTCTTGTATGCAACCGATTGATCCTACGGGAGAAAGATCGTCACTTTATGAGCAGAGCGAAGCTTGCTTGAATTTGAATGTTTGGAAAAATGTTAATGGGGAAAAAGAAAAACCGGTTTTGGTGTTTATTCACGGTGGTGGTTGGCTGCAAGGTGGAACTGCCGACCCGCTTTATAACGGGCAATTCTTTGTTCAACATAACCCTGATGTGATATTGGTTACGGTTACCTATCGTATGGGCATGATGGGAATGATTAACCTTTCCGAATTTCCTGACGGCAAAGAATATGAAACATCTATCAATAATAGTATTTTTGACTTAGTTCAATCACTGAAATGGATTAAGGAAAATATCGCGGCTTTCGGCGGTGATCCTAATAATATTACGATTGCCGGCGAATCAGCAGGTGGTGGAGCAGTTTCAACACTATGCACCTTGCCTGAAGCAAAGGGCCTTTTCCAAAAGGCAATTCCGATGAGTGGTTCGGTTAATCAGGGAAATGATATTGAAAAGACTTTAGCTTTGCCGGAAGCTCTCAAAAAAGACCTGAAAGTAAAAACAGTCAAAGATTTACAGCAAATTGACTTCAAAACAATTCATGACTATTGGGATAAAAATGCCTTAGATGTTTATAGCTTGATGGTACGTGACGGCAAAATTGTACCAAATGATCCTTTCAAACTTTGGGAAGATGGAATGAGTAAAGATTTAATCATTATGCAAGGACATACTGCTGATGAATTCCGTTATTTTCAAGCTGTTTTCTTAGGTGATGAGCAGATGTTTGATGCTGTTTGTAAAGTGTGGATGGATATGGATGAAAGTCTGGAAACCGAAGAATTCAAAAAGGATTTGTCGCAATATAAAAAAGCTTTAGAGAATTTAGGTTACTCCGGAAAAGAAATTACCAGACGCTATATGGACGATAAAGCACTTTCCATCGGCAACACCTATCAGGCATTGGAACATGCTAAAAACGGCGGTGTTGGTTACAGTTATACCTTTGAAAAAAAATATGACTATCCTGAATATTTGGGGGCAGCGCATGCCATAGACTGTTATTATATGTTCGGTACCTTTGACGGAGTTGATGTGAAGGGCACCAAAGAAGAGGTAGACTTGGCATTGGAATTTCAAAAAATGATTGCTAATTTTGCAAAAACCGGTAATCCGTCCACCGAAAAACATGCTTGGCCGGTTTACAATAATGAAACACGTCAAAAGATGATGATTGGTGATAATATGCGCGTTGAAACAAACCCTGAGAAAGAACGTGTGGATGCGGCTTTAAAAATGATGAGAAGCGGCAATCGGTTTCGCTATATTAATGCATTTGCTGAACAGATGCCTGTCGTCGCAAAGAAGTATCCGGAAATTTATCAACACTACATAGACAGTGTATCAGTTGCAAAACAAAAAGCTGCGGAAGAGATTGAGAATAAAAAGAATAATCACTAAATGTGTCAAGTGAACGCAGTTTTCTGTGACAAGCTTAAAAGCATCCCCTTTGAAAGAAAAAAACTTTTGAGGGGATGTTTTTATATTGCGAAATATACCTATTCTAAAGAAAGTGATTAAATTTTGAAGTTTTTGAAGGGCAGAGGTTGGTGAAATATTCTTATTTTGTGCAAGTTAAAATTATCATTAAAAATCAATATTTTAATTAGGTATAAGTTTCCGTTTTTTTAGTGGTTGCAAGGATTTGAAGCGACTGGTAAAGTTTATCAATAAACAGTCAAATAATTGTATAATGTTATGAAATGGTAGCAACGATTAACCGAAGATATAATTTGAATAGTTAATAAAAAATATTGTAATTTTTTTGCAAAAATAATAACTTTTTTGCTTGACAAGCATCGTTTGTTATGGTACTGTTTCGGCATGTATGGTTATACTTCTAAGGAGAAAATAGATGAAAATTTATAAGATGTTGTGGTTGAAGGCATTTTTAGCTGTTGCCGGTATTTTTGGTATGAGCAATATCAACAAAGCTGATGCCTCGTCAGTTGATTTGAGCGGTAATGAGAATTTGGCAAATGTAAAGTTGAATGGCACGCAGTATGCCGGTTGTATGTTTGATGATATTGCCAAACGCTTGAATTTGAATAATAATTCTAGCTCATAAGAAACTTAAACAATTTAAAAACTTAGATGTGCAATTCTTGATTGAAAGGTCAGGTTGCACATTTTTTTTTGCTTTTCTTTAAAAAATGCTTGAAAAATAATATTTTTTATGTATAAAGATATCTGCCGATTGTGTGGGCGCGCATGCTCTCGGTAGTTTTTTTAACACCGCGCAAGTCCGCTCTTAATATATTAAAGAGTTGGCAATCTTTTGAAAATTTATTTTATATGACAAATTCAAATATTAAAATGCCGGAAATGACTGAAAATTTTGCTGATTTGCTCTCTGAACAATTCGGTGAAAACGGTTTGGTCGGCTCAGTTGTAAAAGGTACCGTTATTAAACTTACTCCGGATTTCGTGACTGTTGATGTCGGTTTGAAATCTGAAGGAAATATTCCGCTTCGTGAATTCGGTACAAATCCGGAAATCAAAGTTGGTGATACTGTTGAAGTATTGGTTGATCGTTATGAAGACAAAGACGGCAACATTGTTCTTTCTCGTGAAAAGGCTCGTCGTGAAGAAGTTTGGGCTGATTTGGAAAAATTGATGAATGCCGGCGAACGCGTTAACGGTATTATCTTTGGTCGTGTTAAAGGAGGATTTACCGTTGATTTGAACGGTGCCATCGCTTTCTTGCCTGGTTCTCAAATTGATATTCGCCCAATCAGAGATATTTCTCCTTTGATGGGAATTTCTCAACCGTTCCAAATTTTGAAAATGGATAAATTAAGAGGCAATATCGTTGTTTCTCGCCGAGTTGTTTTGGAAGAAACTCGTGCTGAAGCCAGAGCTGAGCTTATGGACGGCATTAAAGAAGGTTCTATCCTTGACGGTGTTGTTAAAAACATTACCGATTACGGTGCATTCGTTGACCGTGGCGGTATTGACGGTTTGTTGCACGTTACCGATATTTCTTGGAAACGTATCAATCATCCGGCAGAGGCTTTGACCGTTGGTCAAACCGTTAAAGTTCAGGTTATCAAATTCAATGAAGATAATCAACGCATCAGCCTCGGTATGAAACAACTTGAAAATGACCCATGGCAGGCTGTTGCCGAAAAATATAAAGTCGGCGATATTTGCAAGGGTAAAGTTACCAATATCACAGATTATGGTGCATTCGTTGAATTAGAAGACGGTATTGAAGGTTTGGTACACGTTTCTGAAATGAGCTGGACTCGCAAAAACGTTCATCCGGGAAAAATTGTTTCTACTTCTGAAGAAGTTGAAGTTAAAGTTCTGGAAGTTGATGAAGAAAAAAGACGTATCAGCCTCGGTATCAAACAATGCACTCCGAACCCTTGGGCTGCTTATATTGAAGAGCATCCGGTCGGATCTGTTATCAACGGTAAAATCAAAAACATTACCGAATTCGGTTTGTTTGTAGGTCTTACAGACGAAATCGACGGTATGATTCACCTTTCTGATATTTCTTGGGAAAAATCAGGTGAAGAAGCTGTTAAAGACTATGAAAAAGGTCAAGACATTGAAGCTAAAATTATTGATGCCGATATTGAAAAAGAACGCATCAGCCTTGGTGTTAAACAGCTTTCCGAAGACAATGTTACCCAAGCTTTAGCAAGCCTTAAGAAGGGCGATGTTGTTAAAGTTATCGTAAAAGATACTGACGAAAAAGGTGTTACCGTTGATGTTGAAGGCTTAACCGCCTACATCAAGAAAGGCGACTTGTCTAAAGAAAAGAGCGAACAAAACCCTGCTAACTATAAAGAAGGCGATGTTTTGGAAGCTAAAATCACTTCCGTAGACAAGAAAAACGTTAAAATCGGTCTTTCCGTAAAAGCTTTAGAGCTTGATGAAGAAAAGAAGGTTTTGGAAGAATATTCTAACCAATCTTCCGGCTCATCACTGGGCGAAGCATTAGGTGAGGCTTTAAAGAAAGCCAACTAGAATAAAAAACTCGTCTAACGGGTAACTACTTGAGGGGCTTCTCCTCGTGTACTTCTTTGTACACGTCGTCGAAGTCCCTCTTCGTATTTACCTCGTTATCCGAGTTTTTTTGTGGGCGTGGGTGCCGGTTAAGTGAGATTTTTCCTTATGTACTAATTTGTACACCGCGGAAAAATCTCTCTTCGTATCTGCCGCATTATACGGGATTTATGACTTGGTGCCGGTTGGGGGCTTCTCCTCGTGTACCTCTTTGTACACGTCGTCGAAGTCCCTCTTCGTATTTACCTCGTTATCCGAGTTTTTTGATGGCGAATCATCAAACAAATAAAGGTCTTCTTGAAAAAAGAAGTCCTTTATTTTTTCCGCCTTTGAGGCGGTGGCATCATAAGCTTTTGAAAATCTTTCAAAAGCTTATGATGTATGATGATTTTTTAATGCAATCACTTCTTAAACGTAATCACCACAAAGTTATCGTTTCCGTCATGAAGCCACTCAGCCGCCTCTGCCGGAGTCCAACGTTTTTTGGCGAACGGATATTCAGACAAGCACTCACTTTTATAGCTCACATAATCATTAGCACAAGGTTTAGAGCCATCTTCTCGTGTCTTTTCACAACCTTTACCATCCCAATAATAATTTTCGGTATTACATTTTTCTTTGCCGGCAATGGAGAATGCTCCATCCTGCGATAAATCTAAATCAAGTATACCATTATAGTCATATTGATAATTTTTCAGTTGATTTTTTAAATTTGCGCATTTTTGTTCATCGCCCAAACAAGTAACGTTTATCAAATGCTCTCCAAGCGAACCAATGGCAATGTTGGTTGTATAAGGCAATGTTATTTCGGTTAATTTTGTCCCTCTTAATGCCGACATATTCAGATTTTTAAGATTATCAGACATAGTAATTGAATTAATTCCTGTCCATGCAAAAGCATTATTTTTAATGGTTGTTACAGAATTACCTATTTCGACGTCATTAACATTGCGAAAATTAGAAAAAGCTGATGCACCAATACTGTCAATACCTTCAACTTTTATGGAAGAAACAGTATAATTACCCCAAGGTTTATCATTACTATCCATATATTTATAGCCTTTCATATCTCCTTTACCGCTGATATTCAGTGTTTGGGTTTGCTTTCCATCTGCGTCGGTTGTTGATACGATTTCCCAATGGCATTCCGAAACGCCGTCATCAGCAGCGCAATCGTCACCGCTGGCAATTATTTCTGCCCATGATTCGGTGATTGTGGCTAGGGTGAAAAGAAGGGCAAGCGCCGGAATCGTCGTTACGAGGAGCATTCTTTGAATGCGACGTGGTAATCTCATTAACCAAGTGACGTTTGCAAATAAGGATTCTTTATTTGCATGAGTACACTGCTCTGGGAGATAACCACGTCGGACTAAAGTCCTCCTCGTTATGACGCCCTCTATTTCAAGCGCTTCGCCACACTCCCTGCCGGTTGTCGCCGCACCAATGACGAGTGTTTCATACGAAACACTCTTGGAAAATTTTTTGCAATCTTCGCCTGTTTTTATGTGTTTTCTAAAAAAGTGAAATTCTTTCATGATACATCCTTCCTTTTTATAAATTAGACCATAGAAAAACCCGCTTCAATAGGCGGGCGGATGTTCAGAAACCGTAAATACGTTAAAAAAACGGCTCAGCTTATTCAGCTATCTGCCTTATTCAGCCGACATCCGCACTTAATACGAATATCAGCAAAAGCTGGTGATTGCACACACAACCAAAACGCATTTAAAGGGTTCTGACGCCCTAAATGGTAAAACACCATTATGAAGCAAGGTTACATCAAAAAATCAATTTTGTAAAGCAAAATTTTGCCCGTTGAAGATATTCGGCGGGCATTGAGTTTATCAAAAAATGACTTAATACTATTTCTTTGGAGGGTTTTCCTGATAATCGGTCAGCTGATTTTTATCAGCCGGCTCGGTTTCTGGTTTTGCCTTCTTTAGCGGAACAGGCAAAACCTTAACTCCCTGAAAATCAAGAGCTTGTGATTGCTCAGACTTCCATTTTTCATATTCTTCAAATTCTTTTTTGCGTTGCTGTTCTATTTCATCCTTTGCCGTGTCATAGTCGCGGGCGGCATGATTATAGCGAATTATGGTATCAACATTCGGTGCCGGCGCTTTCGGTTGGGCAACAGGAACCGGTGCAGGTTGAGCAACAGGAGCCGGTGCAGGTTGAGCCACAGGAACCGGTGCCGGTTGAGCTATAGGCGCTGGAACAGGTGCCGGTTGAGCCACAGGAACAGGCACAGGTTGAGCAATCGGAGCAGCTACAAGAGGAGAAACCTCTTTTACTTCTTTTTTCGGCTCGGACTTTTTCTTTTCGGCCTTTGGTTTTACCGGTTCAGGCTGAAAATCCTTCGGGTCAACGGAAATATCTTCAGGCAGGCGCATAATCATATAGCCTGCACCTCCGCCGAATGCCGGTCCGGAAACACCGATTGAATAAAATCCGCCGATGTAATCATAATCTAAGTCAATATAATCAATGGCAAACAAGGTTTTTATTGAACTGCTGCCGATGGTAGTCATCTTGCATTCATAACCGTTATCTTCCATAATGGCGTTGTTGACATTCTTCACATAAAGCAAAGTTTTGCTCGGACGGCAAGACGGAGTTTGTCCGTTATACGAAACACCCCAATTCAAAATCAAATCAAGCGCTGCCGTGTTCTTTTTGCTCAATGAAACATCGGTGATTTTGACATCATCAATATACATATAAGCCGGAGTAATTCCAACCGTTATCGGCAAAGAAACATATTCTTCCGTACAAGCGTGAGTGTTTGAATCAGCTTGGCAAACAAGCGCTTTTTTTCTGGCATTGCTGTCCAACATATGAAGTAAGGTATTATAAACATATTCTTTTGATGTTGATAGCTTTGACGGAGCGCACTGCTTGTTGCGACATACTATAATTGTGTCCGGTGTCTTTTTTAAGCGAATCTGCGGAGCCGGCTGATTTTTAAAGTTCTCCAACTCGGCTGAAGCATCATTTTGAACGATAGGTTGTGCCTCGGAATATTGGCAACTGCTGATTCCAAGACAAAGAACTGAAAGTATTCCTAATTTTTTTAACATTTCGGTACCTTTAAATAAATTAGTTTCATTTTAATCAAGACATAACAAAATTATATGAAAGAAAAGTAAACAAATTTAATGTTGCTTTATATTTTTTTTGTTTTATTATCAAAAAAAAGGAATTTTACGCATGAAAAAGTATTTATTGCCGATTTTGTTGATTTTGAGCTTTTGCAGTGTGTCGGAGGCGGAATATAAAGCCGTTGACGGTGATTCGCTTGAGCGCGGTATTGAAAGAATCCGCTTGAAAGGCATTGATGCGCCGGAATTATATCAAGAATGCTATGATGAAAACGGTGGTGCTTATGAATGCGGAAAAGATTCATTGGAATTTTTGAAATCCTTAATGGCAAAAGGCGAGGTTAAGTGCAAGTGCCAAAAAAAGCGGGATCGCTATAAGCGCAAACTTTGCGAATGCTTTGTTTCAACCTTAAACATCAATCAGGAAATGATTGCCAACGGTTATGCCGTTTCCTACAAAAACAAAAAATTTGATGAAATTGAACAGCAGGCAAGAGAGCACAAATACGGTATTTGGCGCGGAAAATTTATGCGCCCGTCAATATATCGTGCTTTGGAACGCGCCAACAACCCTAAAAAAAGAAGGTAATGATTTATTTAGGTGCTTAATCAACAGCCTCCATCAGAAAGAGAACAATCAGCCAGATACTCTTGCCAATATTCAGAATTTACATCAATATCAAAATAAATATTTATTTCATCAATTCCATCGGAATCATCTTTATGAATTTGACATAAATAGGCAGCTGTGCTTACAGGTATCGGTGTAAGCAAGTCAAATTCAGAATTAATACCATCGCCATAAATATCACTTAATTCACAATTTTGTAGTTCTATCATACTTACACCAAAATCTTTCCAATTATTGGTTAGTAATTGAATGCACATTTGCTCAGATTTTAAATTACCAATATATAAGCTAAATGCGCCAAGATTATAGGTGTCTTCATCATCTTTTTGTCGGCTATAAAGTCTTACTTCTCCACCCCAAACAAGCTGTGGATAAGTTTCGCCATCTATCCACATGTCATTCGGAATAAGTCCGGCATTTTTCCAAAGTGTAGTATTATTATTTAATCCTCCGTAATTTTCTTGGCTAATAAAAGTTGTGTGCACATTATTGGCGATTGTTGATATTTGTTGAATTGTTTTATTTATTTTCATTTGTTCCATTGCTTTGGAATATCCTGTTATTCCGCCTACCGATAAAATGCCTATAATAGCCAAGACACCAAGCATTTCAATCATGGAACGACCGGATTGAAAATTTTGATTATTTTTATTTGATATTAGCATGTTTTTTCCTTTCTTTAAAATCCGTTTAAAAAATTTATGACCGCTCAGAGAGCGGTCGGAAGAGACAAACTATAACACAAAGAATAGTGTAGCATATTCGGACATTCCTTATTTTGCTACCTTCCGACCATAAAGTCAGAAGCATTTTTTGTGTTGAGGTTTGTCTACCTCTTGAGCTTTCTGTGCTCATATTCAATACTAGCAAATTTTTTATATTTGTAAAGAAAAAAAAGGAACTAGGAGTTATTGAAAAATTAAATTTGATTCATGTTTATCAGCATGGAAGTTATATCTTCTTCCGAAAAAAGTTCCGGCAGGACAATGCCGTCACGCAAAACCGGAGTGAACAAAACATAAAACGGCAAGCCCTTGCGCCCGTACTTTTCCATAAAATCAAGCACTTCGCGGTTATAATCGGTCCAATCAACCGTCATAAGCTCCAGATTATAGTTTTTTTGCCAATTTTCCAAGTTGAGCGGTGTTAAAACCATGGTCTGATTATATTGACAAGTCAGGCACCAATCGGCTTTTATTTCCAACAAAACGCTTTTACCTTCAGAAAGTTTTTCGGCAATCAGGTCCTTATCAATTTCCATAAGGCGAGAAGAAATGCCGGCTGATTTTTGTTCAACATAAACTTTTTGCGCATAAAAAATATTTATGGTAAGCAAAAGTGCAAATATCAATATCATTATATATGATGCGGTCATTTTTGCGCGTTTTAGTGTTTGTTCGCTTATTTGCTCATCAATGATTTTGCCTAAATAATCAAGAAGACGCAAATAAAATTTGAAACAAAGCATAAACAATATGATTGAGGCACCCAAAAGCGCCGGTATATGCCAGTTTGTCTGGCGCCAAATCAGGCTGATTAACCACGCAAGAGTCATAAATAACAACAGCGACATCAAAGGTGGCATAAATTTAAGCCAATCGCCTGATTTCGGGAAAAATTCGTCCGGTTTTTTCAAGCATAAAATTAAAATATACGGCGTGCTTAAACCTAAGGCGAGGGCGCTTAAAATTATAATTATGTCAGCATATGTTCCGGTTAAGGCAAAACCGACGGCGGTTGCCATATAAGGACCGGTGCAGGGAGTTGCCAACATCACCGTTAAAAAACCGATACCGTAGTTCAGGCTTTTTGCCGGAACATTGATAGTGTGGCGATAAAAATTATCAAAATTAAGGAATGGCAAAACGATGATGAATGCCGACACAATAAAGGTTATCGCCACCAAAAAGCTCATATTTTGAAATTGCATACCCCAACCGAGGGAATTTCCGATATATTTTGAGACGCATAAAAATATAATCAAGAGCAAAAAACCGCTCCAAATGCCGAGTATATTTGATTTTACGGCATTTTTTAAGTTTTTGCGCTTGCGTGCCGGTGTACGGCTTAAGGCCATTATTTTCAAGGCTAATATCGGAAACACACAAGGCATAAAATTCAAAATAAGACCACCGAAAAATGCGAGCAAAACAATGCCTAAAGAAAGAGTTTTGCGCTCCAAATCAAAAAGAGTGCTTTTATTTGCCGTTTTTATGTTGCGGATTGAGGTTTTTCCGTTAAGTTCGGCGGAAATAATAAATTGCTTGCCGTCCAAATCGGTGGCGTCAGCTTCATTGATTTGCTTTAAACGCGCATAAATTGTGCCGTCACGCACGCTGATTAAAGGCGATTCAAATTTTGCAAAACCATCAATTTGTTCAACAAAAACCTTGAAATTGCGCACTTTTTTATCGGTCTTAAATTCGGCGCGCAGGGATTGTCCGTCAGCATCGGAATCAACAACCAGTTTATTTAAGGAAAATTCAGGCGAAGTTTCTTGAGGCACCGTTTGCATTGCCATATTAAAAAAGTTTTCAAACCCGTTCGGCAAAAATTCCTTGCCCTTTGCCTCCAAATCAAGCGATAAATCAAATTTTTCCTCGTTGCAATTCATGGAAGCATCGCAGGCAATCAAATTCATATCGGCATTTATGATTACATCCTCGGAAGGATTATCAATTTCCAGCTCAAGCGGAATAACAAAATCGCCGAAATATTTGTGCGCAAAGCTTTTGATGTTGTTTTGCAAAGCTATCGGATAAAGCACTTTATAGCTTTTGATGTTTTGGCTTTTATCAAGATTTATCAATGGTTTATGATATACTTTACTCAAATTGTTAGCCAAAACAAAATAGCCGAGTCTGGTGGTGATATTGATACCGACGTTGATTTTTTCTTTGTTATCTACATAAATTTCGGGTGAAAGAAGGCGCGCGTCGGCATTTTTGCCTTTTTGCCATTTTCCGATACCCAAATCAGAGAGCAGGGGATTTTTTTCGCTTATTCCGTA
This sequence comes from Alphaproteobacteria bacterium, assembly GCA_045602545.1. Classification (GTDB taxonomy): domain Bacteria; phylum Pseudomonadota; class Alphaproteobacteria; order RF32; family CAG-239; genus RUG410. The sequence continues at coordinate 10,848 of JAZSBR010000036.1, forward strand.
AGCAGGAAATTTTTTCCACTCAAATTTTTGGTACATATAATCTATTTTATCAAGCCATGAAAGTTCTTCATCAGCTTCTTTTTCATATTTTCTGATGGCATTAAGCTCTTGAATATCGTCGCTGTAACTTAAAAATTTTTTGAAATTATAAATTTTGGTAAATTCATTTTCCGGCGCTTCAATATATGAAAACTCGCCTTCATGATCATAATCTTCTGAAGAGCGGACTTTTTTATATGCCGGCGGAACGATTTTTTGCGCCAAATATTCGCCGTAAAGTTGTTTGCCTGAGCGATAAATCCGCACACTGTTGCGGAGCATTGCCAGTCTTTGGCGCAATTCTTTATTGTTTTCATTAGGCAAAAATTGCTTTAAGTCTTCAACCAAAACATCTTCATAGTCTTCATCAAAAATCTCATTATTCGGGTATTTATCATTGAAATAGCGTCCGAGCTCAAACATAATTGCGCCGGTTTGCGTCATGCTCGGCACAAAATTTTCATCTTCGGTCAGCGAGGCCACATAATTTTCGGTGTTTATGCCGTGAAAATCTTCCGGCAAAACCGGAACAGCCGCGCCGGCAAGCACACTCTTGAAAAGCAAAATAAATAAAACTATATGAAAAAATAAGTGTTGCATTTTAGTTTTAATAGTAGTTAAATTAAAGTGACCTTGTTTGATAATATAACCCAATAAACAAAGAAAGCAACAGATTTTTTTGAAAGCAGACGATGGCAGATATTTTTGATGATAAATATTCTCTTGCGGGCAAGTTTTTGATTGCCTTGCCGGCGCTTTATGACAGCGAAATGTTTGCGCATTCGGTTGTTTATGTTTGTTCGCATAATGCCAACGGAGCATTAGGGTTGATTATCAACAAGCGCTTGAATGAGTTTACTTTTTCCGATTTGATGTTTCAACTGCCGGTGAAAAATTATGAGCGCCTGAATGAAATTATGCTCTATAACGGCGGACCTTTGGAAAAAGTGCGCGGTATGGTTTTGCACAGCGATGATTATATTAAAGACGGTACTGTTACCGTCGGCAACGGCATAGCGGTTTCCTCAACTTCTGAAATTATTGCGGATATTGCCTTTAATCGCGGACCGAAGGACAAACTTGTGGCTTTGGGCTATTCGTTTTGGAATCCGCGCCAGTTGGAAGCGGAAATCTATGAAAATTATTGGTTGGTTGCCGATGCAAACAGCAATATTTTGTTTCATACCGATGATGAAGAAAAATGGCAACGCGCCGTTGATGAAACAAAAATTAATTTAGCCAGATTTGTCGGAATTACCGGCCGAGCCTGATGAATGTTCAGCAATCAAAACCTCAAGTTTCAAACTTGAGGTTTTGATTTGTGACAGAAAAGATATAATGAAAAATTTTTAAAAATCAAGAGCTTACGCTGGTTATAGACTGGTCAATTTAAACCAACGTTTATTGTCAACCCTTTTTTGCATTTTTTTAATTTTTCGTCAAAATAGCCGATAATGCCTTATGAATAAAGACTTTTAACCGCATTATCTCGGTTTATTTTATTCTGAAAATATTCATTTTTTCATCGGTGGAAACAAATGTTCGTTTTGTTACAATTAGACAAAAGATAAAAATTCTCAAGAAAGGAAAAAGAGATGAGTTTGATAACAGAGGGTTTATTTATTAAGCAGGATGGGCAAATTTGGGACTTAAATGATTTACCGGATGGTTTTGTAATTAAAGGTGATTTGGATTTATCCGGTAAAGGATTAGAAAAATTGCCGGATTTATCAAAAGTTACCGTAGAAGGTAATTTTGATTGTTACTTCAATCAATTAACAAGCCTTGAGGGCGCACCGAAAGAAGTTGGTGGTGATTTTAGTTGTTCCTACAATCAATTAACCAGCCTTGAGGGCGCACCGAAAGAAGTTGGTGGTAGTTTTGGTTGTCACGTAAATCACTTAACCAACCTTGAGGGCGCACCGAAAGAAGTTGGTGGTGATTTTCGTTGTTGGGACAATCAATTAACCAGCCTGAAGGGCGCACCTGAAAAAGTTGGCGGTAAGTTTGATTGTTCCAAAAATAAACTAACCAGTCTTGAGGGCGCACTGAAAGAAGTTGGTGGTGATTTTATTTGTACCAACAATCAATTAACCAGCCTTGAGGGCGCACCGAAAGAAGTTGGTGGTTATTTTCGTTCTGATGTGGATATTGCTAAAAAATATGGACTTAATGATGAATTTACTCTTGATGAATTAAAGGCAAGTGAACTTTATATTAAAGAAATAAAACAAAAAATAATGAGTAAAAAAGACCAAGAACTTCAATACAGGGTGTTGCGGACAATTGAAAAAGAAAATGTTTCTGATGGAAAAGGTGTCGTTCATCCGAAACGTACTTTGGAAAAAGTGTAAACAATAACCAAATCTCAAACAACATAAATAAATAGTTTGTTTTTCATCATAAAAAAAACGGCAGGGGTTTATGCTCTGCCGTTTTAATATATTTACATTCTTAAAAAGCAAAGGTTGCGCCGTTTAAATCATATATAACCCAGTTCAAATATGTGGCAAATAAAACCCAAAATAAATGCGGAAGCAACAACAATCCGGCAACTTTGTTTGCCTGATAAGCGACCTCGGTTAGGGCTAAGGCAGCAAAATCCAATATCAAGATAATGATGAACCCGACGAGAAAATATCCGTTGAAAAAGAAGGCAAATGACCACATAATGTGCAAAAATAAGTTGAATAAAAATAGCTGTATTGCCATCTTTTTGATTTCTGTTTTAAGGTTGAATAAGATATCGAGCGAAACAACCATTAAGGTATATAATATGGTCCAGACAATTGAAAAAACATAGCCCGGAGGAGTTAAGTTTGAACGCTGAATCTGCGGATAATAGCTATCCATGGCAAATGAGTTGAAATAACTGCACCAGCCGGCGGTAAACAAGATTAAAAATAAGCTCAATATAAAGTTGTAAAGCGGTTTTTTGAACATTTTTTTCTCCTTAAAATTTTTGATTATATACGATATATTTGCTCAGCACGCTTTTTCAAGCGCGTTTTTTAGAAAGGATAGGGAAAATGTCAGAAACTCATTCTTTTTAAGTTTTCGGCAAAATTTATGACGGCGTTGCTGATATCTTCGGCAACTTCATAAAAATCTTCACTTTTTTGCAAATTTTCTTCATCGGCATAAAGCCCGCGATTTATTTCCAGTTGCAAGGTATACATTTTTTTGCGCGGCTGGCAATAATTAAAGGTAATAAAAGCGCCGGAATACGGGCAATTATAGTCAACGCTGTAATTATTGTTCCAAAATTGAGTGGCAAACAAATCGCACATCTCTTGCGGGCAACTCTGATTAAACAGATTTCCCAAACAAATATCAATGCCTTTTCTGCTGTCAACAATTGTGCAAATTTTGCTCGGCATAGAGTGGCAGTCAAGCACCAGACAGAACCCGAATTTTTTAATGCACTTTTCAATCAACTGACTAAGCCTTTGATGATAGACATCATAAACATTTTTTATGCGCGCCTGAACTTCATTATAATCAAGCAATCCGTCATAAATATTCTCACGCTTATAATTTATGCGGTGAACAACTCCGAGCCCCACGCGACAGTGCGTGTCATACAAAACCTCGGAGTTTTTCGGATAATTATAAAACATATGCGGGTCAACTTCCAAGCGATCGCGATTGAGGTCAATAAATGTGCGAGTTACTTCCATCTTGATGGTCGGTATCCCGTAATTTATGGCATTTTCAAGCAGTTCATCAACCAAAAGGTCCTCATTGTGGCGCAAATTTTTTTCATCAAAACGAACATTTTGCAAAAATTCCGGCGGAAAATATGTACCGCTGTGCGGAATGGATAAAATCAGCGGATACTCAATGTTATCAACATTGTATTCGCTGAAAACTTTTATTTTTTTGTAGTCAATTTTCATTTTAATGTTTTTTGTTTCCATGGCGAATACCTTTTTTTATTTTTGATGGAGCTTTGGCTTTTGTTGCAACATTTTTCGCTTCAAGCGCATTTTGGCGAGCCTTGCGCTTTTGAATGGTTTTTTTCTTTTCTACCGACCAACCGAATTTGCCGATTTTTTTGCCTAAAGCATAATAAAATCCGTGGGCATAAGCCAACAAGCCGGCTTTTTCCAAATTAAGTTCGTTTTTGGAGCCGATAAATTCGTCATCAACATCAACGGCAACAACTTCGGCCAAAAACATGTCGTGAGTGCCGTAATTGGTAATCTGCTTGACTTTGCACTCCAAAGAAACGGGAGATTCTTTGATTTGCGGTGCGCCGATTTTATCGCATGAAAGCGCTGTGATGTTCATCTCTTTGAATTTGTCAACATTTCTTCCGCTTTTAACTCCGCACCAATCCACAACTTTTGCCAATTTGACTGTCGGAACGTTTATGACAAATTCACCGGTTTTGCGGATGATTTCGTTGCTGTATCTGGAAGGGCGGATTGAAACATACACAAGCGTCGGTTCGGTGCAGATAATCCCGCTCCATGCAGCCGTCATAACATTTGGATTTTCAACACTTCCGCAAGAAACCAACACCGGCGGGAGAGGGCTTAACATAGTTCCTGCTTTCCATGTGATTTTTGTCATCAATTGTTCCTTTGCAGTTTGTTCACATCGCCAATATAAACAATTTATCCAGTTAAGTCAAGCATTTATTATTTGTTGCATTTTTTTTGAAAAAATAGTTGACAAAAATCAAGATTGTGATAAAATAAAGCATATAACAAAAAATCAAGGAGAACGAAAATGGCTCGATATGAAAACTATGCCGGTATAGTGGAACATCCGAAGTTTAAGGAATTAATTACTGAATTAGGCTTTAAGAGTGCTAAAGATGTCGGCCTTCTGGATCAAGAAGCTATCCTTTTTTGCTTCAGATATAGATTGGATGATTTAAACGACACCGAAAAAAGTGATGCAGACAAGTATATGGGTAAACCTGATGAAAAAAATGAGGTGTTAGAACCTAGTGATGAAATGAAAAATTTCGCTACAGAAAAATTCGGAAAACCATATGATGAATTGACTGATACACAAAAACTTTTCGGCACAGTCAGTTTTTTTGTTCATAAGCAAGCAGAAGCCGAAAAAGCTAAACAAGAGCCGGAAAAACAACAGCAAGAACAACCGATTGCCGGCGGAAACGGTGCCGATGTAAAACAAAATGAAAATAACGAGCAACTCCTTGGTGATATGAAGCGCATCAGAAGCGCTTATTCGGATTCTAATGAACAATGGCTCAGATGGGAAAAATTGAATGCCCTGAAAGAAATGGGTGTTGTTGAAGAAGATATGCCTCAAATACTTGATCCTGTTACAACCATTGATTTGTTACAAAAATATGAGCCGACTTTGTCTGAAAAACAAATCAAAGAAATGATGGAAAAAGTTACGGATAAGGTTCTGGAAAACGATGAACTGTTTAATTTGTTGCCTCCGTCGGTTTTGGCGGCAATGTATGATGACTTCAAGGAGCAAGCCAATAAAGAAAAAGACAAAGAAAAACTCGAAGCGGTTACCGCAAAGTTTGATAAAGTTGCCGGCAGAATGGATGATTTGGCTGAAATGGCGGCAAAAGAAAAGGATTTGCACTTTGCTGATGTAACAAATATTGCCGATGCTTATAATGGTTATAATGCAATGTTTGTTGCCCGCTATAATGACTTGATGGCTGAGGCAAAAGACGGTGAAACCGATGAAGCAAAATCTTTGGCAAGCGAAAAATTGCAAAATTACCATGATTGCATGGAAGTTGCCAAAGGAAAAATTGAAGAATACGACAGTGTATATAATTTAAGCGCTGTTTCAGCTGAAAATGCCGAAGATCTTGACGCCAGATTTGAAAAAATGCGCGAAACAATGGCCGGGGTTGAAATTACTCCTGAAATGGCAAAGCTGGTTTCCAACTTCAAGTTTTTGGACAGAGAATATTTCACTCTTGATGCCGAGCAGTTACAAGCCTTAAAAGAAAGATTTCCGGATAGGGCGTTTGATAAAAAAAGAACATACAGAAGTCTTGCACCGGAGGAAATGGCTTGTTTGGAAGAAAAAGATTTAGATCCTAAAGCCGAACCGCAATTTATTGATGCAAACGGAAATGTTTCCAGCAATTGGTCTGAAGGTGCAAAAGTTCTGCCGGGAAGCAAGCTTGATAAAGCAATTTTGGCGGCAAAACAAAGCGTTATGCTGGAAAATTTGGGCGCTGATACTGAAATTACACCGGAATTTTTGACTCAGGAAGTATCGAATCAATTACCGAAAACATTATATTCGTTGCATATTGTTGACCAAGTTTCGCAAGGTATTTTAGAAAATCCTGACCAATACACAAAGCAAGAATATATTGACAGATTTATCGCAGAACTCGGTAATGTTGAAAAACCGATGGCTATCGGACCGACGGCTTATGATGCAGGTTTGGATAATATCGTTAATCAAACCGGCGGTTATGCCGAGCGTTTGGCTCAACGTTTGGGTGTTGATAAGGACGGTAATGAGGTTAAAAACCCGAATATCGATGTTGCCACAAAGCTTTTTGAACCGATTGAAAGCATAGATAAAAATGCCAAAGACCGTATTGCGATGAAAGCAAGCGGTAATCAAGGTTATTGGAAAACCGTCGGCAAGACATTTTTAAGTGCGGCTACGATGTCGGCTGCTATGCGTCTTGTCGGTACGGCGGCACAATCAGTAACCGGATTGCAAGTGGCGGCACCGGCTGTTGGTTCTTTATTGGGTGTTGGATTGACGGCATGGCAAATCAGAAAATGGAACAAAGAGCGTAAAGCCGCAGGTCTTGGCACCGGATTTAAGGACTTTGTCAAAGACCGTCGAATGATGATGACTGTCGGAACAACGGCTTTGGGTTGTGCCGCAACGGCATGTATGGCATTTCCGGGCGCACAACCTGTCGGTATCGGATTGGGCTTGGCGGCAATGGCCGTCGGTGCTACAAACGGTGCAATAACCGCATATAAAGCAGCACGTGCCAGCGGTGAGAGCAAATGGAAATCAATTTTGAAGGCGGCAGGTATCGTAGGTGCTTCGGCTCTCGGCGCGTTCGGCGGTATGAAGGCTGCCGATGCGGCAATTGATGCTTATAATCAACATAATCCTGATAATGAAATTTTTAAGCATCAGGAACGAGTAAAAGTCAGCGAAGGAACGTCTGAAACGAGAGAAACGGTTATTGATCGTGATGCTTTGGAAGCAGATTCCAGACGCTATAACGAGCAGTATAATATTTCAGACAGAGTACATCACGGAATGAATCATGATGAATATCTCAGCGCCGTTGATGATTATAATAAGGCTCATCCGGAAGCTCCGATTACCAATCCGGACGAACTGTTGAAAGGTGCTTATAACTCACAACATGGTCGTGTGTATGGTCCTGGGTATGTGGCTGAACACGGACTTGATCCTAATGTGGTTAAGGCTGTCGGTAATTTAATAAATTCTGACGGTTCAATCAATCCTGATGCCGTGAAAGCATGGCAGGGAAGTGATTTGTGGCAAGAATCCGGCTTAAAGAACTTTGTTCAAGGTGTTAATGAACCGGTTGAAACAAGACCTGATTTATACCCGAACAGAAGTCCTGAATCTACATATTCCGGAGTTGATATGCCGACAAAAGAGATTGTTCATGAGGGAACAGGTCCTGTTTATGAGGACAAATTGTTTGATAATAGCAGACCTTTTGGTGTTGCCATGGTTGGTGTGATGGGTAATGTTGTTACAAAGACAAAGACCTTGAAAGAATATGCAGGTTCACTGTTTGATAAAATTACCGGTAGAAAGAAGCCTGTTCCGGCTCCGCAACCTACACCTACGCCGGCTCCGCAACCTACACCTACGCCGGATCCGCAACCTACACCTACACCGGACCCGCAACCTACACCGGTTCCGCAACCTACACCGGTTCCGCAACCTACGACGCATGATTTAATTGTTGATGAATATAAAATTGTTTATGGTATCGAGCCGACGGAAAATGCTGAAATAGCATATAAAAAATTACTTGTGGACGAATTGAAGGCTGATAGAGAAGCCGGTAAGACCAAAGCTGATAATTTGGTTGATTATATTATCGAACGCAAAGCATATTATGATAAAAAATTGGCAACCACCATTGCGCCGCTGAATGAAAATGTAAAAGATTTCCATTTGTCAAAAGAAGGTAAAGAAGCCACAGCTAAGGCCAGACAAGATATGTTTCAAACAAATTTGTCATTTAATGGTCAGGATTTGCCTCGCAATCATATGACTTTACAGAAATTTACCAAATTTGCAACCTATGCGCTAAGTAATGGTGCAGATAGGGCGCGTGTAACTGCTGCACATGATAATTCAACAGCTCGTTCTTTGAATGATGGATACAATGAACGTCCGTCAGGTGGCAGATTTGATGTCGGAACAGGTAAAGTCAGCGGTCAATCGACTAATAAAAATAAAGGTGTTATTGATGCTCATAAGCCTGTTCACACAAAGGGTGAGGATAGAGGAAAATAACAAACTGCTAGGCACAAAAAAACAACCGATACTCTCAAGTATCGGTTGTTTTTTATTTAGAAGGTATACTTATAACCAAGGCGAGTGCCGAGGTCAAAGCCATTCAGGTTTTCATAACTTGTGCCGTCAAAGCCCTCAGAATCAATGGCCTTACCGAAGTGATAGCCAAGATGCATAGCTCCAAAAATTTCGCCGTTTCGGCTGAGCTTCAAGCCAGCATTAAGCTGGAGAGCTGTTTTTACAGAAAGTTTTTTGATGGAATTTTCTATATTCTCATCATCTTTCTGACCGATGAATTTGACATTATAGTCGCCAACACCGGCATACAGCTTTGCACCCCAGAACCATTTGTTGAATGGCTGAGAAACCTTAAAGCCTCCTGACAACAAGACAGATGTGAATTTGTCTTTGTTCTCATTGTTGCTGAAAAGCTCCTCAACAGCCAAACCATAGCTCAAAGTTGTGCTGTGGCTGACCTTTGTCAGGTGCTCAAGCTCAGATGACAGCGTCATGCCTTTTTGGCCAATAAAGTTGTAGCCAACATTAGTGCTGAACTGCAACCTCTTGTCATCAGACAGGAGTTCGGGCGATCCGAACTTATAACCAACAGCAAGACCTACGGTCCAGCTTGAAGGGTCAAAGTCTTCAAACACCTTCTCCCATCCTCTTGGCATATCTGTTCCAGAGCCAGGTCTTTGAGAATAGATATATCGGCCAAAGAATGCGGTATATGTATCTTTAGAGAAGTTCAAGCTTCCCCAAAGCTGTACACCATACTTCATGCAAAAGGCTGACCTTTGTATGAAGGTATGGTTAATTCCGTTGGTAAGAAACATACCATACGGAGTTATACCACATCCGGCAAGAGCATCAACACCAAAGGTTATATCGGTACCAATCTGGACACCGACTTTACCCATGGCGCTGAATGATGAACCCATATCCTTCTCGTATGAGTAGGCGATAAGTCCACCCCAAGACCATGCGAAACCAAGAGGGTTTGGACGCCATACTCCATTCTCATCAAGCTTTCCCTTGATATAGACATGAGAGTATTTAAATCCTCCACCGTATTTGTTTTCGTTTTGGCCATCATCGCCATAATCGGACTCGTTGATTTCATCTGCGACAGCGTCGGCAGATGCATTACGGATATCTTTTCCAAGATTTCCGCTGAGTTCTATTATGTCATACGTGCGCCAGAGAGGTCTTGGCTTGCGCTTTTCGTAGGTTGCCACGAAGGTTGAGTCCTTCGTGAAACGCATGTTTTTGAACAGACTTCCGAAAAAGTCAACTGTCTCAACAGCGTCATTACCTACGAGCTGTGTTGCCACATTTCTTACGAGTTCGCTCTTTTCAGGAACAGTATCGTTTGCATGCTCGCGGTTGAATGCGGCATACTCCGGACTATACTCTTCCACAATAGCGTTTGCTATTGTTCCAAGAGTGATGTTCTCATCAAGAGAGTCAGCAACAGCAACTTCAGCCTGTGGGTCTTCAACTACCTCTGCCTGTGGGGTCTCAGCAACTTCAGCTTCAGCAACAGGTGCGTCGGCAACCTCGGCGGTCTCAGCCTGTGGTGCGTCGGCAACCTTAGCCTCAACAGGGGCAACAGCTTCTGCCTCTGCCTTGTTCATTTTAAAGGTGACCTTGTCACCCTCAATCTGAATTTCGGCAGGCATTGTTCCGTCACAGTTGATTTCTACCACCTGACCGGATGCGGTCTTAATGGTCATCTTCTGTGCTGATGCTATTGTCATCACTGACAACAACAGCATCAAGGAAAATATTTTTTTCATAACTGTTTTGTTTTTTTTGTTGTTTAATACTCGGAGCCGTTGTTATTGCCATCAGCACCATTATCATCGTCGTCGTCATCGTCATCCCAGTCCCAGTTTGGGTCACTGGAATCACCAATTACCATGAATGGAAACTTCTTTTCAGCTATGGGTACGAAAGCCATTATGAGGCGCACTTTTATGTACCCATACTGCAAGAACATAGGCTGTTCCTGTCTGAATTCCTCCTCTATGGTTAGAAACAGTTCCACCTCTCCAAGAGGTTCCAGCATTGTTGTCTTCCCCATATATTCGTATGGAACATTAGTGTTACCGAAGGCAACTGGCAATTCCTCGTAATTGGTGGGAATGTCTAGCACCTTTCGGAAGTTGGTAACCAACATCGGGTTTGTCACCTTAAGAGGTTGATCGCCCCGACAGAGGAACTGATCAGGAACGATGATTATCCAATCGTCCTTTTCAAATTCCGAGATTACCAAGTTTTTGTATCCCAAAATCTGAAAGGATGTAACAATTGGAATTTCACCAAATTCATTTGTTTCTGGTGCCTTTGGCTGATAGCCGTAAGGCACGAACTCAGGTTCTTCCTGAGTGACAATTTTGTCCTCGCAGGAAGTCAGGCTGATCAGACTCATGAGCCCAAACAGCAAAAAGAAAAAAATCTGTTTCATAATGGTATTGTTTTAAATTAGACATTATTCATAAAAAAATGACCGCTATGAAAAGATTTCCAGTATGAAAACGCTGTACCTTCTTACCAATAGTAGTCATTATAATATGTTTTGAATTACATTATAGCCTATTTTTGTCAAAATGCAAGTAAAAAATTCAAATTTAATGATTTTTTTAAGCTTTGAAGTCTAAATTCCAATCGGAATAGCGGGCAGGGTCATTTCCCCAATTTTCGCGCACTTTTACAAACAAAAACAAATGAATGCGCTCTTCCAACAGTTCTTCAAGCTCTTCTCGCGCACTTTGCCCGATTTTTTTAATCATGGCGCCGTTATGCCCGATAATAATTGTTTTATGGGCATCGCGCTCAACATATATCGTCATTTCAGCCCTGATTGAGCCGTCGGGCTTATGCTCCCAAAGTTCAGGCTCAACCGTTAAGGCATAAGGCAATTCCTGACGCAAATTCAAAAACAGTTTTTCGCGCACGATTTCTGCCGCCAAAAATCTCAAGGGCATATCTGACATTTGGTCTTCGGGATAATACCACGGGCTGACCGGCAAATTGTCTGCCAAATATTGATAAAAATCTGTTATATGATCGCCCGATTGCGCTGAAAAAGCAAATACGGCATCAAAAGCAAAAAGATTTTCAAACTCTTCTTTCAACTCTTCCAAACGGTCTTCCGGCACCATATCTATTTTATTAAAAGCCAAAACCGCATGGGCATCGCGTTTAATCAACTCATCAATAATCGCTGATGTTTCATCATTCATTCCGCGCTTGGCATCAACCACCAAAACATTTATATCAGCATCGGTAGAACCGCTCCAAGCTGAGCGCACCATTGCGCGGTCCAGCCGGCGCTTAGGGGCAAAAATCCCCGGCGTATCAAGAAAAATTATTTGCGTATTATCATAAATCCCGATGCCTTTAATTGTTGTGCGCGTTGTCTGCGCTTTCGGCGAAACAATGGAAACCTTAGAGCCGACAAAGTTGTTCGTTATTGTTGATTTTCCGGCATTAGGAGCTCCGATTAAGGCCACAAATCCGCAACGTGTTTCAGTCATGATTTTCTTCCAAAAGTTTTAACAGTTTTTCGGCGGCAGCCTGTTCGGCTTCTTTTTTGTTATGCCCTTCACCATAAGCAAAACGTCCGTCAGCACACGAAACCTTTATTTTGAATATCGGACTATGCTCAGAGCCGGTTTTTTCTGCCGTTTCATACACCGGAAACGGCTCTTTTAACTTATGCAATTTTTCTTGCAATGAGGTTTTGAAATCTTTTTTTGCCTTCAAATCTTTATTAAAAAGCTCTTTCCAGTGATGTTCAACAAATAAAATCGCCGAATTTATGTCGGAATCAATATAAATCGCTCCGATAACAGCCTCACAGATATCACACAAAACATTAACGCTTTGAGCAATATCTTTTTCCTTCACTGCCAAATATTCATTAAGCTTGAGCTTGCGAGCCATAGATGCAACCGTTTCCGCACACACAAGCTGATTAAAACGCTGAGAAAGCGCACCTTCGCTATCATTGGGAAAAGTGTTGTATAATAAATGCGCAATCGTCATGCCCAAAACACGATCACCCAAAAACTCCATACGCTCATAATTTTTATGCTTGTTTCCGGTAATGCTTGAGTGGGTAAGCGCCTGAGCCAAAAGCGCGGTATTATTGAACTTGTAGCCGATATTTTCAGCAATTTTATCGCTATCAAACATTTATTCAATCCTGTCAAAAATTCTATCCCAACGAATGGCTTTTCCCCAAGTCCAAGGAGTAAAAAATTCGCCTTTATCATTGTGAGAGAAAAACAAAAAGCGCGCTTTGCCGATCAAGTTTTCTTTCGGCACAAAACCAACGCTGATACGGCTGTCATCAGAGCGGTCGCGATTGTCACCCATCACAAAAAACGAATCTTCAGGGACTTCAAAAACTTCCGTATTATCAACGATTCGCTCATTGTCGGAAATTTCTAAGATATTGTGCTTAACACCATTGGGGAGTGTTTCTTCATACATCTGATAATATTCCGGAAGTTTAACATATTCATCAATAACATATTTTTCTTTTGCTTTTCTTTCAACCGGTTCATCATTGATATAAAGCAAGCCTTCTTTTACCTGTATTTTATCGCCCGGAAGCCCTATGATACGCTTGATATAATCAATTTTGGTGTTTTTCGGGAAACGAAAGACCACAACATCTCCGCGTTTCGGTTCGGAATACCAGATTCTGCCGTCAAAAAGCGGCAAACTTGCCGGAAAAGAAAAGCGAGAATAGCCGTAAGAAAATTTGCTCACAAACAAATAATCGCCGACTCTTAAGGTCGGATACATTGAACCGGACGGAATGCGAAACGGCTCATATAAAAAACTGCGGATTAAAAGAGCCAAGAAAATTGCCCAAAAAACAGTTTTTAAGTTTTCCCAAAATGCGGTTTTGAAACTTTTATTTTGAGAAACATTTTTTACATCTGTATTGTCTTTTATCACTGATTTTCCTCTTGTTTTCCAGTGTCTTTTTCCGAATCTGTATTTTCCGATGTCTGTGCGGCAGCTTGTGCGGCCAGCATGGCAATTTCCGACTTTTTGCGACGACCGCGACGTTTTCTTATCGGAGCTTTTCTTTGCAAAGCGCTGATAACATATTGACCGCTGATTTTATATAAGTCTGCCAAGTGATTGTTGTACATGTGGTCACCTTCTTCAATCATCGCAAAATCAATATCAACATTGCGTTGTTGATTTAGGTGGCGAGCCATATTTTCAACCATTGACGGATTATCAATTTCATCAATTCCGCCTTGCACAATCAAGCCGTTAGCCGGGCAAGGTGCTAAAAACGAAAAGTCTTTTTCATTTGCCGGAGGAGAAACCGCAATAAAATTATTGATATCAGGTCTGCGCATTAAAAGTTGCAAAGCAATCCACGCGCCGAAAGAATATCCGGCAATCCAGCATTGTTTTGCATCAGGGTTCATGGCTTGCAACCAATCAAGCGCGATTGTGGCATCGGAAAGTTCTCCCGGACCGTCTTCAAACGAGCCTTGCGAACGTCCGACACCTCTGAAATTGAAGCGCAAAACCGAAAATCCCAAATCCTTAAAACAGCTGAAAAGGCTATATACAACCTTATTGTTCATTGTTCCGCCATATTGCGGGTGAGGGTGCAAAATAAGCGCGACAGGAGCATTTTGGCGCTCGCTTTGGTGATATCTACCTTCCAATCTGCCGGCGTGACCATTAAATAAAACTTCTACCATTTTTCTCTCTGTGTTATTGATATTTTAATATATTTAGTCATATTATTTCAAAAAATAGTTAATTTTTAAGGTATATAGCACAAAATGAATTTAAAATACAAGTGTTTTTTACAAGATCTTGATGCAATCATTAAGCGCGATCCGGCAACACGTTCAAAAACCGAGGCTTTAATTTGTTCTTCCGGATTGCATGCAATTTTGATTTATCGCTTTTCGCATTTTTTGTGGGAGCATAAATTATGCCTGATTGCGCGGATTATTTCGCAAATGGGGCGCTTTTTGACCGGTATTGAAATTCATCCCGCGGCAAAAATAGGTTACGGCTTTATGATCGATCATGGTATGGGAGTTGTTATCGGCGAAACTACGGAAATCGGTAATAATGTTACGCTTTATCATGATGTTACGCTTGGTGGGCGAAAAATGTATGATGAAAGCGGACATAAGCTTGCAAAACGTCATCCGACCGTCAAAGACGGCGTTATAATCGGTTCGGGTGCGCAAATTTTAGGACCGATTACCTTGGGTGAAAATGTCAAAATCGGCTCAAACGCGATTGTTATCCACGATATTCCCGACAATTGTACGGTGGTAAATAAGCCGGCGTATATTGTCAAAAAGGATGAAAAACCGCAAGAAGATTTTTGTTTGTATGGCATTGAGGAAGATGAAGAATAAATTGTTACATTTTTGTGACAATTTTATTTTTTTGCCAAAATGCGTTGACAAACCATTTGAACGGGTGTATTCTTAACACATATATTATCTTTCTGGAGAAAAACCATGGTAAAAACAAAAGAACAAGCAAAAAAAGATGCTGACAATGCAAATGTTGCAAAAACGCAAGTTAAAAGAAAAAGAATGACTTCCAGACCTCGTCCTATTCCTAAAAAAGTTATGGATGCAGCTAAAGAAGAAAAAGGGCATCAAATATATCTTGAGGATTCTAATCACAACAGAATATATTTAATCAGAAGCGGAAATGAGCCGAAAGCACGTACGCTTTCACTGATGTTTGAGCGGAATGGTGAACAGGTAAGTGAAACTATACCTATGAATTCCGCAGTTATGAAATTGCTGAATCAAGCGCGTAGGATGGATAAAGCAAATTCTGATTTTGGTGAAATTATAAATAATCTTAATATTGAAAGAGTTAAAAATAATGTAGCATTTAAAGTTGATATAAATGGTAATGAAGATTTAGGTCCGGTACTTAAAACACCTGACGAAAAGGCTAAAGAACAGCTGGATGTTGTTAAGGATATCAAGCTGAAGCTTAATCCTACGATTATGGTTGTTCCGCATATTAAGAAAAACGGTAATCCGAGTAAACGTAAATCAGATATTCAGCTTATGGATGCTGATGGTAAGATATTTACATTAACAAAAGATATGTACAAACAGGCTCGTAAGCAAGATGCAAACAGTGAATTTGCCGATAAATCTTGGAAGAGTTTTGTTAAAGATGCCAAAGAAGGTAAAATTAAACCGGAAACAGTCGCCTCGTTCTTTAACGGACAAGCAAATTTGGGTGCAACAAATGCAAAAGCGGCTGAACAAGTTAAAGGTGTTGATATTACTCCGGATATGACAATAAAAGCACCTGAAAAAATAAGTCTGAATGTACAAAATAATGGTCAGAATAATAATGTTGAAACTTATCTTAATACGATAACGAATCCGGGAATTGTTGGAAGAGATAATGTTGCTGAGAAAGATAAACCTAAAGCCGTTCAAAATGATGCAAAACCGAAGGAACAAGAAAAAGTAACTACAGGTGGTGTCGTTGCTGTTGCTAAAGAAAATGGAGAAGTAGAAGTTCATAAATATAATGCATCTACTGTTCAAAATGATGCAAAACCGAAGGAACAGGAAAAAGTAACTACAGGTGGTGTCGTTGCTGTTGCAGAAGAAGAAAATGTAGTAACTCCTCAAACTGCAGGAAAACCGATAGAGACAGGTAATCCTGAAGCATATGCCGGTCTTCCGAAAAATGAGCAGGGTGCACCGGTTTATGTTGAAGAAAAACCTGCAAATGTTGAAGAAACAACGATAGATAATAAGAAACAAGCAGATAGGATACAAGAGCTAAGAGGATTAGCTCCACAATCAAATGGCAATACTGTTTCTGGTAACGATGAAAAAATCAAAGTTGGTAACAGAACTTACACTGTCCACAAAGAAGGCGAAAAACCATTGTCAATTTCTACAACATATAAAGGAATAACATATACAGTTACAGAAAAGGAATTAAAAGGTTGGACTGATACATATGGAAGACCTATTACAATGGAAAATCAAGTAGATGCATTGAAAAATGGTCTTACTTTCAGCGTTGAATCGCATATGGTTGATGGTAATGGTCAAAAAATGCCTAAAAGATCAATGAAAGATGACTCACAAAGTCTTGGATCAGAACTTGATAATATGACAAAAGGGTGGAACTTCAATTTTAATGGTTTTGGAAAGGATAGATAGAATTTAAGTCGTTATCTAAGCCAAAATACAGATATTTGAACTCATCATTGATATAAAAATTATCATAGATACAACAAAAAGCCGATTCAAAAAATTGAGTCGGCCTTTTGTTTCATCATATTTGAATTTAATAGCTTCTTGCATAAATCACATCAAGCGTTGCATCTTTTCCGGTGCGCAAATTTTGGGACCGATTACCTTGGGTGAAAATGTCAAAATCGGCTCAAACGCAATTGTTATCCACGATATTCCCGACAATTGTACGGTGGTAAATAAGCCGGCGTATATTGTCAAAAAGGATGAAAAACCGCAAGAAGATTTTTGTTTGTACGGCATTGAGGAAGATGAAGAATAAATTGTTACATTTTTGTGACAATTTCAGATTTTTCACTAAAAAGGGTTGACAAAAATTTGAATAATGGTAGAATAAATATATGATTAAGCATTTCTATAAGGAGAAAGACAATGGCTAAAGAAAAAACAATGACAACAGAAGAGTGGAATGCTGTAGTAGATAAAGAAGATAAAGCACATGATGAATATTATACTGCAATAGATAATGGTGATAATAAAGCCGCAGAAAAAGCTCTTAGAGAATATACTGAAGCAACCGATGCATTGGTTCGAGATTTGGAAAAAGGTGGAGATAAAATAGGGTGGTATAGAAAGAGATATAGTCAGTCGAGTGAGGGTATCTACTCTGGAAAATATTCCGACTTATCTAATCAGGTTGATGTTCGCATTAAGAAAGCTGCCGGAAAACAAATAGGAAAATATTGGGAAAATGCCGATTATAATCAACAAAAAGAGCGTAAACGTTGGAATGAAGAGGGAAAGAAGAAGGCGCAGGCAAAATTAAATGAAGCCAGAAATAATTGGAAGTATTTTAATAAACGCTATGATGATGTGAAAAAATCAACACAATCAGAATTTTACGGGAGTTATTATAACTCAAAGACCGGTACATATGGTCCTAAAGTTAAGATGACTAAACAGCAATATTTAAATCATTGTGCAGCAGAAACCGGAAGATGGGCAAAAGAAATGAATGCTCAGAAAAAGCATATTGCTAACTATAATAATGGTATAAAAGAATCAACTGCAGCCATGCAACGTATGGAGGCAGAAACTGAAGCTAAAAATGCTAAAAAGACACTGCCGAAAGATTCTAAAAAAGCAAAATCGGCTGAAAGAAATGTGAAAAATACAAAAAAGGTTCCGCAAACAGTGGTTAATAAAGCGAATAATCCGACAATGCCGAAAGAAGTTGAAGATGAGATGAAAAAGCTCGGGCAGGATTATAAGCTTATTACACTTAATGATAGTAAAGGTAATAATATCTACTGTTTTGAAAAGGACGGCAAACACGCCGTTGTTATGACACAACTTAAAGATCAAAACCCGAGTAAGCCGATGGAAGTTAAATCAGATGCTATGAATGCTTTAGTTCATGAGGCGGTTCAGGAATATGGTAAGAAAAATCCTGATTTTACGGAGGTTATCAGTAAAATAAATGACCAATCGATCAGAGATATTATCAACAGTGCTGAAATTGGTGGGTTAAGAGGTCTTAAAGCTCAACTTAATACGGTGACATCTCCAAAAATTGATGGAAACGTTAAAATTACAATGAAACCTACAGTGCAAGTTGTTCCTAGGATTAAACGGAATGGTGAGCCGAGTAAAAAGAATTTCA
Organism: Alphaproteobacteria bacterium; assembly: GCA_045602545.1. Taxonomy (GTDB): domain Bacteria; phylum Pseudomonadota; class Alphaproteobacteria; order RF32; family CAG-239; genus RUG410. The sequence goes on from JAZSBR010000036.1 coordinate 29,310, forward strand.
ACATTCAGCTTATGGATGCAGACGGAAAAGTCTTTATTTTGGATAAAAAAACAATGGAAAAGGCCATTAAGCAACAGAGTAATGCGTCAGCAACGCGCGGAGAAATGGTTGATGCTTCATGGAAAAATTATCTGGATGCTGCCAAAGAAGGTAAACTGCCGCCTGAAACAGTTGCTTCGTTCTTCAAAGAGGCAAAACCGAATATTCCGCAAACTCAACTGACAGCCGTACAGATGGCTCAAAGGAAAGACGCAAGTCGGAATGGTTGAAAATAAATAATAAAAAAATCACCAATCATGTTTGTATGGTTGGTGATTTTTTTGTCCCGTTAATAATTAATAGCTTCTGGCATAAATCACATCAAGCGTTGCATCTTTTCCGGTGAGCAAACACTTTCCGGTTGTACCGCTTTGGTCAAACGGAATGCATCTGATGGTGATTTTCATGGCTTTCAAAATTTCTTCCGTAGCCGGATCAGCGCACCATTTCCCGCGTACAAATGCAACTTTGCCTTGCTTGCCGTCTTCAATCCACTCGTTTGAGTTTGCAAAATAGGCGGCAAATTCTTCCGGTGTTTTAATATCGGTACGAATGTTTTGCTCCAAGCGCTCTTTTGCGCGGTCAAACATTTTTTGTTGCAATTCTTCCAAGCGCTTGCTTACATTAGCCACAAACTCGTCAGCTTTCATAATTTTTTTGCCTTCCGGAGTGTTTAAGAAAATGCGCTCTTTAAGCATAAGACCGTTGTTGTCAACATCACGCGGACCGATTTCGCACACCATCGGCGCGCCTTTTCTGATCCATTCCCACGATTTATCAACGCTCGGCTTATCACGCATATCAACCTTAACACGTATTTTTTCACCGAAAGAAGTTTGGCTTTTGAGCTGTTTTTGCAAATTTTCAATATAAGCTGAAACTTTTTCTTTGTCTTCCGGCTTTTTGAATATCGGCACAATAACAATTTGATACGGTGCAATACGCGGTGGAACAACCATTCCGTCATCATCGGCATGGCACATAATCACACCGCCGATTAAACGGGTTGAAACACCCCAAGATGTTGTATAAGCATATTCCTGCGTATTGTTTTGATTAACAAACTTAATATCGGCAGATTTGGCAAAATTCTGCCCCAAAAAGTGCGAAGTTCCGGCTTGCAGAGCTTTCCCGTCCTGCATCATGGCTTCAATGCAATAGGTATCAATTGCCCCCGGAAATTTTTCATGCTCAGGCTTTCTGCCGACCAAAACCGGCATTGCCAAAGCATTTTCGCTGACATCGCGATATACTTCAAGCATGCGAGTTGTTTCTTCTTCAGCCTCTTTAGCGTTGGCATGAACGGTATGTCCCTCTTGCCACAAAAATTCACGCGTACGCAAAAACAGGCGAGGGCGCATTTCCCAACGCACAACATTTGCCCACTGATTGAGCAAAATCGGCAAATCGCGGTATGATTTCACCCATTTTGAAAACGAATCGGCAATAATCGTTTCCGAAGTCGGGCGCACAATCAGCGGTTCTTCCAAAGGCGAAGCCGGCTTCAATTTGCCGTCTTCATTAACAAGGCGCGAATGGGTTACAACCGCCATTTCTTTGGCAAAACCCTCAACATGGTCAGCTTCTTTTTGGAAAAACGACAACGGAATAAACATCGGAAAATAATAGTTTTCGTGGCCGGTTTCTTTAATTTGTTCGTCCATCACACGTTGAATGCGCTCCCAAATTCCATAGCCCCAGGCCTTGATTACCATACAGCCCGGAGAAGATGAGTTTTCAGCCATATCAGCTTCAGACACAACCTCTTGATACCACTGCGGATAATTTTCTTTGCGCGTAGTTCTCATTGCCATATTATTTTCTCCTATCTCAGTTCACCGCCGGTTTTTTTGCCGACTTCAACAATTACTTTATTCATTAAATTTTCAATATCTTTATCGGTAAAGGTCTGCTCTATCGGTTGGAATGTCAAACTGATTGCCACCGATTTTTTGCCTTGTGGCAAATTCTCGCCTTCATAAAGGTCAAAAACGCGCACATCGGTAATATGATTGCGGTCGGCATTTTTGGCCGCAGCTATAATATTGATGGCATTAACATTTTTATCAACCACAAACGCAAGGTCTTTATCAATCGGTTGAAATGCCGAAAGTTCAAGCTTTTTGCGCGCCTTAACCGATTTGCGAGGCAACGGAATATTGTTTAAGTTAACCTCAAATGCCACCACGCGTTCTTTGATGTCAAGCATTTTCAAAATGCTCGGATGAATTTCTCCGAAATAAGCCAAAACATTTTTACCCAAGCGAATTGCACCTGAACGACCAGGATGATAATAGCTTGGCGCATCGGTGGTAATTTGCGGATTTTCAAACGGACCTTTTGCCGCCGCAATTGCTGCCAAGGCATCGGCTTTTGCGTCAAACACATCATATGCTCTTGCACTGCCTGTCCAGTCTTTTTTGGCGGTATTGCCGGCACGTACACCGCTGGCAGACATAATCTGCTCGTTCGGGTTGCGTCCGAAAAATGTCGGTCCGACTTCAAAGAGTGCCACATTTGCATAACCTTTGGCAATATTGTTTTTTACTGCCGTTAACAGGTTAGGCAAAATTGACGGGCGCATTTCATCAAGCTCTTTAACAATCGGATTTTGCAACAAAATCGGCGCTTTTTCGTTGCGGAAAAACTTCGCGATATCACTGTCTGCAAAGCTCCATGTTACGGTTTCATACATTCCGCGAGAAGCAAGTTCATGCTTAACGATTAAGGCATTATGTTGCTCTGGAAGGAGAATTTCTTTCGGCAATTTATCATGCGGAAGAGATTGCGCCGGAATATTATCAAGACCTATCATGCGCACAACTTCTTCAACCAAATCGTGTTCGCCTTCAATATCACCGCGCCAACTCGGAGAAATTGCCTTAATTTTGCCGTTTTCAAAACTTACTTCAAAACCTAAATTTTGCAAAATTTCCATTGACTTTTCTTTTGCTACCGGCATACCGATAAAGCTTTCCAAATGTTCAGGACGCAGATATGCAACCTGCGGTTTATAATCATCTTCCGAGCCGACAACTGTTAATTCCGAAGCTTCACCTCCGCAAATTTGTAAAATCAAGGCGGTGGCATAATCCGAACCCAAGATGTTTGACTTCGGGTCAACCCAACGTTCATAACGATAACGTGAGTCGGAATCTATCTGCAAATGACGACCGGTATAGGCAATGCATTCCGGCTTAAACAACGCCGATTCCAATACCACATTGACAGTGTCATCAGAGCAACCTTTATTAAGTCCGCCCATAACACCGCCCAAGCATTGCACGCCCTCATCATCGCAAATTCCGAGTGATTTATCGTTCAAAACATATTCTTTTTCGTTTAAGGCCATAAACTTTTCGCCGTCTTTTGCCATTTTAACAACAATTGAGCCTTTTAATTTATCGGCATCAAAAACATGCAACGGACGCGCCAAATCATAGCAAATGTAATTCGTTATATCCACCAGCGGAGAAATTGAGTGCAATCCGATGGCATTTAAGCGATTTTTCATCCAATCAGGTGTCTTGGCATGATTGTTCACGCCTTTGATATAGCGCGCGGTATAAACAGGGCATTCAACCGGATTTTCCACCTTAACACTAACCGGATTAGCAAATTTTGCCGGCATTTTTTTGATGTTAAGCGGTTTTAAAGTGCCAAGTCCTGCTGCCGCCAAATCACGGGCAATTCCGCGCACACCCAAGCATTCGGCGCGGTTAGGAGTGATGGATACTTCAATTACCGGATCAATGTTTAAAACTTCAGCCGCCGGAAGTCCGATTTTTGTGTCTTCAGGCAGTTCAATAATGGCATCATGAGCCGTGCCGATACCGATTTCATCAACCGCGCACATCATACCGCAACTTTCAACCCCGCGGATTTTGGCACGTTTTAAGCGCTCGTTAAACAGCGGAATCAATGTTCCCTCACGCGCAAAAATTCCGACCAAACCTTTGTGAACATTCGGCGCACCACACACAACCTGATATTTGTTTGTGCCGTCATTAACGCACAAAACGTGCAATTTGTCGGCGTCCGGATGATTTTCAACGCTTTCAATGCGTGCGCTGACAAATTCTTTCAAGCCGTCGGAAGGGTCAAAAACTTCTTCAACTTCCAAACCGATACGGGTTAAAGTTTCGCAAATTTCATTGATGTTTGCGTTTGTTTCTAAATGCTCTTTGAGCCAAGATAGAGTAAATTTCATCGTGCAAGTCCTCCGTTATCACTTAATCCGCCGGTCATTGAAGAAAAGTCAAGCGGAGTAAAGCCATAGTGCTTGAGCCAACGTACATCCGATTCAAAAAATGTGCGCAAATCCGGAATGCCGTATTTGAGCATTGCCAAGCGGTCAATGCCAAGTCCGAAAGCAAAGCCTTGATATTCGTCAGGATTTATTCCGCCGGCTTTCAAAACATTAGGGTGAACCATTCCGCAACCCAAAACCTCAAGCCAATCTGTTCCGGCGCCGATTTTAAGTTCGGTCTTGGTTTTTAAACAGCCGATATCCATTTCAGCCGATGGCTCGGTGAACGGAAAATATGACGGACGATAACGCACCGGCAACTCATCAAGCTCAAAAAAGGCTTTCATAAAATCATATAAACAACCTTTGAGGTGCGCCATGGTGATGTTTTTATCAATTACCAAGCCCTCAACCTGATGGAACATCGGTGTATGAGTTGCATCATAATCCGAGCGATAAGTGCGCCCCGGAGCAATGATGCGGATAGGTGGTTGTTGCTTTTCCATGGTGCGGATTTGCATGCCGGAAGTATGAGTGCGCACAACATAAGCGCTGTCCATATCAAACGGAGCATCAGGGTTGTTGTTGATGTAAAACGTGTCTTGCATTTGGCGGGCAGGGTGATTTGCCGGCATATTAAGCGCATTAAAGTTATGAAACTGGTCTTCAATATCAGGCCCGTTGGCAACTTCAAAGCCCATCTGCCCGAAAATAGCGATAACTTCTTCATAAATTTTGGAAACCGGATGAATACGTCCTTGCATTTCAGGACGAACAGGCAAAGTAACATCAATTGTTTCTTTTTTGAGCTTTTCATCTAAAGCCTTGGCTTCCAATGCCGATTTTTGCGCTTCAATAGCTTTTTCAATTTCGCTTTTGACAACATTCAGGCTTTTGCCTAAAGCAATTTTTTCTTCCAAAGGAAGCGCGCCCAAACCTTTCATCAATTCAGTCAGCTTTCCCTTTTTCCCCATAACCGAAACTCTGATATCATCAAGGCTTTTTAGGTCTTCAGCCCCGTTGATTTGTTTCAAAATTTCGGCTTTCAAATCTTTAATATTTTCCATTTACAACAACCTTAAAATTCTTTTATAAAAGTAAAAAGAGCCGGCCAAAGGCACTGCCTGAAAGCCAACTCTTTTTATATTTTTAAATATTTTCGTATCTGTTTATTTCGCAAGAGCTGCTTTGGCAGTTTCTACCAACTTAGCAAAAGCTTGGGGCTCTTTCAAAGCGATATCGGCCAAAACCTTACGGTCAAGTTCAACACCGGCTTTATTCAGCCCGCTCATAAATCGAGAATAAGTCATATCATACAAACGTGTGGCGGCGTTAATACGTTGAATCCACAAAGAGCGGAAAGTTCTTTTCTTTGCTTTTCTGTCACGATATGCATATTGCAGACCTTTTTCGACTTTTTCAACAGCTACTCTGAAAACGTTTTTATTGCGACCTCTGTAACCTTTAGCCATACCCAAAATTTTCTTGTGGCGAGCGTGAGCGGTCATTCCTCTTTTAACACGAGACATATTTCAATCCTCCCTTAAATAAACGGTAAAAACTTTTTAACAAACTTGTTGGCGGCAGATATAATAACCGAACCACGTGCTTGTCTTTTTTGTTTTGTAGGTTTGTTGAAGAGAAGGTGTCTCTTGAACGAATGTTTTCTTGTTAATTTGCCTGTACCGGTAACGCCAAAGCGCTTTGCGGCGGCTTTTTTAGTTTTTATTTTCGGCATTTGATTCCCTTTCAAAAAATCTGGAATTTACACAAAGCTGTCAGGCATGCCTTCTTATCGCCCGAACAACCAAAACGAAGGCCTTTATACCACACATTTTTAAAAATGCAAGTGTTTTTTTTGCTTTATGTCGCAAAAAGTCTTAAAGCTATTTTTTAAATGTCAAAACCACGAAGTTATCGTTACCATCGTGAAGCCATTGAGCGGCTTCTGCCGGAGTCCAACGTTTTTTGGAAAAAGGAAGTTGTGAATAACAGTTTCCGTTATAATCGGCATAACCTGCAGAACAACTGATGTTACCGTCATCCGGAATTTCTGTGCAGCCGGTACCTGTATGATAATAATAGTAATCATCGCTTTCGGAATGAAGACATTCCTTATGGTCACCGGCATCAAATATAACCTTATCACTATAAACGTTAGCCGCAGTTTCTATATATGCTTTTATTTTTTCATAACAGCTTTCGGAATTGTTTTTACATTTAAAAATCGTAAAACCTTCATCCCAATCATTTAGAGCATCATTACTCCAACCACTAAAATCAAGAGAATTTGGAATAATTATTTCTAAATCACTGTTCGTTCTAAAAGCATTACTATCAATGGTTGTTAATGAGCTTGGAAGTTCTAAGTGAGTTAGAGCCGATGTCTCAAGGAAGGCATCATTAGCGATGGTCTCTATCATAGGCATATTAACATTGCTTAGAGAGCTTGCACCGGCAAATGTTCCCTCATTGATTATTTTTACATTTGGCATATCAATACTTGTCAAAGATGATGCTTCCCGAAATGCATATTCTCCGATGGTGGTTAGCGTGTTTGGAATGTCAATATCTGTTAGTAATGTTTCTCCGCTAAAAGCATTTTCTCCGATATTTACGACTCCATCACCAATTACAACGCGCGTTACGCCTTGTCTTGCCCAAGGAGCAGAAGTTACCCATCCGTTTTCGTATCCGTCGTCCGTTCCGTGAAAAGCATAGGTAACGTAGTAATCATTCATTGTTACATTTCCTGCACCGGTTTTAGCTGAAATCGTTAAAATTCCGTCGTCAATTTTCCATAAACAAGTTTCATCTTCATTACAGTAACCTGCAGTATCTATTGCTCTGGCTTCACTTGATATTTCCAAAACAAAAATCACTATACTTGCAATTAAAACAAACTTTCTCATTTTATTTTCCTTCTTTAAAAATTAAAACTAATTTAGCATAAAAGAAAAATCGCCCCAAAAGGCGACTGGAAGTTGGAAACTATACTTATCAGATAGTGTGATTTATTCGCAAACCGAGCGGTTTCTTATTTCGTCACCTTCCAATCATACGAATATGACTGAAAATTAAACTATCCTCACATAAGGATGGATAAGTATGAGGTTTCCACACCTCCGAGCCTTTTATGCTCATTTCCGATTTTAGCTGATTTTACTATTTAAAGTCAAGCTAAAAAAGAACCGGCTCTAAAGAGTCGGTCTTAATGAAATTATATAGTAAGATTAAATATTGTTTGCTATAAAATTGCCTTTAATACAATTATTTATTTCACTAAATTTAAGTAAATTATTAACAATATTTTTTACCTTTTCCGGTGTATATGACTTGTAGCAAAAATCCATTCTGAAAAAGTCAGGGGTAAGGTTTTTAGCCTCTTCTGCGATGCAATACGGGCGATTATCAAACACCATCATTTGGCAATTGCGTGAAAGGGCGGAAAATTTCGTGCCGTCACGTTCAATTTCAAACCATTTTTCGCCTCTGGTGCAGTTTTTGCAATCATTATCGCGAATACAACCGACGCTGGTAAATAAAGGAATGTCCTGATAAATGATAAGTTCGGTTTTTAATGGAGATTTTTCTATTAAATTACAAATATTTATCTTTATATCTTCAAGTGATAAAGAAACTTTGGAGGCGCCGATTTCCCTTGCCATGGATACGGCTTGCGAATTTAGCATATAAATAGTTGAATCAAAAGAAATATCAAACTTTTCAAGCGGTAAAATTTCTAATGCCCAATAATTTGCCACCTGCCATTTGTGATAACCGGAATCCAAAAGCTTTTCAATAATCGGCTCATAAATCTTCGGATGGCGACAAACAGCCGGCAAGGCAATGCGAATTTTGTTCTTCGGCAAGTTTTGTAAATCGCTCAAATCATCATCAGGATTTATCAGCCAGATAATTTCAGAAAAATCACTTAAATTCAGCAAGTTAAGATATTTAAGGTCGTCAATCTTTATTGAAAATTGCGGTTTTTGCGGTTTATCGGTGCGCGCCTTTACTTCCGGCAATTCCGTTTTTTTTGTTTCCGGCTTTATGCTCTCATAAAGCTTGCGGCGCAGTTCATTTGCCAAAGATGCCGGCACAAAAAGGTTTTGCTTGTTTTCAAATTCCAACGAGTTAAGTTCAAATTTTGTATCGCCGGTTTTTGCAAAAGCTTTTTGCACGGCTTCAAAGCTTTTTTGCGGATTTTCCGCCGGTGTGAACGAGCCCTCAACCGATGCCGTGAAAGTTTTATATTGAGCCGTAATTTTATCAGTAAATACAACAACTTTTACATTAATCGGCGTTGTATTTTTATATGCTCCAGGTTTCGGCTTTTCATAAGCGTATGCGCCTTTAACTTCACTTGAGGAAGCAAGATATATTTTGTTTTTTTTGCTTAAATGCGGATAATTCGGAGGCAGTTCAATTTCAACAAAATCATTTTTAAGCGCTTCAAATACGCTTTTTTTGTTCACAAACAGCTTTTGAAGCGAGAAGCCGAACGGTTTTTCATTGCCGTCAGCATCAATTTGCAAGCCGTCGTGGCGGGCAATTTTATGATTTGTTTTGAAGCGCATTCTGCCATGGGAAACACTTTCAACTTCGCCGATTAAAAGACCTCTGTGACCCACAAAATCGCGGTCTATAACGGTTTTATCTTTGCCGTTGAAATGAAATTTGCACCACGGGCGGGAAAAAATTTGTTTTATGCGCTCTTCGCGATTGATATCAGCGCCTTTGCCGTCCAAAATCTGCCGATAATAATCGGTTACGGCGGCAACATAAAGTGCTGATTTTTTGCGCCCTTCAATTTTTAAGGAATCCGCCGGCAAAGCCAAAATATCTTCTCTTAATGCCATATCTTTCATTGAAAAAAGGTGTGTTTCTTTGCCGTCAGTCGTCTTAAAGCAGGCACGGCACGGATAAAGGCATTTTCCGCGGTTGGCACTGCGTCCGTATTCAAGCGCCGAAAATTGGCACAATCCGCTGTATGAATAGCAAAGAGCGCCATGGATAAAAGCTTCGGTTTCCAAATTTGGGATTGAGGCAATTTCCGCAATTTCGGATTTAGTTAATTCGCGCGCCAAAACCACGCGCTTAAAGCCGAGTTTTTGCAAAAACAATGCACCTTCTTTATTATGAACCGCCATTTGCGTGCTGGCGTGCATTTCAAACCACGGATATTTTTCCCTCATCACGCGCGCCACGCCCAAGTCTTGAATAATCAGCCCGTCAACATGACAGCGTGTGCAAATATCAAGACTGTTGAGAAGTTCAGGCAATTCGCCTTCCTGCAAAACCGTGTTTAAGGCAACATAAACCTTGCGCTTCAAACTGTGGGCATAAGCCGTAAATTCATCCAAAGCAGGCTCATCAAAATTGGTGGCCGTGGCACGTGCCGAAAACTTTGAAAGCCCCAAATATACGGCATCTGCGCCATAATAAAGCGCGGCATATCCGGCCTCAATATCGCCGGCAGGTGCAAGCAATTCTTGCTTTTTCATCATCAAAAAACCTTCAGTTATTGTTTGCGCCCTTTTTAACGCAATTACAAAAGCTTGTCAAGCACTGTTCGGTTATTTTTTGCTGTGGCTATCTTTAATAAGTTCTCTTGCATTTTTTTGAGGCGTAAATTATTATGGCGTTATTGATGAAGGAGAAAATTTTATGTTGCTCACGTTTTTAGCGATACTTACTCCGTTTTTGGCGCTTGTACGGCCGTTGCAACGCAATCGTTTTTTTATTTTTTATTTTGCGATGATGATGGCAAGTGCTTATATTACCGAAAATTATTATTTCCGGACGGCTTTTTTTTCGCATAAAACATTGCTTTTGTTTGCGGTATATCATCTGGTTTGCATAAATATTTCGGCATTTTTGGCATACGGCGCCGATAAAAGAGCGGCGGTGCGCGGTGATTGGCGTATTCCGGAAGCGCATCTGCATACGCTTGAATTTTTGGGCGGTTGGCTCGGAGCTTATGTTGCCCAAAAGTTTTTTCATCATAAAAGCAAAAAGCGCTCATATCAGGCAATGTTTTGGCTTATGCTTGTTTTACAAAGCGCGGCGATTTATATTATCTTAAAATATCTGAAACTTATTTAGAAGGAGGAAATAATGCAAAAATTTTTGAGTTTGATGATTGCGGGTTTAACTGCAAGTTTCTTGGCACAGGCAAAAGAACCGCAGGTTTTGCCGGCAAACAATGAAACACTGGCTTTGAGCATATATAACGGCAATTTGGCGTTGGTTAAAGATTCGCGTCCGGCGCGTTTGGAAGGCGGTGTGAATGAAGTGATTTTTGACGGTGTTTCGCGCGATATTCAGTCGGAAACCGCAATTATTTACGGGCAAGGTGTAAAGGTTTTGGAGCAAAATTACAGCTATAACCTCATCAATGAAGATAATCTGATTAAACAGGCAATCGGCAAGGAAGTTTTGACGGTGCGCGAAAGTCCGGATGACGGGGAGAATATTTTTGAACGTGCCGTTGTTTTGGGTGTTTCCGGCGGAAAACCGATTTTGCGCTTTAATTACGGGATTGAAACCGATTTTACGGGGCGTGTGGTCTTTAATGAAATTCCGGCCGGTTTAAGCAATAAGCCGATTTTGGCGGCAAAAATAAACAGTTCTTCATCAGGCGATAAGCTTTTGAATCTGGCATATCTCACTTCGGGTTTAAGCTGGAAAACGGATTATGTGGCAAATATCAATAATAAAACCTCGCTTGATTTAACCGGTTGGGTTACCATCAATAACGAATCGGGGGTTGACTATAACAATGCGAAAATTCAGCTGATTGCCGGCGATGTTAATATTGTGCGTCCGGCCATGCAACCGCGTTTGATGATGGCAAAAAGCTTCGGAGTGATGGATAATGCGATGGAAAGCACTTCAATTGAACCGGAGCAAATCAACAGCTATGAGCTTTATACGCTTCCGAATATCACAACGATTAAAGACAAGCAAAATAAGCAAATCAGCCTGATTGAAAAAGCAGATGTTAAATATTTTAAGGAGTTTAATTTGCGCTCGCAGTTATATTTCGGTGCAAACAGCGAGTTCAAAAAGGCACATCCGGATATTACGGTTGTTGTTGATAATAATGAAGCCTCAAACTTGGGAATTTCACTGCCGGCGGGAACGATTCGTTTTTATGAAAAGGATAAGAACGGCAATTTGCAGTTTATCGGCTCAAACAATATCGGCAACACGGCAAAGGAAGAAACATTGCGCTTGAATTTGGGTAAGGCCTTTAGTTTGGTGGTAAACGGCAAAGTCACGAAGGTAAGCGAAAAAGAATTGTCACGCACGCAAAATGACAAGAACGGTTGCTATAATACAAGCTTATTAAAAACGTATGATGTGGCGGTTAATTTCAATAATGCCGAAAAAGAAGATAACACAGTTGTTTTCAAACAGAATATGGTAGACAGTGCTAAAATCATCAAGGAATCGCTGAAAAGCGAGCTTGAAAATGCCAATACCCGCGTTTGGAAAGTTGGTATTCCGGGATCAGGTAAGGTGGATTTGACCTTTACGGTGGAAATCAAAGACAACGAACACCATTGCTTTTAATTTATAAGGGCAGGGTGATAAAAAAGCGCCTTTGTCATAAATCGGCAAAGACGCTTTTTTATATGGAAAAAATCACTTCTTAAAAGTAATCACCACGAAGTTATCGTTTCCGTCATGAAGCCACTCAGCCGCCTCTGCCGGTGTCCAACGTTTTTTGGCGAATGGGTATTCACTCCAGCATTGCTTATCCCACTCAACAAATCCGGAAGCGCAAGGAACACTGCCATCAGTGTTTTTTCTTGAGCAGCCGGCACCACTCCAGCCGTAATTACCGGAGCATTGTGAAGGACTGGTTGCCTCAGAAATGCGGCTTGAATCTATGCAACCACTTGAGCAATTGCATGTCGCATTTGCCGGACATCTTGGATCATCAGCAGAAAAATATTTTGCCAGTTTTTCATAACAGGTGTTTAAACCACCTTGGCAAACGATATTTACGCCCTCTGGAAGTTCCCTAAAGACCCGACTGTTCCACCCTTCTGTATTAATATTATCAGGAATTATAATACTTTCTAAACCTGAGGCATCATGAAAGGCGCCCTCTCCGATACCTGTAACACCTTCCGGAATCGTGATGCTGGTTAAACCGGTGGCATTATAAAAGACATTATCTCCGATACCTGTAACACCTTCCGGAATCGTGATGCTGGTTAAACTGCTGGCATTCAAAAAGGCACTACTTCCGATACTGGTAAGCGAATCCGGAAGCGTGATGCTGGTTAAACCGCTGGCACTATTAAAGGTATTAATTCCGATACTTGTAACACCTTCCGGAATCGTGATGCTGGTTAAACTGCTGGCACCATAAAAGGCCTGATCTCCGATTCTGGTAACCGTATTCGGAAGCGTGATGCTGGTTAAACCGCTGGCATTACTAAAGGCACTATTTCCTATTTTAGTAAAATTACTACTGGAATCAAATGATACGGAAGTTATATTTGGGTTTGCATAAAACGGATGCTTGGTGTCAGCAGTGTCGCCGGAATAATAACCATTAACACCACCAACATTTTTCCATTCGTAAACATTCCTGCTCGCCACTTCACCACTACCATATAAAGTTACGGCACCGTCTGTTGTTTGAGTGTAATAACAACTTCCTCCACAGCTTTTGCACTCCATTGACTCGGCAATACACCCTGTTCCGCAGACTTTCTCTCCGCTTTTGCAACTATCCGCAAAGGCTGTGGATATGTTGAGGGAAAGGAGGAGGGCAAATGCGGTCATCTTGAGGGTCGAACGAAGTGAGTGCCCGTAAAGATCTCTTTTTGCAGAGTAACATTGCGTTTTAACTCCGTCATTGACAACAGACTCTACACTTGCTCCGGAGATCTTGACACCCGCTTCGGGGTTCAAGATGACAGCGGATTTATTTTTTTCATTTTTCTTAATTTCAAACATTTTAGTTCTCCTATTAAAAAAGGTTGTTTAAAAATTCAAATGCCCTCTGTTTTTACAGCGGGCGGGGAGTTGAACAATCATGTTGACAGTAATGACTCCTACATCCTTTAGCATTTAAAAATACTTGTACATACGACATAGGCTCCCCAACCAAAGTGGGGATTTTGGATACAAAAAAACAGCATCCGAGGGACACTGATTTAATGTACCTCTGTCAACAAAGAGCCGTTCAAAGCCCCGAACCCGAAGGTTCTTAAAATGATTTTCATCATTCTGCATGGTATGCTAGCAGAAAAAATAAAAAATGTAAAGTAAAATGTGTTATGTCAATAAAAAAACTCCCGATGGCATTGTGCCGATGTCGGGAGTTCTTATTTTACCAAGCAAAGCGCGAAATAAAGCGTCTTAAAGCACTTTTATAAGGGCAAGGAGATGACTACTCTCAACCCTCCTAATGAACTATCTGACAACTCAATTGAGCCACCGTGTGAAACAACAATGTCTTTGGCAATAGCCAGACCTAAGCCGACACCGCCCGTTTCTTTGTTGCGGGAAGGGTCAACACGATAAAATGCCTTAAACACATCATCACGTTTGTCTTTAGGAATTCCCGGTCCGTCATCGTCAACGGAAATTTCCAAGCGCTTGTCATCGGAAGTAATCGCCACCGCAATTTCCTTGCCGTAATGAAAGGCATTTTCAATAATGTTGGTAACGGCACGGCGCAAAGCCTGTTCACGCCCCTGAATGGCGCTTACGTCATAATTGGTGGAAAATCTGATCATGGCATTGGTGTTTTTGCGGTATTTGTTAATGATTGAAGTAATCATCTCATTAACGTCAATAAAGCCCGATTTTTCACCGCCTTCACCGCTGACAAAAGCCAAATAGCCGTCAAGCATTTTTTCCATCTCATCAATATCTTGCACAAATTCCTGATTTTCCTTGCTGTCCGGCAACATTGCCATTTGCAGTTTCATTCTGGTGAGCGGAGTGCGCAAATCATGTGAAACTCCGGCAAGCATTTGCGTGCGCTCTGATATCTGGCGCAAAATGCGCTCTTTCATCTTTACAAAAGCCAGTCCGGCACGGCGAACCTCGATTGAGCCGTATGGCTTGAATTTTGTGTTGATACCTTTACCGAAATCCTCGGCCGCAGAAGCAAGTTGGGTGATGGAACGCGCTTGAACACGCAAGAACAATACCGCAACCACAAACAAAAGCAAAGAAGTGGCAATCATCCAAGCCACAAAACCGAAAATTGAAGTGCTGAAAATGTTTTTCAAAGGTGTCTTAAATACATATAAGCCCTTATCCATATCAACCAAAATATTCAAATCATCGTGGTGATTTGATAAAAAAACCTCCGTATTTGCCATCGGGAAACGCTTGGTTAAGGCTTCAGCCAAAAATCCGGTGATAAAACGGCCGTTATTTTTATTTTTGCGCCAAACATCGTGTTTGTTTTCGTTTTCATAAAACTGCACGTCTATATCATAAATAGCCTTTGCCTGAGCCTTAATGTCGGCAAAGTTTTCCGTGCCGTCATCAATTGTGATGATGAAGGCCATATCCTCAACCAAATTATCGGAAAGGCGCCTGCCGACCTTGCTCCAACTGCTGTTCCAATAAGCATAAACCGAAACAATTTGCACCACAATCAAAGGTACAAATATCAAGAGCATTGTTCTGAAAAACAATGAACGAGGTAAAAATTTTCTCTTAAAAGCTGTTAAAGCTGAATTTAAGCCTTTCGGCAAAATTACATGCATTTTTCTCTCCTAGTCAATTAGTAACATATATCCTTTTCCGCGAATTGTTTGCAAATATCGCGGATTTTTTGAATCTTTTTCTATTTTTTTGCGAAGTCTGGTGATTTGCACATCTATTGAGCGCGAATTTTCGCCGGTTTCCAAAAGTTCTGCCAATTGTTCGCGTGAAAAAATCTGCCCGTTTTTCTTGCCTAAAATGCTGAGCAAAGTTTGCTCTAACGGAGTTGTATGCAAAATATTTCCGTCTGCATCTCTTAATTCATTTGTTTTGGTATCAAAAACAAAATCACCGATTTTTAGCAGATTTTGCGCTTGAGTTTTCTGCGGAATACGGCGCAAAATGTTGTTTATGCGCAAAACCAATTCCTTTGGCTCAAACGGTTTTGCCAAATAGTCATCGGCTCCGGATTCCAAACCGCTTATTCGGTCTTCGGTTTCACCCATAGCCGTCAGCACAATTGCCGGAACTTGGCTTGTCTTGCGCAAGTTTTGCAAAAATTCAAGCCCCGTTTCATTAGGCATCATAACGTCAACAATCAACAAATCAAAAATATATTGACTTAAAAACATGCGCGCATTTTCGGCATCTTTAGCCGTGGTGACGGCAAACCCGTTTTCTTGCAAATAGCGCTGCAAGAGCGCACGCAGACGCGTGTCATCATCAATAACCAAAATGTGCGAACGTTCTTGCATTTGTTGAACTTAAGCCTTTTTCTTTGTGCTTTTTTTTGCTGTTTTCTTCGGTGCAACTTTGGCAGTTTTTTTCTTTTCTGCCGTTTTTACCGTTTTTGTAGTTTTTGCCGGTTTAGCGTCTTTTTTCGGTGCAACAACTTCAACGGTTGCCGCAACTTCTGTTACTTTTTTTGCTTCTTCGGCTTTAACATAATCCAAGCTTTTTTGATAATATTGATAACCGGTAATAAAAGTCAAAACAGCGGCAACCCAAAGCAAAAATTCGCCCAAATAGCTCCAGCCTATCCACAGTTCGCGGAACATCATCATAGACAAGGCAACCATTTGAAATGCGGTCTTCCACTTTGCAAGTTTTGTTACCGGCAAAC
The DNA here is from genome assembly GCA_045602545.1 of Alphaproteobacteria bacterium. GTDB lineage: Bacteria > Pseudomonadota > Alphaproteobacteria > RF32 > CAG-239 > RUG410. Next base: position 45,413 of record JAZSBR010000036.1, read on the forward strand.
CGACATTCACTTCGCGCAAAAATTCTCTTAAGCCGGAAACCAAAATTTCACGGCATAAAATCACAAATACCGGAATAATACTGATATGCAAGCTATACATATCAGGTTTTGCCAATATTACAACCAAAGCGGTGGCAACCAGCAACTTATCGGCAATCGGGTCAAGCAAGCGTCCGAAGGCTGAAGTCTGATTGCGGGCGCGTGCCAGATAGCCGTCAAAATAGTCGGTTATGGAAGCCAAAACAAAGAGTACTGCCGCCAGCATTGCCCAAAAATATGAAGTAAAGTAAATTGATAAAAAAATGAGCGGAATAACAACTATTCTGGAAATTGTCAGAATGTTAGGTAAATTATACACTTTAACCCCCTTATAAAGTTCAATAAATAAACAAATTTTACCTATAATAAAACGCTTTTTTTAATTATGGAAGTATTTATATATTTTTTCCGCTACTTTTTTGCTGATGGTATCAACTTTCATTAACTCAGCAACACTTGCACTCTTGATTTGTTCCACCGAGCCGAAAAAGTTTAAGAGCAAATTCTTGCGTTTTGCACCGATTCCTTTAATTTCATCAATTTGAGATTTGAAAATTGATTTTGTGCGCTTTTTGCGATGTGTGCCGATGGCAAAACGATGCGCCTCATCACGCAGGTTTTGCATATAAAAAGCAATCGGAGAGGCAAACGGAAGCGAAAAACTTTCATGCCCCAAAATATGATAAAATTCTTTGCCGGCATTGCGTTCCGGACCTTTGGAAATGGCAATAATCGTGATTTCCGACAAATCATAATCTTTAAGGCTTTCATGAACGGCATGAAGTTGCCCCAAACCACCGTCAAGCAAAATCACATCAGGTTTGTTTTCCGGAGCCATATGCTCAAAACGGCGGTGCAAAACCTCTTTCATCATGGCAAAATCATCATTCGTGTTTTCGGTATATTTGATGTTAAAAGTGCGATACGATTTTTTATCAAATCCGTCGGGAGTTGCCACCACCATTGCCCCCACGGCAAAGCTACCCTGATTATGCGAATTATCATAAATTTCAATGCGTTCCGGAAATTTCGGTAAGCCGAAATATTGTTGCATTTCATAAAGATTTTCTTTTACGCTTGCAGTTTCGGCAATTTTACGTTCAATGGCGGCGAGGGCGTTTTCTTTTGTTCGCTCAATCAGTTTTTGCTTGTTGCCCTTTTGATAAGTATTGATTTTGGCGCCGATTGCCTCTTGCAAAAAGTCGGAATTTTCCGGCATAACGGACACGATTATTTCTTTTGGCGGTGTGCGCTCGGCATAAAAAGAACTCAAAAAAGCCTCCATGATTTCAGCATCATCAAGTTCCCAAGTATTTTTCGGAAAATACGGAACATTTCCGCAATTTTGACCGGCGCGAATGAAAAACACCTGAATGCAAACCATATTTTTATGCTTAATCACGGCAATGATATCGGCAGAAGAAATTCCGGCATATTCCACATTATAACCGCCCTGAATCGCGCTCAAAGCCTTTATTCTGTCGCGCAAAATCAAAGCCAATTCAAAATTAAGATTGTTGCTGGCTTCTTGCATTTTTGCCGAAAGTTCTTCTTTATATTCGGTATTTTTACCCTCTAAAAAGGCAATCACTTCATTAACCGATTTGAGATAATCTGCTTTTGAAATTTTGCCGACACACGGCGCACTGCAACGCTTTATCTGATAAAGCATACACGGACGCTCGCGATTGTGAAACATGGAATCTCGGCATGAACGAAGTCCGAAAACTTTTTGCACGATATCAATCACGCTGTTGACGGCCGAAGCACTGGCAAACGGTCCGAAATATTTTATTTTATTGCTTTCACGCGCACCGCGACTTTTACGCAAGGCCGGAAATTCTTCGTTCAAATTTATCATTAAATGCGGAAAAGTCTTGTCATCTTTTAATAAAATGTTATATTTCGGCTCCAACTTCTTAATTAAGTCATTCTCCATTAGAAGGGCTTGAGCCTCATTTTCAACAATAATAAATTCCATGCGTTCAACTTCTGAAACCATACGTTTTATATGGTCAGGCAATTTATCAAAATGCGTATAGGCGACAATGCGTTTTTTTATGCTTTTGGCTTTTCCGACATAAAGCACGCGGTTGTCTTTATCAATCATGCGATAAACTCCGGGGTTAAGCGGAGCAATTTTTACATTATTTTTAATGACTTCAATTCCGTGTTTGATATCGGGCATATTTTAGGCTCCGATTAAAACTTTGGCGGCGGCGCGGGCCTCATCGCTGATTATTTCTCCGGCGAGCATACGGGCGATTTCTTCTTTCTTTTCTTCGGTATTTAAGCGCTTAACTGTTGTGAAGACAGCATTATCCGAGCCTGATTTTTCAACTTTGAAATGGCATGAACTTAAGGCGGCAACCTGCGGAGAATGGGTTACAACCAAAACCTGAACTTTTTTACCCAACAGCGCCAGCTTTTCGCCTACGGCTTGCGCCGTTGCCCCACCGATACCAGTGTCAATTTCATCAAAAATCATGGTGTCAACATCTGAACTTTGCGCTAAATTTACCTTCAGAGCCAACATCAATCTGGCGAGTTCACCGCCTGATGCTATCTTGTTGATTTGTCCCGGTAAAGTGTTAGGATTTGTGGAAACCGTGAAACAAACATCGTCTATGCCATTTTCGCTCCACAAACTCTCTTCTTTTGCTGTTATTTGTGTAACAAAACAAGCCTTTTCCATTTTTAAATCAGGCAGTTGCTTCATAACATCGGCATCAAGTGTTTCGGCGTCGTTTTTGCGCATTTGTGATACGGTTTTTGCCAAATTATAATACTCTTTTTTTGCGGTTTCTTCGGCTTTCATCAATTCAGCCAAATTATTTTCACCATTGTTCAGATTTTGTAATTTAAGTTTCAAATCATTCCATACATCAGGCAAATTTTCCGGCAAAACATGATGTTTGCGCGCCAAACTTTTTAAGGCGAAAAGGCGCTCTTCCAAGGCATTTATTTCCTCTGAGGAAAAATTTACTTCGTTTGATGCCTGCATAATCTCTTCTTCGGCTTCTTCCAAGTTAATGAGAGCTGTATCTAAAATTTCTCCGATAGCCGAATATTTATTATCCACAAGCGCGTTCAATCTGGAAACCGAAGAAAGTGCTTGTCTGATGTTTGAACGCACATTTGATTGGCTTAATGCCTGATACGCCGTATTCAGGTTTTCGGCGATTTTTTCGGAGTTCATCATCTGTTTGCGTTTTGTTTCAAGCGCTTCAATTTCATTATCCTTAGGGGATAATTTTTCAAATTCATCAAGCCAATGGTGAATGTTTTCTTCTTCTTGTTGTGCTTCCAACAAGTTTTTTTGCAAAGTTATGCGTTCTTTTTGCAGTTTTTTCCAAGAAAAAAATTTCTCTTTCAAGCTTTGAAGTGCTTCCTTGTGATTGCCATAATTATCCAAAACATCGGAATGTGTTGCCGGATTAAGCAACCCCTGATTATCAAATTGCCCGTGAATTTCCACTAACTGTGCGCCGATTTCTTTCAAAAGCTTTTGAGTAATCGGTTGGTCATTGAAAAGTATTTTTCCTTTCCCGTCATTTGAAAGTGAACGTTTGATGATGATTTCATCAGCATAGTCCAGTTCATATTCATCACAAAGTTTTTTTAAATTATTATTTTCGGCGGACAAGTCAAAAACCGCGGAAACGGAAAGCTTGTCTTCTCCGCTTCGTATCATTGAGGTGTCGGCACGATTGCCTAACACAAAACCCAATGAATCAAGCAAAATGGATTTTCCGGCGCCGGTTTCACCGCTGAAAACAATAAAACCGTTTGGAAAATCCAAATCCAATTTATCAATCAAAACAACATTTTTAATTGACAGGGACTTAATCATTAAAGAGAGCCTTCCTCGGAATTCGTTTTATCTCCGAACCACGGCCAACCGAATTTATACCAAGGCTTGTCAGAAGATGTTTCCGAAGAAGTTTCGGATATTTCTTCCGGTTCTTCAACAGTTTCTTCTTGTTCGGCTATATTTTCGCTTTTATCACCGAACCACGGCCAACCGAACTTATACCAAGGCTTATCAGAAGATGTTTTAGTTTCCTTATCTTCTTTAGAAATATTTGATTTTTTAGTTTTTTCTATTTTGTTCATAACATCTTCAGCCTTAGCCGTCCATTTGCTGTTCGGGTAATTCATCTTTAAGATTTTATAATAGCCTTTGGCATATTTATTCATCCCCAAAATTGCATAAATTTCAACCTCGCGATATAAAGCTTCTTCAATTTGCACGGTTTTTTGATATTGTTCCAACACAACATTAAAGCGGTTTAATGCCGAAAGGTAGTTTTTGTTATTCAAATAATAACGCCCGATAATCATTTCCTGAGCGGCCTTGTAGTCTTCTGCCAAATTTATTTTTTGCAAAACATCTTTGGTGTATTTGCTATCGGGATAAAGAGTTACCAAGCGCTCAAATGTTTCTTCAGCCATTCGCGTATTCAGTTGGTCTTTTTCCGCCGAAGAAATCTGGTCATAATAGCTCATTCCTTTCAAGTAATAAGCATAATCCGCATCCTTATTTCCCGGATGATATTTCAAAAATCTGTCCGCCGCCATAATGGCATCATCATACGATTCGTTTTTATAATAAGCATAAGCCGCCATCAGTTTGGCTTTGACGGCCCATTTTGAATAAGGATGCTCTGTTTCAAGCTGTTCAAATTGTTCGGCTGCTTTTTTATATTTTGTTTCTTCTAAGTTGTTGTATGCCTTATTATAAAGATTTTCTGCCGGCAGGTTAAGATTTTCATCCTTAGAGGCGCAAGCAGAAATCAAAAGTCCCAAAATAAGTATTGCAGATATTTTTTTCATTTTTATTCCTCAATTATTTCATAATTTTCAGTGTCGGAAAATAATTTTTTCAAAACTTCATTGTTATGATAGTGTCCGCTTTTAAAGCCCGAAACTTCGGCAAGCAGACGAAAACCCGATGTATACATATCTCCGATTAAGTCAAGAGTTTTATGCTTTACGCACTCATTTTGAAGCCTGAAACCACCTTCGTTTAAGATTGTATTCCCGTCCAAAACAACGGCATTTTCCAAACTTCCGCCCTTAATTAAGCCGATTGAACGCAAATAATCAACCTGATATTTTTCACAAAAAGTGCGGGCAGGGGCAATGTCTTCAACAAACAACTCCTTGGTTATAATGCCGGAAAACTCTTGATGTCCGACAATTTCAGATGGAAAATCAATCTCAAAATTGACCTTAAAATCATCATAAGGTTTCAAACTGACAAAGTTTTCTTTATCATCGGTAAATTTTATTTCCTTTTTTACTTTAAGATATTTTCTTTTTTTCGTTTGTTTAATTATTTCGGCAGATTTGAGCGCATCACAAATAACTTTGGCGCTTCCGTCCAAGATAGGAACTTCCGGATTATCGACACTGATAACGGCGTTATCAATTCCGAAAGCATAAAGCGTTGCCATAATATGTTCAATAGTGCTGACGATTTGTCCGCCGTTTCCCAAGCAAGTGCAATTTCTGGTGTCAACAACATTATTATAAAGTGCAGGGAAGGTGTTGTTTTCTTTCAAATCGGAGCGAACAAAAGATATCCCGCTGTTTTCTTCAGCCGGAGCAATAACAAGATTGCTTGCACAACCGCTGTGAAGTCCGATGCCTGAAATTTTAAGCTTTTGGTTTAATGTTTGTTGCATTGTTTTCTCCAAAAAAGGTGAATGGCAACTTATAAGCCGGGTTCTGTATGTCAGAGGTTTATAAAAAAACATAACACGATAGCTATTCATCTGCGTCGAATGTCGCCATCCGACTGGTGCGACCTACCTTTGGAGAGGAACGGAAACCTTCCCTTTATTCGGACAAGCCGAATCCCCGTTTTTGGTCTTACATCAGACAGGGTTTACCTCAAGCCATAAATATTGCTACTTATGCGGTGAGCTCTTACCTCGCCTTTTCAACCTTACCGATTTATGATAAAATCGGCGGTAATTTTCTGTGGCACTGTCCCGTGGATTACTCCAGCCAGACGTTATCTGGTGTCTTGTTTCCGCGAAGCCCGGACTTTCCTCATTATCGGCTTTTACTTGCCGTAACGCAGCCATCCGGTTACCATTCACAAAAGATAAACTAATCAAAAAATATCTAAAAATCAATCACAATTAATTATTTTTCCTCTTTTAATTAAATTTTAAGTATTTTGCGCTAAAAATGCAATTACCCTTTAATTTTTACAGGAGTCATTTTAATGAAAAAATTAATTTTAACAGCTTCAGCCTTGGTTTTGGGTTTAAGCTTGGCTATGCCTGCAATGGCTGAATGCAACGGTATTTACGTTGCTGGTCGTGGCGGTATTTTCAAAAACCATTTTAAGAAAAAGCAAACACATATTAATAATTATAAATTAGATGATGCAGAACTTATGATAAGTGGTGCTATCGGTTATCGTTATGATTATTGGCGTACTGAATTAGAATATGTATGGCGAGATAAAAATGATTTTAATGATGAACATGTTGGCGCAAATTTCAAGAGCTATTCAGGTATGTGGAACAACTACATTGATATTTTACCTTATGAATGGATTTCTCCGTACGTTGGAGTTGGTTTAGGTTTCACAAAACTTAAATATTCAGCAAAAGATAAGGATGATAACTATGTATTTGAGAGCAATAAAAAGACCAACTTTACATGGTCTGTCGGCGGTGGTGTAACATTAAAAGTTACAAATCGCGTTAATGTTGATGCCGGCTATCGCTATTATGATATCGGTTCATTCGGACGTAATGATGTTACTTTGCAAGAAGTATATGGCGGTTTGCGCTACGTATTCTAGTAACAAAATACAGTTGAAGAGCCACTGGTATCCGGTGGCTTTTTTTATAAAATAATTTCATCGGAGGAAAATTATGAGTGAAAAGTTGTTTGGCACGGACGGAATCAGAGGTGTTGCAAATATTTATCCGCTGACACCGGATTTTTGTTTGCGTTTGGCCAATGTTTTAGCCTTAAAAATCTGCCTTAAAAATAAGAAGGTTGCAATTGCCAGAGATACGCGTATTTCAGGCGATATGCTGTTTTCGGCACTGGCTTCGGGTTTTACGGCTCAGGGGGTGGATGTTATTGATTTGGGAATTATTCCGACTCCGCTTTGCACAACCTTAACACCTAAGCTTAATGTTGATATGAGCATTATGATAACCGCATCGCACAACCCGTATCAGGACAACGGCTTGAAACTTATAACATCTGACGGTAATAAGTTTTCCGATTCTGCCACCGAAATTTTGGAAGCTGAATTGGCAAAAACTCCGTCCTTTACTTATGATAAAGACAAAATAGGGCAGATTATCAAAACTTCTGCCGGTTTAGATTCTTATTTTCCGGTTGTGCAAAAATTAGCAGGTGCCGATTCGCTTAAAAATATGAAAATCGTGCTTGATTCGGCAAACGGAGCTTTTTCAAGCATTTTGCCGGAAGTATTCAAGTTTTTGGGTGCCGAAACAATAAACTTATCGCATACTCCGAACGGCAAAAATATCAATGAAAATTGCGGTTCTCAACATACGGAAAATTTGTGCAAAACCGTGGTTGAAAACGGCTATGATTTAGGCGTTGCCGTTGATGGCGACGGAGATAGAATTATTATTTGTGATGAACTTGGAAATCGTCTGAACGGCGACCAGATTATCGGCTTTTTGGCACAATATATGAACAAGCATAAAATGTTAAAAAATAATGCCGTTGTGGCAACAATTTATTCAAATTTGGGCTTGGGCGAATATGTTAAATCACTCGGGCTTGATTTTTATGCCACACCGGTTGGCGAACGCTATGTTATTGAAAAAATGCATGAAATAGGTGCTAATTTAGGCGGAGAAGAATCCGGACACATGGTTTTATCTGATTACAGCTTAACCGGAGATGCTATGTTGACGGCGATTGTTGTTTGCCTCGGTATTAAAGAAATCAGCAAAAAAGTAAGTGAGATTTTTCCGGTGTTTGAGCCGTTTCCGACAATTGCTCACAATCTGAAATTTGCCGATAAATCGCAAGTTGCAAAAATTATGGAGGATAATGAAGTGCAATCATGCATAGAAAGCATTAAAAAACAGCTTGAAAGCAAAGGTTCACTGATTGTCAGAAAGTCAGGCACCGAGCCGGTTATTCGCATAAAATTTGAGGCAAAAGACGAAGCTTGGATTAAAAATTTAAGTGAAGAATTGCTGGAAAAAATAAATAAGGTAAAATAGATTAAGCATTGCTGATAAATATCTATACTAATAAGGGCCTTCTTTTTGATAAAGAAGACCTTTAATGCCCGCCTTAAGGCGGAGGCATCATAAGCTTTTGATTGAGCTCAAAAGCTTGATAATTTTTTAAATACCCTCATTTCTTGAAAGTCAATATAACGAAGTTATTATCATCATTCAACAACGGCGCTGCTTCGGCAGGGGTATATTGAATGCGGTTGCAAAATCCACCCATATCTTTATAACCGGCACCACAGCCATTGGCAGAACTTATGCAAACTCCGTCTTTGCCTAAATAGCCATCTCCGCAACCCTTGGATTCACTAACACAAAGATTATCCTTTAAATAGAAGCCTGCTCCGCAACCTTCGCCATCTTCTCTGGCAACACATTCATCACCGACTTGTTTTTCGCCATAACCGCAACCAAGATCTGCAGGGAAACAAGATGGGTAACCACTGCTGTTTGTTCCTGCAATGTAGCCTTCTTTGCATTCAGTAACACAGACTCCATCTTGTAAAGAATATCCTGTATGACATTTTACACAATAAGCATCAGAACTAGATTCACAAACATCTTGCACACATTTTTTTTTATTTTTGTATGCTGTATTTGAAACGACATATCCACTAGGGCATTCTTCTACACATCTACCTTCCATCAAAATAAAATCGCCCGTACATCTATTACACATACCGCCATATATCCAATTTGAAAGACAGTTTACATCCGTGCAATAATTAAATGTTTTACCAGAATAAGGATAAACATAGTTTCGTGTATTTTCTTTCTGCAGACATTCTTCTTTCGTTATACACCTTCCTTCAATATTATAATAACCATCTTCACATTCCGAGCATGTTCTTGAATCTGTATATGAACTGCAATGTTTCATTTCTGCGTATTTTTCCTTTAATAAACAGACACCATTAATTTCCAAATAATATCCGCTGTTACAGCCTGTACATTTACCTGTTGTTGCATTATACCATGAGCAACCTTCCGGATTCTTTTTACAATTTCCATTTCCCATATAATACCCGCTATTACAACCACCGCATTTGCCTTCATTCACATTGTACCATGAACAATTTTCCGGATTCTTTTTACAAACTCCATTTTCCATATAATATCCGCCTTGACAATAAGCGCATTTTCCACCGCTTACACAAGTACCACAATTTTCCGAACAATTTGATGAATCTATTATTTCTTCACATTTTCCATTTATCGATTCGTATCCGTCTTTACACTCTTCGCAATAAGTATAGTCATCTTCACAAGCATCACCATCATCATAACAATTCGAATCCTGACATCTTACACATTTTCCCTCGGCATTATGTCCATATCCTTCATCCGAACAGTCATTGCAATATCCGGTTTCTTGGTCACATGAATCCTCGCTGTAGCAAGGAGAACTGCCGCACATATAATCTGCATAAACAACTCCAGAAAACAAACTGCTTACACATAACATCAAAAAAAGCTTTTTCATCTTTTACTTCCTTTTCTTTTAAAATTATTTCCATTAGCACAAAAGAAAATCGCCACATAAATTGGCGACTGGAAGCTGATAACTATTTCGTATAATATAGTGTAACATATTTGAAGAATTACTTCTTATTCTGCTACCTTCCAGCCATAAAGGATGGAAATTTTTTTAATATTTATACGAAAGAGGCTATCAGACCTCCGAGCCTTTTATGCTCAAGAAGTATGCTAGCAGAAAAAATCCCTTTTGTAAAGCAAAAAAACGGAAATAATATAATGAAGGTATATTAACTTACTGATAATAATAAAAAAGCCGAAACATTATCTACTTCGGCTTATAATCAAAAGTTCATCAAAAATCTTAATCCATTTCCGCCAAACGTTCGGCTTGATCTTCGGCAATCAGAGCGTCAATAATTTCGCCCAGAGCTTCGCCGGAAACCACATCATCAAGCTTATAAAGCGTCAAATTGATACGGTGGTCGGTCACGCGACCTTGCGGATAATTATAAGTGCGGATGCGCTCGCTTCTGTCACCGCTACCTACCTGCAATTTGCGTTTTTCGGAATAATCGGCATTTATCGCCTCGCGCTGGCTGTCATACAATTTTGAGCGCAAGTGATTCATTGCTTTTTCTTTATTTTTGAATTGCGAACGATCATCTTGGCATTGAACGACAATTCCGGTCGGAATGTGAGTTATGCGAACTGCCGATTCCGTGCGGTTAACGTGTTGTCCGCCGGCACCGGATGCTCGATATACATCAATTTTCAAATCCGCAGGATTGATGTATAAATCAACTTCTTCAATTTCCGGTAAAACCGCTACCGTGGCCGCCGAAGTGTGAACTCGGCCTTGAGATTCGGTAATCGGCACACGTTGAACACGGTGTGCGCCGGATTCAAACTTCAACTTTGCAAAAACATCTTTTCCGGTGATTTTTGCCGAAGCTTCTTTATATCCGCCCAAACCGTTTTCATTGGCATCCAAAATTTCAAAACGCCAACCTTGTTTTTGCGAATAGCGCTGATACATTTCAAACAAAACTGCCGCAAACAAAGCCGCTTCATCTCCGCCCGTGCCGGCACGCACCTCTAAAATGGCATTTTTTTCATCGTCGGAATCTTTCGGCAACAACAATATGCGAATTTGCTTTTCCAACTCCGGCAACTGCTCTTTAAGCTCATAAAATTCAGCTTCCGCCATTTCTTTCATCTCTTTATCCATTTCAGGATCATCAATCATGGCTTTGTCATCATTCATGGCTTTAAGAGCGCGGTTATATTCGTTTATTGCCTCTACGACCGGCTCTAACACGGATAATTCTTTGTTGAGCTTAACCAACTCATCGGAGGATATATCCGGAGAACTCAAAAGAGCCTGAACTTCCTCATAGCGGTTGGCTACGTTTGCCAGTTTTTCTTCTAAATTCATACTGATAATTCCTCAATTAAATGTTCAAAAGAAACATTTTTTTGTTCACCGCTGTCAAAATCTTTTAAGGTGACTTCACCTCTTGCAATTTCATCAGAACCGATAATAACAGCCTTAAGGGCTTTGAACTTATTAGCTTTTTCCAAACGTTTTTTCATATTTCCGCTATAACTTTGCTCAACTCTGAAACCGGCAAGTCGCAATTTATAAGCAATTTCCATGGCTTTTTCATTTGTGTCTTCGCCAAGCGGAATAACGGCAATCGGGCGCGCCAAATCAACACTTTCTTCCAAAAGCATAGCCAGTCTTTCAACACCGCAAGCCCAGCCTATACCTGAAATATCTCCACCACCCATTTGAGCGACCAAACCATCATATCTGCCACCGGCTAAAACCGTGCCTTGCGCGCCGAGCTTGTCTGTCGTAAGTTCAAAAACAGTGTGTGAATAATAATCAAGTCCGCGCACCAAACGATTGTTTATGCGATATTTTATGCCTAAATTATCAAGCCCGCGCAGAACATCGGCAAAAAACTTTTTGGAAGTTTCGTTTAAGCTGTCGGCATAAAGCGGAGCATTTTCAATAACAGCCTTGTCGCATTCTTCTTTTGAATCAAGAATGCGCAAAGGATTTCTTTCCAAACGCTCTTTACTGTCTTGTGAAAGCTCATCATAATGCTCTTTCAAATAAGACACCAGCTTTTCGCGATATGCATTTCGGCTCTCGGCATCACCGAGCGAGTTAATTTCAACCGTTACGGCTCCGTTTAATCCGAGCTTTTCCAAAAACTCATAAGCCATTGATATAACTTCAATATCTGCCTGAGGAGTTTCAACACCCAACAATTCAACACCAAATTGTGTGAATTGACGTTGACGGCCTTTTTGCGGACGTTCATAACGAAACATCGGGCCGGAATAATAAAACTTAATCGGCAAATTTTGCTTCAAGCCGTTAGAGATGAACGCACGCACGACACCTGCCGTGCCTTCCGGGCGAAGAGTTAAGCTTTCACCGCCTTTATCGGTAAAACAATACATTTCTTTGGTAACAATATCGGATGTATCACCCAAATTGCGCGAAAATACTTCCGTAAACTCAAATATCGGTGTTTCAATTTCTTCAAAACCGTATTTTTCCACAACACTTGAGCCGGTTGCCACAACTTTTTTCAGCTTTCTTTTTGCTTCGCCGTACAAATCATATGTACCGCGCACATTTTGTATTTTTTCCATTATCTTTTCTCTAAAAATTTATCCAAATTTACACTTATCTGATTGCGAGGAGATGTAACTTTCGTTAATTTGCCGTCAATATAAAATTTTACATTATTGCTTTTTCCGACTGTAACTTGCAGGTTTTCGTTATAAGGCACTTCATATTCAAAACCTTTATGATAAACTCTTGCCAGCAAAACTTTGTTATTGTGCTTAAGCTCAATCCATGAATCGCCGACCAAAACTATTTTAATGCGCGGAGCATCGGCTTCTTTTTGCTCGGTTTCTTCGGTTTTTGTTTCAGCTTCGTCTGCTTTTTCATTATCACTTTCAAGATTTTCATCACTGTTGAGCGTTTCTTTATTATCGTTTTCAGTGTTGATTTCAACTTGATTTTCGCCATTATCTTCAACAGCAATATTTTGGGTCGTTTCTTCAATGATAACCGGAGTCGGATAGTTTTCAGCGCTCGGAGTATCATTCATAAATTCAACCACCGGTGCGGAAGAATATTTATCATAGAGCTTCCAGCCGAGTATTGCCGCAATCAAAATCGCCAATCCGATTATAACATGCTTAAGGTGAGGGGCATTGGTTTTTTGTTCATCTCCGATGGCTTTAAGGTTTTTTTTGCCGGTTGTGGCAGGCATGGCAGTTTCTTTGAACGATTGAACAATTCTGGCGCTGTTAAGCCCGAGATATTCGGCATAATTTCTGACATATCCCAAACCGTATGGTTCAACAGGCAATTTTTTATAATCAACATTTTCAATCGCCTCAAGATAAACACGGCGAATAAACAAAACATCGGCAACGTCATTTAAGGTTTTGCCCTGCTTTAATCTGGCATTACGTAAAATATCGCCGACAGTTTGAGTTTCTTCTTGTTTTTCGGAAGTTTCTTCTTCAATTATTTCGTTTTCCACTTTAGTACCTCACTTATTTTTTTTGAGCTTATAACACATAATTTATTTAATTGCAATACCATGATCAAGAGCATAGGATAACAGCTGAGGTCTGAGTGTTTTTTTATTTGATTTGAATAAAAGTTTTACATAGTCCTCAATATCTTCTTTTTTCAAGCTTCTGATCATTTTCTTTACTTTTGCATAAGACGAGCCAGAAACGGAAAAGTTTCGGTATCCCATACCGATTAAGACCATTGCCTCAATCGGATTACCAGCCATTTCACCGCAAACAGAACAATAAACCTTATATTGACCGGCTTTGTCAACAATTGTCTTCATCAGCCTTAAAAACGGAGCCGATAAAACATCATAGCGATTTGAAAGGCGAGGATTTCCGCGGTCGCAAGCAAATGTAAATTGGTATAAATCATTGGTCCCGACAGAAATAAAATCCACTTCTTGCAAAATTTCATCCAATTGAAATACAATTGACGGAACTTCAATCATTATGCCGATGTTTATTTGTTTTGCCGTAGGATTTTTGCGTGTTTTTTCACGCTCATATTCAAGCATAACGGTTTCTTTGGCTTCCTGAAATTCCTGCAAGGTTGAAATCATCGGAAACATAATGTTTAAGGTTTTTCCGGCCGATGCTCTCAAAAGCGCTCTGATTTGTTGGCGCAAGATGGCTCGTCTGTCAAGAGTTATGCGAATTGAGCGCCAACCGATTGCCGGATTTTCTTCCTTAATTTCGCCCCAATAAGGCAGAAGCTTATCCGATCCCACATCAAGTGTGCGAAAAATAATTCTTTTATTCCCCATTTTATTGAACAAACGCGCATATTGCGTTTGCTGTGTTTCAACATCGGGCATTTTATCTTTGGTCATATACATAATTTCCGTGCGATAAAGTCCGATACCGTCACAATTTGTCGGTTCAATATAATCAAAATCCAAATCAAAACCATAATTCAAGGCCAAATTTATTTTTGTGCCATCAAGAGTTTCGGTCGGCAAAGTACGAAGCGTTTTCAGTTCGGCAAAGATATTTTTGCGCCCGAACGATTTTTCCTTAAATTCGCTGATTATTTCATCGGACGGATGAATATATAATTTGCCGTTTTCACCGTTAAGCGCAATAAGTTCTCCGGATTTTACCTCTTGCAAAACCCCGTGAATTTTGGCTATAACCGGAATATTGAGCGCTTTAGCCACAATTACCGCGTGCATGGTTGCCGTTCCGTCTTCTATTACAAGGCCTTTTATTTTTTCATAGTTGTAATCCATTAAATCAGCCGGTCCCATGTTTTGCGCAATAATAACGATATCTTCATCGGGTAGAACTTCGGCATTTTCCGTCTCACCGGCGACAAATGAACGTAATCTGTCTGACACATCACGCAAATCATACAATTTTTCTTTCAAATACACATCATCGGTGAGAGAAAGTTTGTTCCACATTTCTTCATAAACGTGTTCAATTGCCGCTTCCGCCGTATAACCTTTTGAAATATCGGCACTTATTTTTTTATACCAGCCTTTGTCCTGAGCAAACATCTTATATGCTTCCATAATGGCAACGCTATTGCCGATAGAATTTTCCGTTTGAGCAATTTTTTTATCCAAATATTCGCTCATTTTTTTTCGGCCTTCATCAAGTCTTGATTGTTCAAGCTCAATATTTTCGGCAAAAATGTTCACCAATTCGCGATGACGACGGTGCAAAACCACTTTTCCCACGCCATATCCGGCATTAAGCCCGACTCCTTTAAGAGAATCACGAATCACAAAGCCTTTTTCTTTTATGAGGCGATTTTTGTATTCATTTACGGATTTTGACGATATGAAATCAACCAATGAAAGAGAAAGTGTTTCAATGGCGGAAACAGTGTTTTCATCAAATTCCGAGTTTTTCCCCAGAACTATAACGCCGATTGTGTTATACATTCTTATTATCGGCACGCAAAGCTGATAGAAAGATTTTGTTTCATCTTTAGTGTTGATTGTTCGGCAATTTAAGGCACACAAGCCGACATTTTCATCATTAAATCTGAGTGTGCTCTTAAAATTTGAATCATTTATTCCGCCGATTTTTTCAAGATAATTTTCATCAACGGTAGCATATAAAGCAATTTTATCCGCCTCAAATGAATTAGCGAATATTTTTAATACTTCAGCTATTTTTTTTTCAGCCATATTCGGCGCAGAAATCTGTTCACTGATAACGCGCTGTACGCTTAAAGCCTCACTCAAAACTGCCGATACTGCCATTTTTGCTCCCAAAGATATCTTTTATCTTGCAAAATTTAAGTATTATTTATAATACTTTTTGTAAACTGTAAACATAAAAAACGGAGTTAAGCATATGATAAATAATTATAAAAGAGGTGAAAGCGATGTTCGCCCTTGGGGAACATGGGAAGTTATTGATTGCGGAAAAGGCTTTTGCGTTAAACGTATATGCGTAAATTCGGGAGGTATATTATCTCTTCAATTGCATCATTTTCGTGCTGAGCACTGGATTATCGTAAACGGCACGGCAACAGTTACGCTTGGAGAAGAAATTATTGAAAAACAGGCAGGAGAGGCTGTTTATATTGAAAAAGAAACAAAACATCGGATTCAAAACAAGTCTGAAACACCTTTAATTTTTATTGAAATTCAAACCGGTGAAAATTTAGATGAAAATGATATTGTGCGCTATGATGATGTTTATGGCAGAATAAAACAATAAATCAGTCTAAGGATAATTCATTTTCTTTTTTTTCGGCATCTTCTTTGGCGAGAGGGTTGTTGATTTTTTCCTGTTCATCTTCAAAAGAGGCACTTAAGCTTTCAAGCTCATCGGCATCAAGCTCAATTTTTTCGCCTTCAATAAGCACATAACCGCTTATGGCTTTATTGTTATCATAAAGAACTTCCGCACTGATTTGTCCTTTGTCATCATAAAGAATCTGCGCACCGCTCTGCACTCCGTTGATATAATTCAATTCATTATGAACATTGCCGTCTTCATAATACTGATAGAATTTGCCGTTTATTTTTCCTTGTTCAAAGGTTCCGCTATATTGCAGATTGCCGTTTTCATCATAGAATTGACCTTCGCCGTCAGGAATTCCGTTTTTGGCAGACATTTCCATTTTGACATTACCGTTGGCATAATATGTTTTATAAATTCCGTTAATCGGCTTTTCATAGATATCAAAAACAACGCCGTTCACAACATTTGTATTGTTTTCATTATAAATTTCAGCCTCTTCATTTTTTTTACAAGCGCTCACAAATAGCACAGAAGCGAAAAGAATGTATAAATGTTTCATATTATTCTCCATCAGATAAGCTTATGTGATGTTAAAATACTTGGGCGTTAAAGTCAAACAAGAAAGCAAACGGTCAACAGGAGATTATAATTTTGAACTTGATTTTTAATTTTTTTTCTGTTAACATTTTTTTAGAGCATAAAAGGCTCGGAGGTATACGAACCTCTTGCAAATATGTCCTTTCATTAAGGATAGTTTTATTTTCAGTCATACTTGTATGGCTGGAAGGTGATGAAATAAGAAGGCATGGCTTTGCGAATAAATCACACTATCTAATTTGCAATAGTTCGTAACTTCCAGTCGCCTTTGGGGCGATTTTTCTTTTATGCTCAAGTGGCGTAATTTTTAAGAAAAGGACTGTTAAAATGAACAATGTTTTTAATAGAGTGCAAATGCTCGAAACAAATGAGAATTGCAATAAATTTTCCAAGAGTGTTTCGTATGAAACACTCGTCGGCGGTACGACGACAATCGGCAGGGAGTATGAACAGAATCAGCGGTTGAGTGAGGGCAGTGCGGATAAACCGCTTTCGGCGGTCGGCACTTTGACATCGTTGCTGTGCAACTCCGCCAAAGTGGAGGAAAAATGGTTGCAAATATCGCCTGTATTTAGGTTGGCAAAAATTTTTAGCTTAGTGGCGGTTTTATCCGTTGGTATGATGAGCGAATCATGGGCAGACTGTTGGGCTACTGAAAACAATCTGATTAAAAGCTGCTACAATACCTGGGAACCCGGAAAGCCAGACAATTGCGGAGATGGTTGTACTTATACCTACAATAACGGCAAACTAACCGTAACCGCCACTAAACCTGGTGCGGTTATACAGCAAGGTATTTTTGCTCTAAGGTATTATGAGGAAAAAGCTGGTTTTCCCAATATAACTAACGTCGAAATAGCCGGTGAATTTGATACTATCGGAGGACATGCTTTTTTGAATAATGCCGCTACCATATCCGGAAAAGGCGGAGTTTTATACACAAATAGCATTGATTATAATGCCTTTGGCAACGATAATACTTTAACAGGAACAATAATTGTAAGTGATAAACAAACTACTTTAGGAGAAGGACCTTGGTATAATGCAACTCTAAACGCAACCATGATTCTTCCTCCGACAATTAAATCCATTTCCGGTTGGGCTCTTTATGGTTTGAATTTAGGCTCAAATGCCAAAATTTATTGCGGAGTTGAAAATTGCGAAGAATTGTTCAGTAATGTTAATTGTGATGCAATCGATGAACAATATTCGACACGGTGTAAAAATAACTTAAACACATTACTTTCTTCCGGTAAATTGCTTGCCTATCCCGACGGTTGCACGAAAATGGGCGCCTCGGGTTGCACAAAATGCAAAAACGAAAACTTCAAATTAAACGATGGTGAATGCGACCGCTTACGCTATACTCCTGCCGAGGCGGCGGAGGTGCTGACTGATGATAATAATAACAGTGTGACGATTACGTTTAGAAAGTAAAATACATAAAAATCAAAAAAACTCCCTAGTTTTAGCTTAAAACGAGGGAGTTTTATAATCTGCAAATCTATAATTACTTAATATAGGGCAGGGCGTTGACCAAATCTTCTTCAGTGTTGATATCAGCCGGTGCTTCTTTAACCAGCTTGATATTATCAACAAGCATTGCCCGAACACTCATGCCGTTTTCTAGAGCGCGCAATTGCTCCAAGGCCTCGCGTTTTTCCAAAACACCGGTCGGTAGCGATACCATTTTTTGCAATGAGGCGGCCTTAAATACATAAATACCGATATGATAATACAAATCCTGATTAGGGCATTTTTCCGGATTTCTGGTATATGGCGCAGTGGCGCGGGTAAAGTATAAACAGCGACCTTCTTTTTCGCCCTCACGCATACCCATGATGATTTTAACCACATTCGGGTTATTTTTATCTTCTTCCGATTTAATCAACATTCCGCAGGTGGCAATGTCGCAATCGGTGCGCTTAACCATCTCAACCAAAGGAATTGTGACTTTCGGGTCAACATTGATATTATCGCCCTGAAAATCAACCACAATATCATATTTTGAGCCGTCCGGATCCAAAACTTTTAAGGCGGCGGCAATTCTGTCGGTTCCGCTCGGCAAATTCGGATCGGTTAAAATTGCGGTTGCGCCGAATTTTTGGCACTCATCAACAATCGCCTGATCGCCGGCGGCAATTGCAATATCCGTATCAAGCGCATTTTTAACGTTTTCATAAACGCGTTGCACCATGGTTTTGCCGTTAATCACGCGAAGCGGTTTGTTCGGCAATCTGGTGGCAGCTAAACGTACCGGCATTAAAGTTATAACTCTGCTCATTTTATTTCTCCTTAAAGTTAAATTCTGTTCATATTTTCAGCAAAAGCTTGTTTGATTTTAGCGATAATTTTTTGTTTTTCCGCCGGCTCATATTTAGAACTGTGCGAGTTCCAAACCGTTCCCGGCCAATCAGGGTCACCATTTTTACGGCAAACAATATGCACATGAAGCTGAGGTGTCATATTGCCTATCATCGCGACATTGTCTTGGTCACACGGAAAAAGCGAAAACATAATATCTTCAGCCAAAGCGATTTCTTTCATCAGCTGAAAACGTTCATCCATTGTTAAACCGGTCATATTCTTGGTGTTTTCTTTCTTCGGAACCAGAAAAATCCACGGATAATATTTGTTATCTTCAAACAAAACCGTGCAAAGTTTTAAATCAGTGATATAATCCTTAGCCTTTAAGGCCGGAACAAGTTCAAAAGCCATTATTTACCTCCGACGCTTTTTATTTGTATTATCTCTTCTAGCGCAATATTTTCTTTATGGCAAATGTTTTCTAACGAGTTTCCTCTGCTTATTTCTTCCGCAGTCACACCGGTTTTAACGCACAAAATCGGCGCAACACCGATATTTACGGCGCCTTTAATGTCGGTGCGCACCGTATCGCCAATCATACAAGTTCGCGCTTTGTTGATTTTTATGCCGTTGTTTTGCAAAATTTCAAAAGCATACTCATATATATTTTTATGCGGTTTGCCGAATTCCAAAACTTCGGCACCGGCTTGGCGCAACATTTCGGCAATTGTGCCGTTGCGTACAACAAATTGTGCCGGCAAGTCAGGCACAAGCGGATGACCTTCTTTTGCCACATAATCCGGATTGGCATTAACAGCCGGCAATTTGCTTTTTATAACCTCATTAACAATTTCCTCAAAAGGCTCGGCAGTCAGACTGTTCCACACAACGGGCTTGTCACTTTCGGCCGTCTTAAACGGCAAGAATTTATCTCTCAGTTCAGGATATTTTTTATATTGCTCTTCAAAAATAAAAGGCACACCGCAATAAACAAAATCAGCCTCATCAAGAGTTTCAACCTGTTCATAATCAGTGTCGGCAAATGCTTTAATATGAGGTTGACCGATAACATAATATTTTTTAGGATTAGGGCAGGAAGAAAATTTTAAGCTCTTCTCCAACAATGATTTTCTGAGCAAATCACCGGATGATATGAGAAAATTATACTCTTTGCCATAATGCAATCCCTGACGCTCGTATTTTTTCATATTATCTGCCGAAAGCGCCGAAGAATTGGAAATAACCACAACGGTTTTGCCTTGGTTAATCAGGTTTTGCATGGTTTCACGGCTGTTTTCATAAAAACCGTTGCCTTCCCAAAAAACACCGTAAGCGTCAAATAAGAACAAGTCAAAATTGTCGCTGATTTCGGATAAACTGTTGTAAATCATTGAATTTCCTTCTATTTTAATATTGCAATGCGCGCTTTGTGGGGAATTTTAAGGTCCTTGTATTCAGGATTTTTTGCCACAAAATCTTTCCATGCCTTGCGTGATGATTTTCTTTTGGCCTTCATTTCCGGCACAATCCAAATTTTACCATAACTCAAAAAAATTTCTTTTCCGCCTAAAGTTGTACCGTTGAAAGGCAATGTTTGAAGCTCGGCAATAAGGCTTAAAATGCTGTCGGCGCGCGGAATATAATTTTTTTTCAAAAGAGTTGCCAAAATGCGAAATTTCAGCTCGTTATGCAAAGCCAAAAAATCAGTTAATTTAATGCTGAAAACCGCGTCAAAATAAGAGGTTACCTTATTGGATATTTCTTTTTGCACTTGTTCTTCAATATAGCTTTCGGCACTTTGTAAATTGGTAACGGCTTCATCAAACTTTTCTAAGCCAATTCCGGTTTTTTGTTCCAACTGAGGCAGAAATTTACGCATTTTTACACGCAAAAAATCGGTATTATCGTTTGATTCGTCATGCACCCATTTGATATTTTTTTCTTTAAGATAATTTTCCATAAATTCCGGCGGAAAATGCAACATCGGACGCAAAATTTTTAAGCCTTTATAATCGGAAATCTCGCGCATGGAACACAAACCGCTTAAACCGCTGCCACGTTCCAAACGCATTAAAAAAGTTTCCGCTTGGTCACGCAGGTGATGAGCGGTTGCCAGATATTTTATATTATGCTCAAAGCACCATTTTCTGATGAGCTCGTAACGGGCAAGGCGTGCGGCTTCTTCCACACCGGTTAAAGGTTTTTCGCCCTCCCAGATTAAAATATGATGCTCAATATGGTGTTTTTGCATAATTTCAACCACATATTTTGCTTCCGCATCGGCGCTCGGGCGAAGTTTGTGATTAACTGTCAGAGCAATAACCTTAATGCCCAAAGCATCGCATTCACTTTTAAGCATGAGTGCAAGTGCCAGCGAATCAGCTCCGCCGGAAACTCCTACGGCAAGCGTATCTATTCTGATTTTATATTTATCAAAAAGCTCTAACATTAGTTCCTTAAACTTTTTCGCAGTGACAAAATACCTTATTTAAGCATATTTTCCAAAGCATTATAGTCCGGATAATCGCTCAACTTGCCCAAAAGCGCATAAGTCGGCGTGCCGGAAAATAACCGTTGTGCAACGCGCAAAATATCTTCCTTCTTAATATTATCAATCTGCGCCACAATCTCATCAATGTTGAAAAAACGACCGTAAATCAGATAATGACGCGCCAACATCTCTGCCACCGGAAAAGAACTCTCCAAACCCATCAAAAGTCCGGCCTTTATTTGCGTTTTGGCACGTTGCAACTCAACATCGTCAACGTATTCATTGGTGATTTTTTTGATTTGGTCGGCAACAACCGGCAAATATTGCTTGATTTGTGATGCATCAAGTCCCGCATATATTCCGCTTAAACCGGTTTTGGTATATGAGCTTACAAAACTATACACCGTATATACAAGACCGCGCTTTTCCCTTATCTCTTGAAACAAACGCGATGACATTCCGCCACCCAAAATCAACGACATAACATGCGATGTGCGAAAATCTTTATCCATATAATCAATACCGTTAAAACCCAAAACCACTTGCGCTTGCTCAACATCCCTGTTTTCAACATAAAAACCGCCCGTGTATTTTTGCTCCGGCTTGATAAAATCCGTTCTTGAACGCAAGGAATGCATGCGCTCCTCAATCATTTTAACAAACTCTTCATGGCGCAAATTTCCGGCGGCGGCAACAATGATATTTTCACCGGCATAATGCTTTTTCATATATTCACGCAGGCTCTCGGCCGAAAATGAACGCACAAGCTCCGCCGTGCCTAATATACTGCGTCCGACCGGTTGGGCGGAAAACGCCTTTTCCTGAAAATGCTCAAACACGGCATCGCTCGGATCATCGTATGTTTGCTTGATTTCCTGTACTACAACTTCTTTTTCCTTAACCATCTCCGAATCCGGAAACGTTGGCGCCATCACAAAATCCGCCAAAACATCAACCGCAAGCTCAAGGTCATTTTTCAGCATTTTGGCATAAAAAGCAGTGAATTCGCGCGAAGTGTAGGCGTTTGTAGAGCCTCCTACATTTTCAATATCTTCCGAAATCGCCAGATAATCACGTTTTGCCGTGCCTTTAAACACCATATGTTCAATAAAATGCGAAATTCCGTTATTATCAGCTGTTTCATAAGCACTTCCGGTGTTTATCCAAATTCCCAAAGCAACGCTCTCTACCTGAGGACGTTCAACAGTAACAATCTTCAATCCGTTGTTCAGTGTTGTAGTATTTATATCCATTATCAAAGCCTTTAAAATTTATTTGACACGCAATATATATTATTTATAATGTGAAGGCAACAAATTTTAATGTTTTATGAAAGGATTTTTTTGTTATGAATAAGCAATTTCGCTTTGCGGTTGTACTGTCCGGATGCGGACGCGCCGACGGCTCGGAAATTTATGAAACAACAAGCGCATTATATGCAATCGCCAAATCAGGCAATGTTTATCAATGTTTTGCTCCGAATATTTTTCAGGCAAAAGTTGTTGACCTATATCAACGTTCCGAAGTGGCGGAAAAACGCAATGTTTTGAGCGAATCTGCACGCTTGGCACGCGGAAATATTTTTGATTTAAAACAATTTAAGGCCAAAGATTATGACGCAATCGTCTTCCCCGGCGGAATGGGCGCGGTCACCAACTGGTGCGATTATGCTTCAAAAGGGTTGGCTTGCGAAATAGATCCGGAAATAAAACGCGCTATTCTTGAAAGTTATGAACATAGGCTTGTTATTTGCGCCATGTGCATTGCTCCGACATTGCTTGCTCTTGTTTTGGGCGATAAAAATATCCGCTTTACCTTGGGAGCTGACAGCGTGAACACTAAAGAGCTGGAAACTTTGGGTGCCGTTCATCGTGAAACTTCGGCAACCGGAGTCTGCGTTGATAAGAAAAACTTAATCTGCACAACTCCGGCATATATGCTGGCAACAAATATCACTGAAATTTTTGCCGGCGCCGAAAAAATGATTAACGAAGCCGTAAAACTTTTGGAAGAAAAATAGTTTTTAAGCTTTTTGAGAGGCTAAATATTCCAAAAATTTAATCTGAATATCGGCAATTTGCTCAACGCTTTTAATGTCAACAAATTCGTTTGAAGCGTGCATGCCATCGCCTGTTCCCGAATGCATAATTACGGTTGAACCTTTAACGGCGAATTCACGCGAATCGGTTGCTCCGCCTATATGCTCAAACTCTATTTTTTGCCCCATAATATTTTCGGCAAATGCTTTATAGCTCAAAATATCGGGATTTTGCTCATCCATAACAACCGGAGTGCTTTCTGACGCAATTTCATATCTGACGCCGTCTTCCATGCACTTATCAAGATTTTGCTTTAACTTTTCAACGCTTGAATCTTCGGTTAAGCGAAAATCCAAAAGCGCTTCGGCATGGTTAGAAATAATGTTTGAAACCTGTCCGCCTTGAATGGTGGCAAAATGCACGGTATCAATCCATTTTTCTTCAGGTTGAGGCAAATTTGAGGCATAATACGGATAAATTTTTCTGATATTTTCCCAAGTTTTGAACAATAACTCATTGGCATCAATACCGGCCCAAGGTGTTGAACCGTGCGCTTCTTTTCCCGTTGAGATAAGTTTTACAAACACCGGATTTTTGCACTTTGTAACAATTTTGGTAATATCTCCGCCCACATCATTATCCAGAACGATTTTCGCTTTGATATTCGGATAATTTTTCAAAAATGACTCTGTTGATTTGCTTCCTTTTTCTTCATCGGTAGATAAAACAACGCCAAACTTTATGGGCAAGTTATTTAAGCCTGCATATTCCATTGAATTCATAGCAACAGCGGCAAAAGATTTCATATCCAAAGTGCCTCGTCCAAACATCTTGCCGTCTTTAATAACCGGCTCAAACATTTTATCTTCAGCCGGCACAACATCAATATGCCCCAAAATCAAAACATCAAACTCAACTCCGTCGCAATTGCGCAGAAAAACCACCGGAGAAGCGGTGCTTTGAAAAATTTCCGCTTTTATGTTTGTTCCGGCAAATTTATTGGTAATATACTCCGTTATTTTTCTTATTTCGGCTTCGTTGCCCGTAATTGTTTTAAATCTGATTAGATCTTGAATTGTTGAAATTAAATCCATTTTTATTCTCCGTTTTTTACTTTTTTTTAGCATTATTTGAGTACAATATAGCAAATATTTGTTAAAAAGGAATAAAAATGAAATCGTTTTGTTATTTATTGGCGGTTTTTTTAACGGTATGCTCCGTAAATCAGGCAAATGCCTCGCAAAATGAAGATGCAAACAGCGAAACGGGCTTGCCGATACCGCGCATGGTGTCTTTGCGCTCAAGCCTGATTAACGTGCGTTCCGGTCCGGGAAGCCGTTATCCGATTGAGTGGGTATATAAGCAAAAGGGCGCTCCGGTTGAAATCATTTCAGAATTCGAACTTTGGCGCAAAATACGCGATTGGGAAGGCACGGAAACCTGGGTGCATAAAGCCATGCTTTCAGGACGCAGATTTGTTAAAGTTACCACTCCCGGCGAAAACAATATTTATGCCAAGCCTGAAGAGGGAGCAAAAATCATTGCCAAAGTTGAAGACGGCGTTGTCGGCGAGATTGAAAAATGCCCGAATGCTGACGGAATGTGCTTAATTAAGTTTGACAGCGTGAAAGGCTGGATGCCGCGCAATGATTTGTTCGGAATTTATGATCACGAGGTAATAAAATAAAAATTGCGATGTGTTTATTCGTTCAATGCCGATGAAAAATTGCTTGCCGTTATAAAACAATGGCAGTCTTGGCTTTTGAATGAACGTCGTTTTTCCGCGCACACGCTTGACGGATATTCTCGCGATTTATCGTGTTTTTTGCAGAATATTTTCAAAACGCCGGCAACCATCAATGACTTGCAAAATTTGGAAGTTCGCGATTTTCGGCGCTTTATTTTTTCGCGTTCGGCTGAAAATATTGAAAAATCATCATTGGCGCGCGAGCTTTCTTCAATAAAGAATTTTTATAAATGGCTGAGCAGGGAAAACATCGTGAAAAACTCGGCGATTTCGGTTATATCAACTCCGCGTCGTCCCAAAACTCTACCAAAAGCCCTTGATGTTGACGATTCGTTTGACGTTATAACCGAGGCAAAAAATATGGCGATTAACGAGTGGCAGGGCTTGCGTGATCGGGCGATATTAACGCTGTTATACGGTTGCGGGTTGCGTATTTCCGAGGCCTTGGGCTTGAATATCGGCGATATCAATGAAAAAAGTGAAACACTTCGCATAAAAGGTAAAGGCAATAAGGAGCGCATTGTTCCACTGTTACCGATTATCTGGAAAAATATTGATTTATATTTGCAAAAATGCCCTTATAAATTAAGTGTGGGTGAACCATTGTTTTTGGGCGCGCGCGGAGAGAGAATAACCGCCAGAGTTGTCCAAAGGCAAGTTAAAAAACTGCGCCTTTATTTGGGTTTGCCGGACACTTTTACACCGCACGCTTTGCGCCATTCGTTTGCCACTCAATTGCTGGAGCAAGGAACGGATTTACGCTCACTGCAAGAACTTTTGGGGCATTCATCATTGATGACCACGCAACGTTATACGGAAGTCAAAATTGAAACTTTGCAGAAAGAATACCACAAAGCCCACCCGCTTGAAAAATAAGCCTTATTTTTTTTCTGTCATTCCGAGGAGCGTTTTTTTTCTGTCATTCCGAGGAGCGAAGCGACGTGGGAATCTCCATGCATCAAGTGACTCATAAAAAATAGGCATCATTATCACATACGGGACTCGCTCAAAGAGATTCCCACGCCTTCGGCTCGGAATGACGTACCTTTTCCACATAAATAATTATCCACAAGTTTTGGTAAAAAAGGTTGAAAAATAGTGCATAGCGTAGTTATATGAAAGGCGTGAATTTAGCTTTATCTTTTTCTGCCATATGCTCAGCATATAGTCGAGAAGGGATAAGGCGAATGTATTTGCAAATATATTTAAACTTTAAAATTTAACCAAAAATAGGAGAAAAGAATATGAAATATTCTAGAACTGCCCTTGGTTTATTGAATGCACAATATCGCAGTGTGTTGCGTAAGTGCTTTTTGATAAACATGGGGCTTTTTGCGTTAGGCGCAATTGCCACTCCGGCGAAGGCTGAATATACTACAGTTGATTTATCAACAGTATATCCAAGCGGAACAGCAACTGAAACTTTGAAGTACAAGGATGCTACAAATCAAAGCACTAAATATGTTTGGGACGCTGAAAACATAGTTATTAGCCCAACGGCAGGTGATAGCAGAGGTATTGACTTAGGTAACATAAGTTATAATGGAAGTGAACCTTACATTATGGATATAGGTGGTGAGAATACTGAAAGTATTACTATTACTCCGACAAACGGATATGCCATAACTGTATTCAAAGAGAGTGAACTAAACTTGGAAGCTGATGAAATAACGGTTAATGGTATAGTCCATGCTTCCGATAATACAATGGCTGATTTGGCTAAACATGCGACGGTTAATATTAAAGGTGGTGAGGTTGTTTTAAATGCTGACACTACCTATAAAACTGCTGTTGAAGCTATGAGTCAAGGTATTGTTAATATTGAAGGCGATACGACAATTACTGGTGACAAGGCAATTTTATCCCGTGGTAACGCTCAAATTAACGTTAATACAAATAATAACGACAATAAAACTGTTATCAATGGTGATATTGTTTTTGATTATGATCAAGATACTTCGGGTTCTCCAATTGATGCATATGTCAACGTCAATTTGAATGGAGAAGATTCGTCTTGGACCGGTAATACATACGTTGATTGGAATACCAAGCCTGAAGAAAGTAAGTTGAATGTTACAAAGTCAACTATTACTTTGAGTGATGGTGCCACTTGGAATGCTACAAAAATTGAAAACAATGATGTAGCCACTGATGGTAGCCGTTACACTTCAATCAATAACCTCAACGTTGATGGTGGTAATGTTAAGTTTAATGAAGCCGGTGCGCAGGTTCAAATTGATAACTTAAAAGTTGGCGCTGATGGTGTAAATGTTACTAAAAATGCTGATTCAGATAGAATAGAAGTAAAAACAACAGCTGATTTACGTAATGGTGTATCTGATAGTTATGCCGATATTATCAATGTAAATGATGGTGCTAGTCTTTATGTTGATGCTGATGCAAGTGGTAATCTTGATGCTGTTGGTGGTAATAAGGAATACATCAAACTTGAAGGTGTTACTTTATTGTCTGCTATGAATTCCGGATCAACCATTAACACTGCAGGATATGACTTATCATCAGGTAATGCTGCAAAATCATTGGGAGTATATTATGCTGATACTTCAACCGATGGTTCCGGTAACATTGTTTTAGGTACTAAGCAATCATATACTGACCTTATCGGTATTGAGCAGAATGGTAACTACATCAAAGCTTATAATGCTGCTGATGCTGAAAACACATCTGTTTCAGCTAACCTGAGCGCATTAGATAATCAAGTTTTTGAAAATGAAACAAACATTGCTCAAAACACAGCTGATATTGCAACAAACACAGATGCGATTGCACAAAATACTGCTGCTATTGCCGGTAAGCAAGATACTTTGTCTGAAGCACAGTTGGCAGCAGCTAACTCTGGTATTGATTCAACTAAAGTATCAACCTACGATGGTTATGCTGCTCAAATCAGTGCAAAAGCTGATGTGGCAACAACTTATACAAAAGATGAAGTTAATGCTTATGTTGCTGACAATGCCGTTCAAACTGTTACAACAGGTACAGCCAATGGCACTATTTCTGTTGATGGCTCAAATGTTGCGGTTAAAGGCTTAGGCTCTGCTGCTTATACAGAATCTTCTGCTTATGCAACAGCGGCTCAAGGCACATTGGCAGAAACTGCAGTTCAGAGCGTTGTTAAAGGTGATAACAACGGTGAAATTAAAGTTGATGGCACAACAATTAAAGTTTATGATGATGCTGCTCTTCAAGCTGCAGTTGAAGCTGCGCAAACAACAGCTACTAATGCACAATCTACAGCAACTGCTGCTCAGACTGCTGCAAGCACGGCTAATAGTAAAGCCACTACTGCACAATCTACAGCAACAGCTGCTCAAACTGCTGCCGCTGCCGCTCAAACAGCTGCTAATACTGCCCAATCAACAGCTGAAGCTGCTCAAACTGCTGCAAGCACAGCTGATGGTAAGGCGGTTGCAGCTCAATCTGCTGCTACTGCCGCTCAAACGACAGCAAATACGGCTGTGACAAATGCAGCCTCAGCTCAATCTGCTGCTGAAGCTGCGCAAACAGCTGCTGATACTGCTAATTCAACAGCAAATGCAAATAAGACAGCTATTACAACCTTGAATGGCAGTGCAAGTCAAACAGGTTCTGTAGCAAATTCTATTGCAACAGCTTTGACATCATACAGCACAACAGATCAAATGAACAGTGCAATCAGTACAGCTATTTCAAACGCTGCTTCAAACTATGATGCAGCAGGTTCTGCTGCTACAGCTGAGCAAAATGCAAAAGATTATGCTGATGGTGCTATAGCTGATGAAGTTACTGCTCGTAACACAGCTATTGGTGCAGCTAAAACTGAAATTTTAGCCGGTACAGGTTATGCCGGTTCTGGTTTGGAAACTGCAGTTGCTGGTACAGCTAATGCTCAAATTACTGCTTCTTTGAATGGCACAGATGCCGGCACAATCGGAAAAGCTATTTCTGATGCACAAGCTGCTGCTGAAGCTACCGCTGCTACTGCACAAGATACGGCTGATGCTGCATTATTGAATGCAGGTGGTGCTGCTTCTGCTGCTGCCGCTGCTCAAACAACAGCCAACCAAGCTAAAACAGCTGCTGAAAATGCTCAGACTTCAGCTGATGCAGCTAAGGCATCTGCTGATGCTGCACAAGTTACTGCCGATACAGCAATAGCAAATGCAGGTGGTGCTGCTTCTGCTGCTGCCGCTGCTCAAACAACAGCCAACCAAGCTAAAACAGCTGCTGAAAATGCTCAAAGCACAGCTGATACTGCTGTCGCAAATGCCGCAACTGCACAAGACACAGCTAATGCTGCATTATTGAATGCAAGTGGTGCTGCTTCTGCTGCTGCCGCTGCTCAAACAACAGCCAACCAAGCTAAAACAGCTGCTGAGGTTGCTGATGGTAAAGCCGTTGCAGCTAAAGCATCTGCTGATGCAGCCCAAGTTACAGCTGATACAGCAATAGCAAATGCAAGTGGTGCTGCTTCTGCTGCTGCCGCTGCTCAAACAACAGCTAATCAGGCAAAAGACAGAGCAGATCATGCTTATGCATTGGCTGAAAAAGCAGAAGGTGATGCCGCACAGGCTCAAACAGCTGCTAATCACGCACAAGACACTGCTAATGAAGCAAAAGAGGCTGTCGGTGATGTTTCTAAATTTGCTCAAAGCACAACAGGCAATATCTCTAACTCTGTTCCTGGTTCAGGTACAAATGCAACCAACGCTTCTGCTGCTATCGCCAATATAGACGCTACAATCGGTCAAATCCATGGCTTGGCTTCTACTATTACCGATGCTGCAGGTGCTAAAAACTTAGAGCAAGGCTCAACAGTAAGCGGTCACTTGCTTGCTTTAGCAGCTTCTATCGGTAACAGAACTGATTATACCGGTGCAAATTATCTTGTAAATAACCAAGATATTGCTACATCACTTACTGTTTTGGATACCGCTATCGGCAATGCTGAAGATAAGAATGATATTCAAGATAATTCTTTGTCAGACATCTATGGCAAGTTGAACGGTGGTAATTATAATAAGACTACCGGTGCTGTTACAGATGCAACTGCTTTATCAACAAACTTCACAGCTACTAATGTTACAGCTGCTGCAAATGAGTTGTTGACAGATATCACAGTAACCGCTGATGGTAACTACATTACAGCCGGTGCTGATGTTAAAGGCAATTTGAGTGCTTTGGACGGTCAAGTTAAGGACAATGCCGATAATATCGCTTCAACAATGGCTTTGGTCGGTACAACTTCCGCACCGAAGACGGGTCATGGCATCTTAGCTGGCAAGACCATTACTGGTACTGCCGGTACAGATAACCTCAATATGGTTGATGCCATTGATTTTGTCGCTGCCAATGCGGCCGGCTTGAATGTGGATAATGTTTACTCCGGTAAAAATACATTCGGTACAACATCAGGTAGCCAAGTTATCATTGATAACGGCGGCAACTTGACGGTTAACCATGATTTGACAATCGGTAAAGCAAACGCTATCAGCAGCACAGCAACCGGCAAATTGGATATGGGTGGCAACACATTGCTCAATGTCCAAGGCTTGACCTTGACAGACGGCTCAGGCCACACAGCAACGTTGGCAGCTACCGAAAACGGTATCAACACCGGAAACGCTGACCTTGACGTTGGTACAGGTGCTTTAAAATCTCAAACTTTGTATGTCGGTACAACGGATCAATTCTCAGTTGACGGATCAGGTAATGTCAGTACATCAGGTACATTGGATGTGACGGGTAAAGCAACTGTCGGCTCACTTGATATCGGTACAACAGGCAAGGGCTTTGATGCAACCGGCAACTTGACTGCAGGTACAATCAATGCAACTGGTATCGACACCACAACTGCCAATACAGTTAAACTCGGTGGTACAGGCTTTACAACGGCTGTTACCGGCGATATGACGGTCAGCGGTACGACGACTTTGACTGATTTGACCGTGACGGGTGATACCACTTTGGATGACTTGACGGTCAACGGTAATACGAGTTTGAAAAATACTACCGTGGACGGTACTTTGGAAGTAACCGGTGGTGCTATATTCGGTGATAAGACAGATCAATTTGTTGATATCACGGATGGTGCTATTACCGTTCATGATGGTACAGGTTCAACCAATATCACAGCAAGTATTGCCAACAATGGCAATATCACAACCAAAGGTGCTTTAGAGGTGGCAGGTCTTGCTTCACTCAACGGTGGCATCAATGTCAATGACAAGTTTGAAGTTAGCGGTACAGATGGTACGGTTACATTAACCAACGGTACAAACACTGCTTCTATTGCTATGACTGACGTTAAGGTTGCGACGGATGATCCGCTCAATCCTGAATCTGTTACTAATGTTATGAAAGTAACGGGAACAGGTTTGTTTACGGGTGATGTTGTTTCTGAGTCTGGATTTACTATTGCTCAGAAGAATGGTGTCGATCAGTATGAAGTTAAATTCTCTGTTGATGACGATGGCAATATCGATACATTAGGTACATTGTCTGTTGCCGATGACAAATTCACGGTTGACGGTTCAGGCAATATGTACGCCGCAGGTGATGCTGATATCGACGGCGACTTGTCAGTTGGTGATAAGTTCAGCGTAACTTCTGCTGGTGGTTCGTTCAGCGCAGCTGGTGGTGAATTTAAAGTCGATGGTGACGGAAATACCAAAATAAAAGGTGCAATGGCCGCCGGTAAAACAGGTACGGAATTTAAAGTCGGCTTAAGCGGTAACATCTCTGCCGCGTCAGGCAACTTTACTGTTGATAAAGACGGTAACGTAACAGCTCAGGGTGACTTGGGTGTGTATGGTACATCTTGGTTGAAAAACACCAATGTTGATGGTGCTTTGGCTGTGACAGGTGATACAACTGTTGGTCAGAACTTCGCCGTTGCCGGTAATTCATACTTGCACAACACTTCTGTTGACGGCGCTTTAGCTGTTACAGGTACATCTTGGTTGAAAAACACCAATGTTGATGGTGCTTTAGCTGTGTCAGGTGATTCTACAGTTGGTCAGAACTTCGCTGTTGCCGGTACTTCTTACTTGCATAACACTGTTGTTAATGGTGATATGGCTGTTAGCGGAACAACAAAGACAACTGCTTTGACATTTAATGGTGAAAGCTATGTTGCCGCTATGGATCAAGGCGATGCCGCTATTACTAACGGTACTGTTGATGATCAGGCTAAACGTACAATGGCTACAAATGCAACTGTTGCCAAGACGGTTGGCAATTTGAATTCATTGACCACAGCCGCTAACGGCGTTACCAGTGCAAACGATGTTGCTGATGCAATCAACAGCTTGGGAACAAACGTTGAAACCGCTACCGGCGGAACTTTCGCAGCTAACGGTGTATGGACAGGCAGTATAGACGGTAAAGTTGACGATGGTACAGGTTCGTTGGTTGATAGAGCCGTTGCTTATGGCACAATCACTGATAATAATATCTTAGATGTTGTTGATAGCTTGTATGCTAATGTTGGCAATACTGCTGTTACCGGTACAAACGATAATATCTTGAGCACAAATACGGTTAACCAAAACTTAGATCGTATTGACTCTAAGATTGGCGATATCAGAACTTTGAATGGTAATGCCTTGAATAAAGGTACGACAACTCAGCCGACAACCGTTGTTGCTGCTTTGCAGAACATTAACGACTCTATCGGTAAAGTTCATGGCTTGTATGATGGTTCAACTGTTAACAGCACAACTGTTGCTTCAACAGTTAACGGAAACTCTAACTTGATGGCTGTTGCCGGCGGTGTTTCTACTGCTGAAGACCATTTGGTAAGCTTAGATAACGCTATCGGTGACAGAACATTGGTAAGCAAAAATACGGCTATCAATGATGCAATGAGCGGCGAATCTGTTGCTTCCGGTTTGAAAGCTGCCGGTGATGCAATTGGTGATATGAACTTCACTGGTTCTCACTATGTTGCAGGCAACAACGACTTGTCCGGTGCTGTAAGAAGCTTGGATAGCAACCTCTATCGTGTTGAATCTGATTTGCGTGATTTAAGACGCGACTTCAGACGCGGTATGGCTTCTATGTCTGCTATGTCTGCTTTGGTTCCTAACCCGAGAGCTCACGGAAATACTTCGCTTGCTATCGGTACAGGTGCTTATGACGGTCATACAGCTGCTGCTATCGGTGGTTTCCACTATCTCACAGACAACATTATGCTTAATGCCGGTGTGGCTTGGGGTAACTCCAGCGACGCTGCATATCGCATGGGTGTAACGTTCTCTTGGTAATGGACTACTAACATAAAAACAAACGGGGAAGGGGTTTTTGATCTCTTCCCCTTATTTGAAAAGGAATAACATGAAAAAAAATATATATATCTTGTGCGCGGTTTTGGCGGTGGCTTATATTTATATGGGATATGAGCAAATACAAATTCATATGCTGAATAATCAAATAAAAGCGCAAAATGCTCAAATTGAAGCAAGTAAAATGGTTTATTTTTATAATCTTGAAGAAGTGTTGCGCGAAACTAATGCAATATCGGCAAAAACAGATTTTGAAAGCGAAATCCTGAAGCTTAATGATGAAGTCTTTGCCGCTGAAAAGAAAATAAAGTCTATTAAAGACGCTAAAGTGAAGGCTGATTTTTCCGATGTTTATTTGAATAATCTGAAATTTAAGCGCGATGAACTGATTAAAAAATATGAAGAAAGCATAAAAAATATTACGGATGGAATAAATAAAGCTCTGGCTGATGTGGCGGCAGAAAAGGGTGTCGCAACAATTTTTGTGCAAAGCGCAATCGCCGTAAATACCGCTTATACCGAAGATGTTACCGATGAAATTATTAAAAGATTGAAAAAAATGTCTTCTCCTTCTTGACAAAGCAAAATTTGCTCCCTAACTAAAATATCAGTTAAAAAACTTTTTTAGGAGTTATAAAAATGAATATTAAACCTTTGCACGATAAAGTTTTGGTTAAACGTGTGGACGAAGAAACAAAAACCGCCGGCGGAATCATTATTCCGGATACGGCTAAAGAAAAGCCGTCGGAAGGCGTGGTTGAGGCTGTCGGTAACGGATTTAGAGCCGAAGACGGCAAAATCCTGCCGATGAGCGTTAAAGCCGGTGATAAGGTTTTGTTCGGCAAGTGGGCAGGGACCGAAATTAAAGTGAACGGCAAAGCTCGCTTGATTATTAAAGAATCAGATATTTTAGCTATTGTTGAAGATTAAGAAAGGTAAATTAAAATGGCTGCAAAAGACATTAAATTCGGGACTGATGCCCGCGCAAAAATGTTGCAGGGTGTAGAAACTTTGGCAAAAACAGTGAAAGTAACATTGGGACCTAAAGGTCGCAACGTTATGCTTGATAAGTCTTACGGCGCTCCGAAACTCACCAAAGACGGTGTTTCGGTTGCAAAAGAGGTTGAACTGAAAGACAAATTTGAAAATATGGGCGCTCAGCTTATTAAAGAAGTTGCCCAAAAAACAGCCGATAAAGCCGGTGACGGTACCACAACCGCAACCGTTTTGGCTGAGGCAATCATTAAAGAAGGTTGCAAGGCTGTTGCCGCCGGAATGAATCCGATGGACGTTAAACGCGGAATTGATATGGCGGTTGAAACCGTTGTTGAAGATGTTAAATCGCGTTCAAAATCCGTTCAATCTTCGGCTGAAATCGCTCAGGTAGGCACAATTTCCGCAAACGGCGATACCACAATCGGCGAATATATTGCCAAGGCTATGGAAAAGGTCGGTAACGAAGGCGTTATCACGGTTGAAGATGCTAAAGGTTTGGAAACAGAACTTGATGTGGTTGAAGGTATGCAGTTTGACCGCGGATATCTCTCTCCGTATTTTGTGACTAACGCCGAGAAAATGAACTGCGAATATGACAATCCGTTCATTTTGCTTTATGACAAGAAAATTTCTAACCTGCAACCGATGATTTCTATTTTGGAAGCTGTTGTTCAATCAGGCCGTGCTTTGGTGATTGTTGCCGAAGATATTGAAGGCGAAGCCTTGGCAACTTTGGTTGTTAACCGTATCAGAGGCGGCTTAAAAGTTTGCGCCGTTAAAGCTCCGGGCTTTGGCGACAGACGCAAGGCTATGTTGCAGGATATGGCAATTTTGACCGGCGGACAGGTTATTTCCGACGAACTCGGTATGAAAATTGAAAATGTTACGCTTGATATGCTCGGAACTGCCAAAAAGGTTGAAATCACCAAAGATGATACCACAATTATTGACGGTGCCGGCGATAAAGAGTCAATCAAGGCCAGAGCCGCACAAATTCGTCAGGAAATTTCGCAAACTACTTCCGATTATGACCGCGAAAAATTGCAAGAACGCTTGGGCAAACTTTCAGGCGGTGTGGCTGTAATCAAAGTCGGCGGTGCTTCAGAAGTTGAAGTTAAAGAGAAAAAAGACCGCATTGATGACGCATTGCATGCAACTCGTGCCGCTGTTAAAGAAGGTGTGGTTGCCGGTGGCGGAACAGCCTTGATTTATGCAACTCATGCTTTGGAAAAAGTAAAAGGTGCAAATCAGGATCAAAATGTCGGTATTGATATTATTCGCCGTGCTTTACAGGCTCCGATTCGTCAGATTGCCGAAAATGCAGGTGTTGACGGCGCAGTTGTTGCCGGAAAACTCCTTGAAAGCAAGGATTGCAACTTCGGATATAATGCTCAAGACGGTGAATATACCGATATGATTAAAGCCGGTATTGTTGACCCGACAATGGTTGTAAGAACCGCTTTACAAGACGCTGCATCTGTCGGCGGATTGCTTATTACTACCGAGGCAATGGTAACTGAAGCTCCGGAAGAAAAATGCCACTGTCATGATGGTGCTGCCGGTGCCGGAATGCCTGGCG
The DNA here is from genome assembly GCA_045602545.1 of Alphaproteobacteria bacterium. GTDB lineage: Bacteria > Pseudomonadota > Alphaproteobacteria > RF32 > CAG-239 > RUG410. The sequence continues at coordinate 81,551 of JAZSBR010000036.1, forward strand.
GTATGTACTAATCGCAAGATTTAAAACTCATCTTAATTATTATTTTTAACATCCTTTCATTGTTAAGCTCTGCCGAAAGCTTATAAACTCTCGGCAGAGTTTTTTTTAATTGTTAGGATTATTTTTTGAAGGTAATCACTACAAAATTATCGTTGCCGTCATGAAGCCATTTACTTGCTTCCGCCGGTGTCCAGCGCTTCTTTGAAAAAGGTAATTGAGCATAGCAATTTCCGTTATAATCGGCATAACCGCTGGCACAAGTTATATTCCCGCTTTCCGGTAATTCGGCACATTCTGTTCCGGTATGGTAATAACTGACATTTTCGCTATCACGAGGTGTGTTAAAACATTCTTTGTGATCATCGGCATCAAAGATAATATTGTTACCGCTGATATAAGAAGCTCTTGCGGCAAATTCTGCTATTTTTTCTTTGCAAATTTCCTGATTTCCTTTGCATTTGAATGTAACAGTTCCATTATCAGAATTATCATTTAAGGCATCATCGTCCCAACCGCTCATATCAATAGAATCAGGAATAATAATTTCAATATCACCATACGTACGAAGCGCATCACCATCAGTCCAAACAAGAGAATCAGGAATCTCTAAGGTTCGTAAATTATAAGCATCACAAAGTGCAAGATTTCCAAGTTTTTCTATTTTTGGCATATTCACGCTTGTTAAAGCATTAGCAGCTTCAAAAGCATAGGCTCCTAATTCAGTAACGTTCGGCAATTCCACTGTGGTTAAACTCTGCAAATTATCAAAACACTCATCTTCAATAGTGGTTATATTATTGGTGTTTAGTGTTGTTAAATTAGGGACATTATCAAAAGTTTCACGAGCGAGAGCCGTAATATTATCACCAAACTCAATTTCGGTTATTTTTTCTTGTTGGTCTCCCCAAGCAATTTCATTATCGTCATCATCGTATACCGAATCGCAGCCGGAAAACTCTCCACTTCCATCGATAATCAGCTTTGTTCCTTCCCAAGTGCAGGTTGTTTCTGCAAAGGCTGTGGACAAGTTGAGGGAAAGAAGGAAGGCAAGGACTGTCATCTTGAGGGTCGAACGAAGTGAGGGCCCGTAAAGATCTCTTTTTGCAGAGTAACATTGCGTTTTGGCTCCGTCATTAACAACAGGCTCTACACTTGCTCCGGAGATCTTGACGCCCGCTTCGGGGCTCAAGATGACAGCGGATTCATTTTTTTCATTATTTATATCAAACATTTCAGTTCTCCTATTAAAAAAGGTTGTTTTTAAAATTTAAATGCCCTCTGTTTTTACAGTGGGCGGGGAGTTCAGAAATCATACAAGAAGAAATGACTGTTAAGATCTTTAGCTATAAGCCTGAACATACACCTTAACCTCCCCATCCAATGCGGGGATTTAAAACCAAAAAAAGCGCCTTCAACCTATACCAAAAAAGGATAAGCAGAAAAGACACCATTTGGGTATCTTCTTGTAAGAGCCTCTGACAGCCCCGAACCCGAAGGTTCTGAAATGATTTTCATCATTCTGTTCATAAACTAGCAGAAAAAATAAAAAATGTAAAGAAAAAAAATCACAATGGTTTATTATATAACCTTTGCTCATTAGATGGCTTTTAAGAATTCTTTTATCGGGCGGTAGGATTTGCGATGTTCGGGGGTCACGCCATACTTTTTCAGCCCTTCAATATGTTGTTTTGTGCCGTAACCGGCGTTGTTTTCAAACCCGTAATACGGATATTTCTGAGCCATTTCTTTCATTAAATTATCACGATATACTTTTGCTAAAATACTGGCGGCGGAAATGGAATATGACAAAGCATCACCTTTGATTATGCACTCTGTTTTGCATATAAAATCTTTTGGCAACCTGTTGCCGTCAATAAGCGCAAAATCCGGTTTTGTTTTCAAATTTTCAACCGCGCGTTTCATCGCTAAAAATGTTGCCTGCAAAATATTCAATTCATCAATCTCAGCAGAGCTTGCCAGACCTATACCATAAGTCAATTTTCCGGATTTTTCTTCCGCTATGAGCAAATCATAAAGCCACTCACGTTTTTTAGCGGAAAGCTTTTTGGAATCATTTAAGTTATTTAAGATTTCGGGATTTATATCGCGCGTTAAAAAAATTACGGCGCCGGCAACAACCGGCCCCACCCAAGGACCGCGTCCGGCTTCATCAATTCCGCAAACAAAACCACTAAATTTGTTTTCAAAATTCCAGTCAGGCATAACTTATTCTCCTCTTTCGCATTTTTATAATAAAATCATATATTTACAAACAAAAAAGCATGGTTACCGACAATTTTTTTTCTAACCTTTTGTATAAACAATATAAAAAATGCCAGATGTCCGGCGCTGAACAATAGTTTTTCTTGATAAAAATATTTTAAGGCTTATTTCCTAAGGTGAGGGGGAGCATAAGTGATGATATATCACTTGAGGGATTAACAAAAAAAAGAGGTGAAGAGGTAAAAAAACAAAAACAGCTCCCCTTCGTCTTTGTTAAAGGAGGAAAAAATGACAAGAAATTCGCGAAGATGGCTGTTTGGTGCTCTGTTGGCTTTTTTGATAGAAATTCCGATTTATTCCGGACTTTCGCAATATAACAATTTTTCAACCGCCAACGATTTTATAAACCAATATGTAACGGAAAATCCTCAAAGCGCAGATAAGCCGTTTATCTTTTTGTTTTATAATAATATGCCTTGTGAGATGTGTCCGCAAACAATGGCGGCAATTTATGGTTTGATAGAAGAAAAATATCCGGATAAGGTTAATTTGTTTGAAATAGATTATGCCGAACCGGGAGAATTTAATTTTGAAATTGACTATATGCTTGATCAACCGCTGACAATGGTAATGGTCCCGATGGCAAACGGACAGCCGATGCCCTATGAAAAAATTGAAAATCCGCAATTATTCTTTGGCGATTCATACTATTTCACAAACCAAATATGTAATGCCATTGATAACCTTTTTTTAATTTAATCTTATAAAAAAATTTACCATTTTTGATTATTATAAACACGGTCATAAACAAAATGCTGTGTGTGAAATGGTAAAGTTTTTAAATCATATTTCTCGGATAAAAGACGATTTTGATTGCGTTATTTGCGGTACAAACGGAGTAATTTCCGACGGGAAAAATGTTTATCCGGAGGCAGTGGATGCTTTAAACAGGCTCTATCTTGAGGGCAAAAAAATAGTTCTGGCAACAAATCTCGGCTTGAGAGTTTATGAACTTTTTGAATTTTTACATAAAGCTCATTTTCCGATGCATATTTTTTCGGCAATGATTACAGCCGGAGAACTTGCTCATTATTCTCTCAAAAAACATGATGATTTGGGAAAATTTTATTATCCGCTGGTGCAAAATGACGGCGGAATTATGCAAGGCCTGAAATATCAAAAATCAGACAGCATTGTTTTAGCCGATTTTATTTTAGCGGAAACAACCATTGATAAATTTGATTTTGAAGCCAATTTGCAAATTTTGGAGCAGGCGTTGAGATTAAATTTGCCGATGGTTTGTGTCGGTAATAATACCATGATGATGGGCGAAAACGGAGTGCAAAACAGTGTGGGAAGCCTTGCCGAACAATATGCTTTGATGGGCGGAAAAATCATTACTTTCGGCAAACCTGATGTGCGTATTGCCAAATATCTGGTGGAACAAATAAAAGATATTGCGCCGGAAAGATGTTTGGTGATTGGTGATAATATGGCAACCGATATGAAAATGGGCAAGCTTTTTAAGGCACAAACAATGCTTATTTGCTCCGGTGTGCATCAGATTGAATTTAGTGATGCTAAAACTCTTGACGATTTGGTTCAAAATTTCGGTTTTGATGTTGATTATGCTATGGAGTGCTTAAAATGCTGAAAGATTGGATGAGAGATCATGACTTGGATAAAATTTTTTGGCGCATTGTTTGCGTTTTGATTTTGATGTTTGCCTTTAATATCAAGGTGGTTAATTTGTCCTCTGATCAGGCAAAAAATGTTCTTGATTATAAGCGCGAACACTACACCAAGGAATTAAATGAATATGAATTAAGCGACTTTATTAAGCTTTATCCGAAGTTTAAAAATGATGAAATTTTCAAAAATAAAGATATTGATGCTATTGCCGAAAATCCGGAAAATGCCGATTGGATTACAAAACGTTGGTTTAATTATCAGGCTTGGGATATTCAGCGCTTCTTTTATGTTAAAAATCGCTCTATTGAGGCTTTGGAAATTATAAAAAAGCAAAAGGAAGCTTCCGGTTTTATCAGTCAGTTGGAAAATCGCGTTAATCAAAATATTAAAGACGCCGAAGATAAGAAAAATAAAAAAGAAAATCTTAAAAAAAAATATGATATCGCCAAGCAAGTTTTGGATATTCATAAAAAACAAGCTGAAGACAACGGAGATTTCACGGCTGAGGAATTGCGTCTTGTGGAGAAAAAAGCTGAGGAATTGAAAAAAATATTAAATTAAAACAAACAGGCGATTTTTTGAAATTTAAGCGCTGTTGTTAAGAAAATTATAACCTTATGAGAATAATAATCAAAAGATGAGTTGACGGAAACAAAGAAATGGAAACAAAAAAAATATTAAACACGATTATCAATGCTGATTGCATTAAGGCTATGAATGAAATGGAAGAAGGCTCGGTTGATGTTATATTTGCCGATCCGCCGTATAATATGCAGTTGGGTGAAATGCTGTTAAGACCGGATAATTCCGTTGTGAACGGAGTTAATGAAGAATGGGACAGCTTTGAAAGTTTGGCGGCGTATGATGAATATACCAAAAAATGGCTTTCGGCTGCACGTCGTGTTTTGAAAGATAATGGCACAATTTGGGTTATCGGTTCATATCATAACATATTCCGTGTAGGCTATATCTTACAAAACTTGGGTTTTTGGATTTTAAATGATGTTGTGTGGAACAAAACAAATCCTATGCCTAATTTTAAGGGAACGCGCTTCACCAATGCTCATGAAACAATGATTTGGGCTGTAAAAAATCCGAAAGCAAAATATACCTTTAATTATGAGGCGATGAAGGCTTTGAATGATGATACGCAAATGCGCAGTATTTGGGAAATTCCTATTTGCACCGGCAAAGAGCGCTTGAAAAACGAAGCGGGAGAAAAATTGCACCCGACACAAAAACCGGAAAGCCTGTTATATCGTGTTCTTTTGGCTTCAACAAAAGTAGGTGATGTTGTTTTGGATCCGTTCTTCGGAACGGGTACGACCGGTGCCGTTGCCAAGAAAATGGGACGCAATTTTATTGGAATTGAATTGGATAAAGAATATATCAAAGGTGCGAAAAGTCGCATTGATTCAATTGAACCATGCTCTGCTGAAGCGCTTGAATATACGGTTAAGAAAAAACAACCGCGTGTTCCGTTCGGTGCGGTTGTTGAACAGGGAATGCTTTCCGCCGGTGATAAGTTGAGCGATGCAACCGGTAAGCACTTCGCAATTATTCGTGCCGACGGTTCGGTTAAGGGAGAAAATATAGAAGGTTCTATCCATCAGGTCGGCGCTGCTGCACAGAATGCTGCCGCATGCAACGGTTGGGAATATTGGTTTTTCAAAGATGAAAATCATAATTTGGTTTGCATTGATGAATTAAGAAAGAAACTTCGTGTTGAACTTTATGGAGAATAACAAACTTGTGGTTTAAGAATAAGCGCAATAATCATCGTAATAAAGAACAAAAGCCGATTGATAAAAAACAGGAAAACGGCTTGAATGATGGTTATTATGCGGCTATTGACTTAGGCACAAATTCTTGTCGTCTGGTTGTTGCACAACCGACCCCTTCATCATTTAAACTGGTGGAAACATTTTCTAAAGTGACGCGTTTAGGTGAGGGAATAATTAATGGAAACACGCTTTCAAAACCGGCAATAAGACGTACAATCTCCGCCTTAAAAGTTTGCAGTGCCATAATGGAAGAATATCAACCGATGATACGTTCTCGTTTTGTGGCAACAGCTGCTTGCAGGCGCGCGCTTAATTGCAACGAATTTGAACAGGCTGTTAAAAAAGAAACAAAGCTCAATATGGAAGTTATCTCTTCCAAAGAAGAAGCCAGACTTGCGGTTGTGGGTTGCATGCCGTTATTGAATCGCACCATAAAACGCGCACTGGTTTTTGATATCGGCGGAGGTTCAACGGAAATATCGCTTGCCCGTATAACAGAAAGCGGAAAGACTTTTATTGAGGGATTCGTATCGCTTCCTTATGGAGTGGTTACGATTTCGGAGGCTTTCCCGGCAAGGGAAATGACTAAGCTTGCTTATGATACAATTGTTGAACGCACTCATAAAATATTGCAGGAATTTGAAGAAAAAAATCATATCAGCGAAGCTATCAAAAATCAGGAAATTCAAGTTATCGGAACATCAGGAACAGTGACCGTTTTGGGTGCCGTGCATTTGGGGCTCCCGCGCTATAATCGTGCGGCGGTTGATGGAGTTTCCGTTTCCGGTGATGATATGGAAAAAGTTATAAAGCGCATTAAAAATATGGGGTATGAAGGGCGTTGCAAACATTCTTGCATCGGTAAAACAAAAGCTGATTTAACTATTTCGGGATGCGCAATTGTTGAAGCTTTGTGTACTTTTTGGCCGATTTCGGAAATTACTATCGCCGATAGAGGTATCAGAGAAGGAATTTTGCTTGATATGATGCATCACCAAAAAAATAACTATTTCCACCCTTATGGGAAAAGACGTCGTTTCAAAAGGAGAAATTTTAAGAATGAACAACAAAAATCTGGCGGCGATTGATTTAGGCACAAATTCTTGCCGACTTAAAATTACCGATGAAAACGGAAATCTTATTTATCGTGAAGCCGTGACAACCAAGCTTGGCGAAGGTATGATGAAAAATATGCGCTTTACCGATGAAGCATTGGAGCGCGGGCTTAATTGTCTTAATCATTATGCTGAGTTGATGAAAGATTATAATGTCGGGAACTATCGTGCGATTGCTACGGCTTCGTGTCGTATGGCGAAAAACGGGCAACAATTTGTGAAAATGGTTGAAGAATTGAGCGGCATAAAATTAGATATTGTTTCCGAGCAGGAAGAAGCGTTGCTTAACTTGAGAGGAGCGTCATTAAATGCCAGAAAAGATGCTGAAACTATTTTTGTTTATGATTTGGGCGGAGGTTCAACAGAACTGACACTTGCTTTGAATAGCAGTGAGCCGAAAGCTTTATACACGATTTCAATTCCCTGGGGTGCGCGAAATGCTTCGGAATATTTTGATTTGTGTGAATATGACGAGCAAAAGGCTTTGCCTTTGAAAAAAGAAATTGGAAAATATACGCGCGATTTTATGATTAGCTCGGAATTTTTACAATATCTGCCGAAGTGCTGTGCGATCGCAACCTCAAGCACACCGTTACGATTGATGAATATGATTAAGAATACCGAAAGTTATGACAAAGATTTTGCTGACGGATTAAGCGCGCCAACCGAAAAATTTGATGAACAAATTGAAAAAATTTATCAATCAAATTTAGTGGAATTAATGAAAAATCCGCATATCGGAGAAAACAGAGCGCCGATTATTGTTGCAGCGAGTGTTATCTTCCAGACGATTTATAAAACCCTGCAAATAAAAGAATTAACCTCATCACTTAAAGGGGCGCAAGAAGCAATTATCTCTGATTTGGTAAAGGAAAATAAAGCAAATGGTAAAATTAACGAAATCAGCCAAAGAAGTGCGCGGTCGCAAAACCTTGACCGTTAAAGTAAAAACGGCAAAATATAATAAGCCTTCATCAAACCGTTGGTTGCAACGCCAACTTAATGATCCGTATGTTGCCGAATCAAAACGTTTGGGATATCGCTCGCGTGCTGCATTCAAGCTTATTCAATTAGATGAAAAATATCACTTTTTGGGCAAAGGAAAAACAATTGTTGACTTGGGTTGCGCTCCCGGCGGATGGACGCAGGTTGCCGCTCAAAAAAACAAAGGAGCAGGGCAAATTGTGGGGCTTGATTTGTTGCCGACCGAAGAAATTAAAGGCGCAATTTTGTTGCAACAGGATTTTACCGAACAAAGTACGCCGGAAAAAATTAAAGCACTTCTTAACGGACCGGCTGATGTGGTGATGAGTGATATGGCGGCAAATACCACCGGACACCAGCAAACAGACCATTTGCGCACCATTCATCTGGTTGAACTGGCATACGAATTTGCCAAAGAAATTTTGGTTGAAGGCGGAATTTTCATAGCTAAAGTTTTTCAAGGCGGTACGGAAGGCGAGCTTCTAAATGATATGAAAAAGAATTTTGCCAAAGTTACGCATTATAAGCCTGATGCCAGCCGGCAGGATTCGGTTGAAATATATGTTGTGGCGCAAGGTTTTAAGGGCGCAAATAAAGATTAGCCGAATAATAAATAAGGTTTTAAGTTTTCTTTTTTGCTTTACATTTTTAATTTTTTCTGCTAGCATAAAAGAAGAATGATGAAAATCATTTCAGAACCTTCGGGTTCGGGGCTGTAGCAGGCTCTATATTGTTGGTGATACGTTAAAAGGGTATCACTTGGTGATACTTTTTTTTGTATCTAAAATCCCCACTTTGGATGGGGAGATTATGACGTATGTACAGGCTTTTTTTAAAGCTAAAGGTTATAATAGTCATTGCCAACAATATGATTTGCTAACTCCCCGCCCGCTGTAAAACAGAGGGCTTTTGAATTTTTAAACTGTTTTAAGAAAGGACAATGATATGAAAAAACTAATTTTATTAACGAGTGTAGCTATATTGTGCTTATTAAATGTATCCGAATCATCGGCAGATGATGAAATAAACTGTCTAACCGGACAACAATCATGCGGAACAAATTGTTGCTGGTCGGTGGAAAATAAAAAGCTGACTATAACCGGCGGTGCCGACGGTTCCATCGGTACTATGGATGATTACGATAATGCTTCTGGAGGAGAAGGACACAATACTCAATGGACAGGTCTAGATATAAGAGCAATTTATGTGTCAGGTTTGGAAAATATTGGGATTCAAGCATTCCGAGATTTAAAAAAAGTCACAAATATAACCATAGGCGATTCGGTCGAGCGTGTTAGTAATGCTGCGTTTGATAATGATTATATGTTGCAATATGTTGATTTTGGTGATGCTGTAATAAGCATTGGAGAATATGTTCTCCAAGATACTCCGAGACTCATACAAATCATTGTCCCTGATACCTTGAATGATATAGCTCTGCAATCTTTCGGGAATGGAGATCTTGTCGGAAGAAATATTCAAATAATCTGTCGTGGAGATAAAGTGTCTTGTTCGAATATTTATGAAAAACTGTCTGAATATTCATCTAAAAAAGGACAAACATATGACGCAACAAGTCAATTGTTTTACGCAAATTATGAGCAGTGTGCCTCAACAAGCTATTTTTGGGATGGAGCAAAATGCGTGCGTGAGCCGGATTTAAGCAAACGCAAGTGTTGCTCATCATGCAAAGATATGGGAGGATGGTGCAATCGCATTCAATATACCCCTGCAGAAGCCGCACCGTTGTTGCATAACGACAACACAAATGAAGTGACGATTACTTTCAAGAAGTGATTAAAGTTTTACCTTTTCCGCGTTGGCAAAATAGGCATCAAGATCAATGTCTTCCGATTGAGGTTGCTCAGGCTCATCTTTCATGATTTCCAAGTCAGCCAAAGTATCGGCAAGTTCATCGTTGAAAATTTGCGAAAGCTGAGTTTGAGCGTCTTCAACTTCGGTATTTTTGCTGAGTATTTTATCAACCGCGCCGGATTTCTTTTCATCAATATCCGCGGAGGCATTTTTATCTTCTTTTTTTAAGATTTCTATATCGCTGTCATCGGGTGCTTCCGGTTTTGTGTAGTGATTAAAATAATCGCTTGATTGAGCCGGTTTTTTCGCTATCTTGTTTGAGTTATGCTTCATATTTTGCGCTTGTTTATCTTTGGCAAAAACCTGCACCGAGAGGTTGGCAAATTGGCGCATAAATTCTTCGGTTTTTGCGTTATTTTGCTCTAATTTTTGTTCAAAATCGGCAATAAGTTGCGCATTTTTGGCATAGATTTCCTGAAGTATTTCATTTATCGTCGGCTCAATCTTTTCAAGTTTGGTAATTTTTTCGTTTAGAGCGTTAAAAATTTCCTGCGTTTGATGCTTGTATTCTTCATAAAAATCAAACGCCAAAGAAGAAAGAGCGGAAACAATCAGCACTAAAATCATGGCTGAAACCAAGATATTGCTCATTGCCAAATCAGCCATATTGCCGTCTTCGCCGAAACCTGCGGCATACAGCAAAAACAGCATAAATAAAATACCGATTAAAATTAAACTTACAGCTTTTATGGCAAAACCGGCGTAACGCATTTTTCAATCCTTAAAAAACAAAGATAGGGGTATTATAAGCGCTAAAATTTAGAAAATAAAGATTTTAAAGCACTTGTTCGCGCGTTTTGTGCAAAACAATGTGCGGAAAATCTTCCGCAATTTTGCCGATGTGCCAAGCGTTGCGTGCCAAAAAGACCTTTTCGCCGTCATAATCTTCAGCCAAGTTCATCTTATTGGCATTATAAAAGCGTTCCAGCTCTTCCTTATTATCAGAGCTTATCCAACGCGCCGTATAATATTGCGTGTTTTCAAAAATCACTTCAATATTAAATTCAGTGCGGATTCTGTCTGCCATAACTTCAAACTGCAACGCACCGACCACACCGACGATGTATTCGGCACCGATTACGGGACGGAAAATGCTGGCACCGCCTTCTTCGGCAATTTGTTGAAGCGCATTTGCAAGGTGTTTTGATTTAAGCGGATCTTTCGGGCGCACTGATTTCAAAAGTTCAGGAGCAAAGCTCGGAATTCCGGTATAATGAAGTTTCTCGCCCTCGGTCAAAGTGTCACCGATTCTGAGTTGTCCGTGGTTAGGAATGCCGATAATGTCACCGGCGTAAGCGTCTTCTGCCAATTCGCGTTCCTGAGCCAAAAACATTACCGGAGTCGGCACTTTAATTTCTTTTCCGGAGCGAACCTGCAATAAGCTCATACCGCGCTTAAAGTGTCCGGAACAAATGCGCATAAAAGCAATACGGTCACGGTGTTTCGGGTCCATATTTGCTTGAATTTTGAAAATAAAGCCCGTAACTTTTTTTTCATCGGCGGTAACCTCACGTTCAACGGCTTTTTGCGGACGGGGCAGGGGAGCAAATTTATGCAATCCGTTCAATACTTCACGCACACCGAAATTATTGACGGCACTGCCGAAAAATACCGGAGTTAGCGCGCCGGCAAGATAAAGCTCCAAATCAAACGACGGGCAAAGCTCGCGCACCATTTCAACATCTTCACGCAGTTTTTGCACCGCATGTGCCGGAAGAAGCGCGTCAAGCTTAGGGTCATCAAGCCCTTTACAGGTTTCAATAGTGTCGTTAATTTGCGACTTATCGCCGATTTTATTCATCAAAATCAGCTGGTCGTTAATAAGGTCATAACAGCCCAAAAAATCTTTTCCGCTGCCAATCGGCCAGCTTGCCGGTGTTACATCAAGCGCCAGAGTTTTTTCAATATCGTCAAGAAGTTCAAACGGGTCCAAACCTTCGCGGTCAAGCTTGTTGATGAATGTGATAATCGGAATGTTGCGAAGACGGCAAACTTCAAAAAGCTTTTTGGTTTGCGTTTCAATACCTTTGGCGGAATCAAGCACCATCACGGCTGAATCAACGGCCGTCAAAACACGATAGGTATCTTCGGAGAAGTCTTCGTGTCCAGGAGTATCCAACAGGTTAAAGGTTATGTTTTGATATTCAAAATTCATCACCGAGGAAGCAACTGAAATTCCGCGCTCTTGCTCAACCTTCATCCAGTCGGAATGGGCTTTGCGATTTTCTCCGCGCGCTTTAACGGCTCCGGCCTGAGCGATGGCACCGCCGAAAAGCAAAAGTTTTTCGGTTAAAGTGGTTTTACCGGCATCAGGGTGTGAAATAATCGCAAATGTTTTGCGTGGATTTATGGTATTTTCAGGCATTTTTTCCTCTTGAATTTCTTACTAAATAAGCATTCTTATAGCTGAAATTTTTGAATTTGCAATATACATTTTTAATTTCTTGCTTTTTTTGAGTAAAAACATATTGACAAAAATGTTTTTTAGTGGTAAATTCATACCATAATGAAACAATTTTAGGAGAAAAAAGATGGATAAACACCAAAGAGCATTTCATAGAGAAGCATTCAGCTATATGGGAGATTCTATCAGAGAAAAGTATAACAGTCTTGTTGTTAAATTAAATCAAACTTATGGGACAAATTTCAAATATGTTAAAGAAGTTTCCAATGGTGATATCGGACAATTAGCACGCAGTGTTATGGACAATATAGATGAATTGAAGTCTTTAAAGTCACAAGATTCAGATTCGAATACATTTCGAGGTACGGATTTCTTAAAAACTCTTGCTGATAATTTGAAAGAAGACAAAGATCCTCACAGCTTATATCATGAAGAGAAAACATCTGAAAAGAGAAAAACAGCTAAAGATGTTATCGCTTTTTACCTTACACTTGAAAAATTGAGTACTGAGGGAGTTCATGTACCTGAAGGATTAGGTTATACAACAGATGAAAACTTAATAGATATACTTGGAAAATCGATAAGCAGAGATAAGGGATTAACGATTGATGATGCATCTCCTGAACTCAAAAAAGCTCTATTGAGTGAACCTAAAGAAGTTAGAGATGTATACATAGGACGTGAACATTTTTATTTTATGAATAAGGCACAAAAAGAAAGAGTGACTGATAAGGATATAGAGCATATTGATTATTCTTCTAAAGATATTGATATAGCTGGAATTATAGAAGGTATAAAAGCAAGAGAAGCAAATTTAAGCAATGCTAAAGCTTCAAAAGGTAAGGGAATTGCTGATTAATCGAATCTTTGAAAAAAAATACGACGGCGGAGAACAAAAATCCGCCGCTTTTTGTTGTCTTTGGCAGAATAAAATAGGTTGTTTTCGGTTGAAGTTTTTTTTCTTTGACATTTAAAAATTTTTTGATAAAATTATTGTCATAAATGATGGAAGTCTGCCAAAGATATAAGTCATTTTAGGGCGTGAGAACCCTCTAATCAATAAGTAGTCGCTTCAATGTTGCGACTTTTACATAACCGATATTTCGCTTTGAGCGGATGTCGGCGCAATAAGGCTCTTTAGCGCGAAAACGTCGAGCCGGTTTTTGCTTATTGATTAACGGTTTCTCAACATCCGCCCGCCTTTTAAGACGGGTTTGTTTTTAATTTGTAACTTTAATGAGGTGTTGAAATGAGAAAAAATAATGAAATCGGTCGCTCTATGATTGAAATGCTTGGTGTTCTGGCAATAATCGGGGTTTTATCAGTCGGAGGAATCGCCGGCTATTCCAAGGCGATGGAAAAAATGAAGATAAATAAGCATATAAATCATATAACTGAAATTGTGAATGCCGTGCAAACTACATATATGTCGCAAAAAAATTATTCCGGATTAAATTGTCAAGTTGCGCATGATGTAGGTATTATTCCGGATGAAATGTGGAATAATGAAGCGTCTGATTGTTACAATGAGTGGGGAGATAATATTAATGTTGATGGTGTGCATTCAGTTGGTCATTGGGGGGATTATTTTTATATAAAAGAATGGGATTGGAGTTTTTCTACTGCGGATTGTGTAGAAATAATAACAAAAGATTGGAATGTTGTTAAAGGGAAAAATTCTGTTGTAGAAATTTGTAATGATGATGGTTGTTTTGATTGGGTAAGTCCCGTTAGTATTGCAGAGGCTACAAGTGTATGCGCTAAGGCAATCGACAATAAAGAATTAGTATTATTTTTTGATGTTGATATAACATATGGAAATTGGCCGGAACAACTGGAAGAATGCACAATAGAAAACGGTGGTTGTTAAATAATCTTAAATTTTCAACGCTTGTTCAATGGCTTTTGCGATAAAAGCCGAACGATTACGGCATACGGCATCAATTCTGGCTACCAGTCCGGAATTTAACATAATGGTATATTTTTTAGGTTTTGCATCTGGTATGTATGAAACATACCCTACTGTAAAAGTGTAATTATTTTGCCATTCGTTCCATTGTGGCCATTCTTTTTTAATTTGTTCTAAGGTGCGCGGTTTTGGTAAAATTTCTCCGTTTGCCTTTTTTTCATCAATGATATCAGCCAGTATTTCGTGAGCATTTTTTAAGGCTTCATCATAGTTATCGCCGGCTGAAACGCATTCCGGAAAATCAGGAAAAACTACGCCGACACCATCAGCATACTCATCAGTTTCAAATAATGCAATGTATCTTAACATGTCAACCTCCTATTTCAAGTCCCGCTTGTTTTATGATACTTTTGGCCGTACCAAATACTGAAAATTTTCGGTATTGTCAATAGTTATTTGAAAAAATTACCTTATGCTTAAATTGTACATTTTGCTTTTTTTTCTTGATTTATTATTTTTTTTATGTAGTATGCGCAAACAGATAGAGGATTTCCTCAAAGCGGGTGTGGTGAAATTGGTAGACACGCCAGACTTAGGATCTGGTGCCGCAAGGCTTAAGAGTTCGAGTCTCTTCACCCGCACCAATAATGGGTTAACAACATTTTTTAGAGATGAAAATGAATATTAAAGAAGAAAAATCAAAAGGTTTAATTAAGAAATATACCGTTACTTTGGCTGCTGCTGATTTTGCCGCCAATGTTGATAAAAAACTTGCCAACGTGGCTAAAAATATTAAACTTCCGGGCTTCAGAGCAGGTCATGCTCCAAAGGCTATGATTGAACAAAAATATCGTCCGTCTGTTTTGGGCGAAGTTATTGATGATATGATTAAAGACGCCGTTAATGAAGTTATTGCTAAAAATAACCTGCGTCCTGCTGTTACTCCGGATATTAAACTTGATAAGTTTGAAGACGGAAAAGACATTGTTTTCACTATGGAAACAGAGGTTTTGCCGGAAATTAAACTCGGTGATTTTTCAAAAATTTCGCTCAATAAGTATGTGGCTGAAGTTCCGGCTGAAGAAGTTGAAAAGGCTGTTAAATATATGGCAGATTCTCGCCGTGACAGCGTTAAAGTTGAAAAAGACCGTGCTGTTAAGAAAGGCGACATCGCCGTTATTGACTTCGTCGGCTCTATTGATGGTGTTGAGTTTCAAGGTGGCAAAGGCAATGCTTATCCTTTGGAAATCGGCTCAGGCTCGTTTATTCCGGGTTATGAAGATCAGCTTATCGGTCATAAAGCCGGTGAAACTGTTGATGTTAAAACCTCTTTCCCGAAAGATTATCATGCTAAAGATTTGGCCGGAAAAGAAGCTTTGTTTGTTACCACAATTAAAGAAATTCGTGAAATTAAGGCAACTGAAATCAATGATGATTTTGCCAAATCAATGGGCGCTAAAGACTTGGCTGATTTGAAAGCTCAAATTTCAGCTCGCATTGCCGAAGATTATAACAACGCTTCTCGCATGAAGTTAAAGCGCGATTTGTTGGATGCGTTTGATAAGGAATACAAATTTGAAATTCCGCAAAAGCTTATTGATGCCGAATATGAAATCATTGAAAAGCAATATCAAGATGCCAAGGCTAAAAATCAGCTTGATGAAGATGAGAAAAAACGTGATGAAAAAGACATTTTGGCTGAATATAAAGAAATTGCTTTACGTCGTGTTAAACTCGGACTTTTGCTCTCTGAAATCGGTAATGCCGAAAAAATTGCGCTCACTGCCGATGATGTAAATAAGGCAATTATGAATGAAGCCAGAAAATATCCGGGGCAGGAAAAAATGGTTATGGACTTCTATTTGAAGAACAAGCAAGCCGTTGAGGCCATTAAGGCTCCTGCTTATGAGGAAAAAATTGTTGACTTTGTTTTGAGCAAGGCTAAATTGACTGATACTAAAGTTTCGGTTGAAGAACTTTATGATTTCAGCGATAATGGTGCCAAAAAGCCGGCAAAAGCCAAAAAAGCAACAAAGAAATCTGCATAATTCATCTTATGCTTCCTAAAAAAATCCCGTCGCAAAGTTTTCTTTACGGCGGGATTTATTTTTAATGGTATGATTATTTTTTGAACGTAATCACCACAAAGTTATCGTTTCCGTCATGAAGCCACTCAGCCGCCTCTGCCGGTGTCCAACGTTTACGAGCGAACGGGTATTCATCCCAGCATTTGTTCTCATAAGGAACTTGTCCTTTGTTATAGCAATCTGCCGGATTAAAATCACCGGAAATATCGCCAACGTCATCACCTCCGGTATCGCTGTTATTAGCTTCTTGCGGAGGAGTGTAATTTTTATTAACACATTTATTATCGGTTGTCCATTCAATATTTGCTCCCGTGCATGCAGACTCTGTCTCCGGCAAAAGTTGGCATTGATTATTGGTGGTATTGTAATAATACTTAGCCACCGAATTACATTGTTCTTCGTTTCTGCGACCGCATTTACTGCCATCCCAAACATAAAGACTTGTACTTGCACCCTCGCACGAGGTTTTGTCGGTTGGGTAGGAAATGGTTCCGGTATAGCCTGCATTTCTTATTTGGGCAACAGTAGCAGCGCACGATGTTTCATCACCTTTGCACATAATATTGTTTAAACCTCTGGCACCAGCAAAGGCACTCTCTCCGATACTGGTAACCGAATCCGGAATTGTGATGCTTTTTAATCTGCTGGCACTATTAAAGGCACCATATCCGATATCGGTAACCGAATCCGGAATTGTGATGCTTTTTAAACTGCTGGCACGTTGAAAGGCACCACTTCCAATACTGGTAACACCTTCCGGAATCGTGATGCTGGTTAAACTACTGGCACCAGCAAAGGCACTATCTCCGATACTGGTAACATAATCCGTGTCGATTATAACATTGTTGGCATTATTTTGGTTTGAACCATCTAAACAACGTGTAAATATTCCATCATCACAACCTCTTATGGTTAAGGTTGTTCCGCTCCAGTTGCATTCACACCATCCCGCCCAGCTTGTGGATAAGTTAAGAGAAAGGAGGAAGGAAAGAATTGTCATCTTGAGGGGTTGAGCGTAAGCGAAATCCCCGTAAAGATCTCTTTTTGCAGAGTAACGTTTCGTTTTAACTCTATCATTAACAACAGGCTCTACACTTGCTCCGGAGATCTTGACGCCCGCTTCGGGGCTCAAGATGACAGCGGATTTATTTTTCAAATTTATCATTTTATTATCTCCCGTTAAAAAGGTTGTTTTTAAAATTTAAATGCCCTCTGTTTTACAGTGGGCGGGGAGTTCAGAAATCATATTGTGAGCAATGACTATTATAACCTTTAGCATCTAAAATGCCTGTACATACGCTATAATCTCCCCAACCAAATCGGGGATTTAGATACAAAAAAACAGCATCACAAAAGTGATACCATTTATAGTGTATCACTCACAATATAGAGCCTCTGACAGCCCCGAACCCGAAGGTTCTTAAATGATGTTACATCATTCTGTTCATAAACTAGCAGAAAAAATCAATTTTGTAAAGCAAAAAAAAAGATGTAATAAAAAATGATGGCAAATCGTTGACGGAAAAATAAAAGGCAGTGTTTTTTTTCCACTGCCTTTTAAGTATTAAATTTTATTTAGCGCTTTTAATAAGTCATGGACTTGAATAAGCTCATATTTATCCTTATCATAATGCTTTAACCAGGTCTTTAAGGCTTTATAGGTATTTGTTCTCGGATGACCGATTGCCACCACAAAACCTTTTTTTGATGCAATCTGTTCGGTTGTGAGCAGTTGATTCATAATGGTTTCAAAGTTGTCTTCATTATCCAAGAACACATCACGAGCGATATAAGGTACACCATACTCTTCAGCCACTTTTTTGCCGACAGATTTCGGCGTGGTTTTGGAATCCAAAAAGTACATTCCGCGCTCTTTTAAGATTTCCATAATAAGCCCCATGGCATGTTCATCTTCCGTGAATTTACTACCCATGTGGTTGTTGATTCCGAGCAACTCAACACCATTATAGCGCTCAAGCATTTCATTGAACTTTTCTTTTATTTCCTCATCACTCATATCGGAACTCAAGGTAACCGGCGCAAGACTTGCCTCAATATGAGGCATCATCGGTACATGAAGCATAATTTCAAAGCCGTTTTCATGTGCTTTTTGCGCCGTTTCTTTTTTGGCGTTGCCATAAGTCAAAAACGAGGTTGTTAACGGAGCTTTTAAGCCCATAATTTCTGCAGTGTGCATAGGACTTATGCCCATATCATCAATAACAATCACTATTTTAGCCTTGTTATTTTCATCAACCGGCAAAGTTTCTTCTTTAGGGGAGTCTTCCTTTTCCGCCGGATCATCATATTTGAACAAACCGAAAACAATTTCATCTTCAAGCTGTTCATCAATGCCGACAAACTTTTCCGGGTGAATGATTTTTTCCGTTGTGTAAATATCGCTCATTAAATCTGAGGCAACTTCTTCGCCCACATGGTCAACAACCTCGTCAACATATTCCGTGAACGGAATTTCAAAAGTAAACGGAGAAACATCAACGCTTCTGTCGGAAACCAAAACACGATACGAATCAAGAGAAAATGAATCTTTGAACGGATGCATAATGTTATAGATTACAATAAACAATTCAATTATTGCAAGCAACAGAAGTGAAAGCGTAAATGCCAGTCCTTTACTTATTTTCATCAGTCTTTTTTCCTTAAAGTAGGGAAGGCGATAACATCGCGAATTGTTTCAGCTCCGGTGAAAAGCATAGATAAGCGGTCAATTCCCATACCCATACCGCCGGACGGAGGAAATCCGTTTTCCAAAGCGCAAATAAAATCTTCATCAAGCATTTGAGCCTCGTCATCACCGTTTTCACGAGCAGCAACTTCAGCCTCAAAACGCTCTCTTTGTTCTAACGGATTGGAAAGCTCCGAATATGCGCAACCGATTTCCATACCGCCCAAATAAGCATCAAAATGCTCAACCAAGCGCGGATTATCACGGTGAGTTTTAGCCAAAGGCGAAACATCGCGTGGCATATCCATAACAAATGTAGGCTCAATTAAAGAAGCTTCAACTTTTTCATCAAAAACTTCTTGCACAACTTTTCCCCAACATGCACAAGCACCGGCATCAACACCGATTGATTTTGCCATTTCTTTTGCTTGTTCAAGAGTTTGAGCTTCCATCAAATCAATGCCGGTTTTTTCTTTAATTAAGTCAACGATTGATTTTTTGGTGAACGGTTTGCTTAAATCAATTTCACGATCGCCGAATTTTAAGGTTGTTGAGCCTAAAACATCTTTAGCAATAAAACGAACCAAATCTTCAATCAAATCAGCCATATCGTTATAATCGGCATAAGCCTGATAAGCTTCCAAGCCGGTAAATTCCGGATTATGGTTTTTATCAATGCCCTCATTGCGGAAATTGCGTCCGATTTCAAACACGCGGTCAAATCCGCCGACTACCAGTTTTTTCAAATATAATTCCGGAGCAATACGCAAGTATAAATCCATATCCAAGGCGTTGTGGTGAGTGATAAACGGTTTGGCATTGGCACCTCCCATAATAGGGTGAAGCATCGGAGTTTCAACTTCCAAAAAGTCTTTGCTTTCAAAATAACGGCGCACGGCAGAAGTAACTTTGCAACGTTTTTGGAAAATTTCTTTGCTGTCATCATTCATAATAAAATCTACATAACGCTGACGATAACGAGCATCAACATCGGTAAGGCCATGGAATTTTTCCGGCAACGGTTGCAATGATTTTGCAATGATATCAAATTTTTCGGCTGCAACAGTAAGCTCTCCGCGCGGAGTGCGACGTACAAAACCGCTGACACCGACCATATCACCGACATCAACACATTTTAAGATTTCCATATCGGTTTCAGGAAGAATCTTTTTATAGCAAAATGCCTGAATTTTCCCGCTTTTATCCTTTATATCAACAAACATTCCGCTGTTGCGTACAGCCATGGCACGACCGGCAATCGTAACACGATCTTCAGTATCAACGCCGGATTCCAAATCCTTGTATTTTTCATGTAATTCAGCCGCATAAATTGTTGGGACGAATTTATAAGGATAAGGATTATATCCTTTTTCGCGCAAGGTATTTAATTTAACTAAACGTGATTCTCTATGTATATTTGATTCATTTGCCATTTATTTATTTCCTAAAGTGTCTTTTTTATAAATTTTTTCCAACTATAAACAAGGCGGACTATTTTTTCAATAAAAAAAATTGAGATTTCGGACGTTATTTTTACATATTTTTGCAAAAACACTTGACAAAAAAATAGAAAGGGATAGAATAAGACTATATAGAATAAGACTATATTTAAGGTTTTTCAAGAAAGGACAACAGATATGGATTTTGTGAAAAGAAATATGGATGAAGTCATCTACGCCGGTAGAGATGATGCTAATGCTTCCTTTGTATCTTCACATCCAGAGTTAGATCATGAAGAAGAACAAAAAGCCAGAAAAGAATTATATTCCGAGTTAAATTATGATAAAGAACATTGGAGTACGAAAAAACATAACATAAAAACAGGTGATATTGATTTTATCAAAATCAGAGAGATATCTAATGGTGAAAATAAGTACAAAGTAAAAGATGCTTTATATTCATACCATTACAGCGGAGTTACTTCTGTGTGGCAATTCGGAGTGTGCGCCGAAGATAAAGATGTTACCGAACGTCGTTTTTCGATATTAAAAGATGGTAAAGAAGAAGTCGTTACCTTTAAAAAAGAAAAAGGCACATATGAGGAGCATGGAGATTCAAGGGATTCCGGTCAGTTAAATAATTTCAATGCAATATATACCGAACGGAATGATAATCAGAAATTTATTTCCATTCCGGAAGATTTAGATTTATCAGATACAAATGCAATCAGATATGAGTTGCGCAACAATAGTGTTATAGCCTATTTTATGGATAAATATGTTATTGTAAAACCGGAGGAAAAACAGTCATATCTTGATTTTGTAAAATCTCAACCTAACTGTGATAAAGCTGAGTTAGCACACGCTAAAAGAAGATGTATTGATAATAAACTTGCAATATTGCGAAATAAATTTGTACGCCAGTTTGATGAAGGCTGGGGTACAGGTTTGGAAGAAAAGAAGTTGGCGACACCTTTGAAAAAGATTGAAAAATTTATATCCGATAAGTTATTCGGCAAAGTTAAAGAGTGAATTTTCGCAACATTTTTACCAAAACCCGTCTCAAAAGAGGCGAGTTTTGCTATTTTTGCATTAATTTATGGATATCATATTCGTCGTAACCTTCATAATAATAGCTGACATCAATACCTTTCATAAAAATTTCTCTGTCAGCTATTTTATCGGTCAGAGCATTTTTCAAAAGATGTTTTATTTCCAAATCTTTAATCGGACTGCGTATCATTGCCGACAAATAATCTTCTTTATCAATTTTATTCCAATCGACCACCATTTTAAGTTCTTTTTTAAAAATTAAATCAAGCCAAATTCTGGTCGCTCTGCCGTTGCCTTCTCTAAAAGGGTGGGCTATGTTCATTTCCACATATTTTTCAACAATTTCATCAAAAGTTGATTGCGGCATTTTCTCAATATTTTGCAATGCTTGCACTAAATACATAACCGGCGCAAAACGAAAATTTCCCTTAGAGATATTAACGTCGCGAATTTGTCCAGCAAAATCATAAACATCTTCAAACAAAAATTTATGTATTTGTTTTAAGCCGGCAACAGTGCCTGTTTCTATTGAATCAATTATACCGCTATCAAAGAGCATTATGGCTTTTTCTTTGCTGATTTTTTCTTCTGCCTTATTAAGCTCAACTTGATTTGAAAGTTTTAATTTGTTTTTTAAAACCATATCTATTCCTTTTTGTTACGATACTGATAATATATAGTCAAATTGCTAAAATTTATATAACAGAATCATTTTTCTGAACAATTTTTTTCAGGGGATAATTTAGTATGTTTTTGCAAAAATATAATTTTGGCACTATATTCTAAGTCATGAAGAAAAAAGGATTTTTGATGATGAAATATGCTGAAATTTATGAAAAAATAAAAGAGAAAATTAAAATAACCCCGCGCAAAATCATGCTGATTTATGGTGCTGTGTGTTTGGCAATATTACTGCTTATATGCAAGATGTGGCCATATTCTGACGAAAGCGGAGAGTTTAAAACCGCTGAAGTTTTTGAAGCAGACATAACCGAAAGCATTACCGCATCGGGAACCATAAATCCGCTATCAACCGTTTCAATAGGTACTCAGGCCTCAGGAAGAATTGCCGAAATTTATGTTGACTATAATTCCGAAGTTAAAGAGGGGCAACTTTTGGCGCTGATTGACCAAGATAATGCCAAGGCCAATGTGGCGCAACGAGAAGCTTCTTTGGAAATTGCCAAAGCGCAAGTTGCGGTTGAGGAAAACAACATAAAATATTATAAAAAAGCGCTGAATAGAATCTCTAAACTAAACGCTTCAAAATATTCCACCGAAAAAGAGTTGGAAGCTGCCGAGCGTGATTATGATAATGCCGTGGCACAATTGGCACTTGAAAAAGCTCAGGTAAAACAAGCAGAAGCCTCTTTAAACTCGGCGCAAACAGAACTTTCTTATACTGAAATAAAATCGCCGGTTGACGGAATTGTGATTTCTAAAGCCGTTGAGGTGGGGCAAACGGTGGCGGCAAGTTTTTCAACGCCGGAGCTGTTTTCGGTTGCCGAGGATTTGACCAAAATGCAAATTGAAGCTTCGGTGGTTGAGGCCGATATAGCAAAAGTTAAGGAAGGGCAGAAAGTGCGTTTTAATGTTGACAGTTATCCTGACGAATATTTTACCGGTATTGTCACGCAAGTGCGCAATGAAGCGGTTACAACCTCAAATGTTGTGACATATACCGTTGTTATCGGTATTGATAATACGGCTATGAAACTGCGCCCGGGTATGACGGCAAATGTTGAAATTATCACTGCCGAGATGAAAAATGTTGTGGCTGTGCCGAATCAAGCATTGCGCTTTTATATGGATGATGGGAAAAACGCCAAGCGCTATGCCGATCGCGGAATTTGGATATTGCGAAAGGGTGAGCCTGTTCGCATAAGCGTTGAAACCGGTGTCAGTGATGATACAAACACACAAGTTATATCAAGCGAGTTGGCTTTGGGAGATAAAGTTATTTTATCAAAAGCGGTTAATAATGAGGTCAATAAACAGATGAGATTGAGGATGCCACGCTGATGAGTTGTTTGATAGAACTGAAAAATATTCATAAAAGCTATCCTCTTGACGGGTTTGATTTGGAAATATTAAAAGGAATTGACCTAAAAATAGAGCAGGGGGAATTTGTTGCGATTATGGGACCTTCCGGCTCGGGAAAATCAACATTGATGAATATTTTAGGCTGTTTGGATACGCCATCTTCGGGACATTATGCGCTTGACGGAGTTAATGTTGAAAATTTGAGCTCTGATGATTTGGCGGAAATACGCAATCATAAAATAGGCTTTGTTTTTCAGGGGTTTAATTTGCTTTCACGCACTTCGGCGCTGGAAAATGTTGAACTGCCGATGGTTTATGCCAAAACGCCGCAAAGAGAGCGTCATCGTAAGGCAATTAAAGCGCTTGAGAGCGTGGGTTTGAAAGAGAGAATGCATCATCAGCCGAATCAGCTTTCCGGCGGTCAGCAACAACGTGTGGCAATCGCGCGGGCAATTGTTAATGAGGCGCCGATAATTTTTGCCGACGAGCCTACCGGAAACTTGGATACAAAAATGAGTGTGGAAATTATGGAGTTGTTCACAAAACTTAATCGTGATTTGAAACGTACCATAATTTTGGTTACGCACGAAGAAGACATCGCTCTTTATGCCGACCGAATTATCAAAATTGTTGACGGTGAAATTCATTCTGATAAGCAAAACATTAACAAAAGGCTGTAAATGACTGATTTGAAAACAATTTTAAGTATTGCTATTCGTGCCATTAAGGCTAATAAAATGCGCTCAATTTTAACGAGTTTGGGTATTATTATCGGTGTGGCAGCGGTGATTGTTATGCTTTCAATCGGCAACGGCGCACAGATAAGTTTGCAAAACGAAATGCGCAGTATGGGCACAAATTTGATTATGGTTCGTTCCGGCTCGTCAACTTCAGGCGGTGCGCGTATGGGCAGGGGTTCGCAACCAACTTTGAAAAACGGCGATGCCGATGCCATTCAAGAGCGCGTTTCAAGTATCAGAATGGCTGTTCCTGTTGTTAATGACAGCGGGCAAATTGTTTATGGCAACACCAACTGGGCAACCAATATTACCGGTACCGATAACCGTTATTTTGAGATAAAAGAGTGGGATTTGGCTTATGGCAGAGTGTTTTCCGAAACGGATATCAGAAATGCCAATAAGGTGGCGATTTTAGGTTGGACTGTGGTGAAAGAATTATTCGGCGATATGGATCCTTTGGGCAAGACAATTCGCATCAAAGGTCTGCCGTTTAAGGTTATCGGAGCATTGACCGAGCGCGGGCAGAGCGGTCCGGGGCAGGATCAGGACGATATGGTTTATATTCCGCTTTCAACAGCGCAGAAAAAAGTTTCCGGCACGCAGTTTCCGGATATGGTAAATATGCTGATGTTGCAAGCATATGATGCTGAAAGCACTTATTCTTCGCAAGCCGAGATTACCGCACTTTTGCGCCAGCGCCATAATTTAGGGCTTAATAAAGATGATGATTTCACGATTATGAACTTAACTCAATTCATGGAAATGATGCAAAATTCAACGCAGATTATGACGATTTTATTAGGCTCAATTGCCTCTATTTCTTTGTTGGTAGGCGGTATCGGTATTATGAATATTATGCTGGTTTCAGTGACCGAGCGCACACGTGAAATCGGTATCAGAATGGCAATCGGCGCCAAGCGTTGGGATATTCGCTGGCAGTTTTTGACCGAGGCGCTGATATTATCCTTAATCGGCGGTTTAATCGGTGTGGCAATCGGTATAGGATGTGTGTTTATTTTGCCGTTATTTACATCCATATCGGCGGTTTTATCAACATTTTATGTATTGTTGCCGTTTTCATTTTCAGGCATAGTAGGGTTGTTGTTCGGCTTTTTTCCGGCCTACAAAGCCTCACTTTTGAATCCGATAAACGCTTTAAGATATGAGTAATAAATCATCGCTCAATTATACCACACACTTTCACAAGATTATCGGCTTTTTCCCCTATTTGGAAGATTAAGGCGCGGTCTGGCAGAAGCATATTTTTTTCCTGAAGATTTGAAAGCTCTGTCTAATGTTACATCGAGATTATATCCTCTAACATTGTATACACTATCAGTATAATTTGTAGCAGTATCGCCTGCCTCTACTGGATATTCACGGTACTCTCTCAAATTATTCACAAAATTTTGACGATTACTGCTGTTTGCATTTCCATATGAACCCATATTGCCGGCGCCAACTGCAACTGCTTGAATATCAATATAATTGCTTGGCTTTGGCTGTCCGGCTAATTCTTCTTTTGATGGGCCGATACCTATGCGCACATCGCCGCAGAAAGCCATGATTTCCTGCCGGCGACGAGCATGATGTTGCTCCGGACATTTGGAGCTTATAGCGGTATTATCCCAAGCAGCAACTAACGTTTTTTTATTTTCTTCAGAGGGATCATTCACATAATCATTTATTGCAGGAACAAGTTTTTCATACTTTTTACTGCCTAAATTTTTTCCACCATTAAACATTAAATCAGCAACAACGGCCATTTGTTCCGGTGTCATTTTATCAACAGGAAGATATTTTTGCATACTTGTCCACGCATCCTTAAAATAAGCATTTACATATTCAACTGCTTGTTCTTTTGAAGTTAACTTATCTCCAGGTCTTACAGGTCTTCCATTAGGATGTGTGGTGTTACCGAAACCAATGGTATAAAGATTCGGATTTTTATCAGCTTTGCAGTGATAAGCGGTCGTTTCAAATCCTTCAAATTGAGCTAGATAATATAAAGAAAGTTCAGATGCCTTTTTAACTTTTTCATCAAATGGCAGCAAAACAGAATCATTCATTTGTTGAAGAGGTTTATCTTCATTTATTTTATTCCCCCTCATTATACCCGCTGTCTGCTTTGCTTTTCCAGCATAGTAAGCATTATTTTTCAATATTTCTTTCGTTCTACCCATTGTTGTAACCTTTCTTAAAAAACATTCTACCCTGACAATAGCATATTTATTTACAAAAAACAAGCCAATTAAAAATTTATGGTAATTTTTTCATAATTTTGTAACAAATAAAGAATTATCTTTCTTCAAAGGGAATTTTATTGGTTTGTTATTCGGTTTTTTCCGGCTTACAAAGCCTCACTTTTGAATCCGATAAACGCTTTAAGATATGAATAGTCTTTGCTTTACACAATAACCTTTATATTAACGTCTTATAAAATATTTTAAAAAAGTTATTGACTCTCACTTTTTTTATGATATTATCCGCCGCAACTAGGCTAAATGAAATGGTTCATTTAGTTGTTAGTTTTGTGTAATAATATATAACTTTTAAGGAAAATGTGATGCCTACAATTAATCAGTTAATTCGTAAATCACGAACACCAAAAGTGAAGAGAAACAAAGTTCCGGCTTTGAAAGCTTGTCCACAAAAACGCGGTGTTTGTACAAGGGTTTACACTACAACCCCGAAAAAACCGAACTCCGCTTTGCGTAAAGTGGCTCGTATTCGTCTTACTAACGGCTTTGAAGTAATCAGCTATATCCCTGGTGAAGGTCACAATCTTCAAGAACACTCAGTGGTGCTGATTAGAGGAGGCCGTGTGAAAGACTTGCCAGGTGTTCGTTACCATATCATTCGCGGTACGCTCGATACTCAGGGTGTATCTAAACGTCGTCAACGCCGTTCTTTATACGGTGCTAAGAGACCTAAATAGGAGAAAAACTAATGTCACGTCGTCATAGTGCTGTAAAAAGAAATGTTCTGCCTGATGCTAAGTTCGGCAATAAGGTAGTTGCGAAATTTATTAATAACGTTATGGAAGATGGTAAAAAAGCAGTTGCCGAAAAAATCGTATATTCTGCTTTTGATATTATCGCCAGCAAATCTAAACAAGATGCTTTGGAAGTGTTCAACACCGCTATTGAAAATGTTAAGCCGGTTGTAGAAGTTCGTTCTCGCCGTGTCGGTGGTGCAACCTACCAAGTTCCTTGCGAAGTTAGAGCTGACCGTCGTCAAGCTTTGGCTATTCGTTGGATTTTGGATGCCGCTCACAAGCGCTCTGAAACAACAATGACCGATCGTTTGGCAGGTGAATTGCTTGATGCTTTCGCAAACAAGGGTTCTGCTATTAAAAAGCGTGAAGATACGCATAGAATGGCTGAAGCCAATAAGGCATTTTCTCATTACAAGTTCTAAGATAAGGAATGAAAAATGCCTAGAACACATAAATTGGATCTATATAGAAACATCGGTATCATGGCTCATATTGATGCCGGTAAAACAACAACAACCGAGCGTATTTTGTATTACACCGGTCTCAGCCACAAAATCGGTGAAGTTCACGACGGTGCCGCTACCATGGACTGGATGGAGCAAGAGCAAGAACGTGGTATTACCATTACTTCTGCTGCTACAACCTGCTATTGGAAAGGTCACCGCATTAACATCATTGATACTCCGGGCCACGTTGACTTCACTGTTGAAGTTGAACGTTCGCTCCGCGTGTTGGATGGTGCCGTAACCGTATTCGATTCTGTTGCCGGCGTTGAACCGCAATCAGAAACAGTTTGGAGACAAGCTGATAAATACGGTGTGCCAAGAATTTGCTTCTGCAATAAAATGGACCGAATCGGTGCAAACTTCTATCGTTGCTTGGATATGATTGTTGACCGTTTGGGTGCTCGCCCGATGGCTATTCAACTTCCGGTCGGCGTTGAAGCTGATTTCAGAGGTGTAATTGATTTGCTCAAGATGAAAGCTGTTATCTATACCGGTGATACCGCCGATTCTCCGATTGAAGAACGCGATATTCCGGCTGATATGCTTGACAAAGCAAATGAATACCACAATAAGTTGGTTGAAATGGCTGTTGAAGAAGATGAACAAGCCATGGAAGACTATTTGGAAGGAAAAGAAATTCCTGTTGAAACCATTAAAAAGTGCATCCGTAAGGGTACTTTGGCTCAGGATTTTGTTCCGGTATTGTGCGGAACTGCCTTCAAAAACAAAGGTGTTCAATTGCTTCTTGACGCTGTTGTTGATTATTTGCCTTCTCCGGTTGATATTCCGGCTATTAAAGGTACTTTACCGGATTCTGATACCGAGGTTGAACGTCATCCGTCTGATGACGAGCCGTTGTCTGCTTTGGCATTCAAAATCATGAACGACCCGTTCGTAGGCTCTTTGACCTTTACGCGTATTTATTCCGGTAAAATGACTGCCGGTTCATACGTTTATAACTCGGTTAAAGATAAAAAAGAGCGCATCGGCCGTATGCTTTTGATGCATGCAAACAAACGTGAAGATATTAAAGAGGCTTATGCCGGCGATATTATCGCTTTGGCCGGTTTGAAAGATACCACCACCGGTGATACTCTTTGCGATTCCGATAAGCCGATTGTTTTGGAAAACATGGTATTCCCTGAACCGGTTATTCAATTGGCAGTTGAACCGAAGACTAAAGCCGATGTTGAAAAAATGGGCTTGGCTTTGTCTCGTTTGGCAATGGAAGACCCGTCTTTCAAAGTTACTTCTGACTTGGAAAGCGGTCAAACAATTATTGCCGGTATGGGTGAATTGCACTTGGATATTATCGTTGATCGTTTGCGTCGTGAATTCAAAGTTGATGCAAATGTCGGTGATCCGCAAGTTGCATATCGTGAAACAATTACATCGCCTTGTGATATTGAATATACTCACAAAAAGCAATCAGGTGGTGCCGGTCAGTTCGCTAAAGTTAAAATTAAGTTTGAACCGACTGAAGATCACACCGGATTTGAGTTCAACAACACCGTTGTCGGCGGTAACGTTCCTAAGGAATATATCCCGGGTGTTGAAAAAGGTTTGCGCACGGCTATGGATACCGGTGTTATTGCCGGATACCCTGTAACAGGTGTTAAAGCAACCCTTTATGATGGTGCATACCACGAAGTTGACTCAAACGTTATGTGCTTTGAAATTGCCGCTCGTGCTGCCTTCCGTGAAGGTATGAAACAAGCTAATCCGAAACTTCTTGAACCTATTATGAAGGTTGAAGTTGTTACCCCTGAAGAATATATGGGTGATATTATCGGTGACTTGAACTCTCGTCGCGGTTTGGTAAACGGTATGGATCAAAGAGGTAATGCTCGCGTTGTTGATGCATTTGTTCCTCTTGCCAATATGTTCGGCTATGTAAACACATTGCGTTCGCTTTCTCAAGGTCGCGCTCAGTTTACGATGATTTTTGATCACTATTCTGAAGTTCCGAGAGATGTGGCTGATACCATTAAGGCGAAAACAGCATAATTTTTAATGTTAAAGACCCCGTCAAGGCGGGTATGCCAACCTTCCTTGACGGGTTAAAATCAAAAATATATTTATTGGAGAAATAAACAATGGCAAAAGAAAAATTTGAAAGAAATAAACCGCACTGCAACATCGGCACAATCGGCCACGTTGACCACGGTAAAACAACATTGACCGCCGCAATCACCAAAGTATTGGCAGAAGAAGGCGGAGCAGACTTTACAGCATATGATCAAATTGATAAAGCTCCTGAAGAAAGAGCACGCGGTATCACCATTTCAACAGCACACGTTGAATATGAGACACCTGCACGTCACTATGCACACGTTGACTGCCCGGGCCACGCCGACTATGTTAAGAAC
>JAZSBR010000037.1:0-32931 GCA_045602545.1 Alphaproteobacteria bacterium
CTTTTTTTTATTGCGGTGACGATGCCGAACGAGCGACCTCAAGGTCGCGGCGAGGAAAGAAAATTGTTCCGATGGAACAATTTTTGACGCAGCATACGATTTTGTTAGTTTGTGTTTGGACGATAGTGAAAAAACACAAACGTTACAAAAGCGGTGACCGAAGCGAAGTTGTTGAGCGGCAAAGTGCCGCGAAACATACGAAGCAAGAATCGAGCCCGAAAGCTCCCGCCAATAAATTTTTTCATTTTTCGTAAAAAGACTTGACAAAAACCAAAAAAGCGAATAGACTCAACGCCACGTTTTTTTATTATTGTTTCACCCTAAAAAAATTAAAAATTATGGAAGAATTAAAAAAAATGACCGATGTGTTTTTTCAAAACACTGAAGGTAAGTGGTTAAAAAATCAGATTGATTTGAAGGCGGCGCAAAAGAAGTTGCCTTTTATTGAAGCCAGAACATTGTCGCAACCTAATGCGTTGGTCTGCGAAATGATGCTTGACATCTTCGAGGTGCTTAAACAAAAGCACATTAATTTTGAAAGCTCTTTCGTGGTTACGGATGTTGGTGACGGAAAGTCGATTGCTGCCCACCATTCCGGCGGTTGTTGGTCTGCCAATGTTGATGGCTTTGAGGTATCTATAAGATACGGAGGAACGCTTGATGATGCAATCATGCATGTCATGAGCGTCGTTAAGCTGGAAAACGAGGTCAAGCACAAGCAGACTCCGCAGGTGGTGGTGTATGACTACTCGCATTCCGTGACTGTTCAGAATTTTGATGAGAGTGTGAAGGCTTATGCCGAGCCTCTTTCCAAAAAGGCTGATATTGTCTATTGCAACAGCCTTCTGGCGCGCACTCCGGTTGCCGATATTCCGGCGCTGATTGAGGAGCTCAAGAAGATGGGTAAATATATCTTCTTGACCATTCCGCTGATACCTTCTGCCGGTTATGTCACACTCAAGGCTTCAACGCTGATGAAGAAGGCTCAGGAGGTTGATAAGGTGCCGGATGGTGCTGTCGTCTTGGAGAAGAACAAAGATGGTGACTACCTTCTGCCTGCTAACATTTCGGTCTTGAGTAAAAAGCAGTGGCAAAGGCTTTTGGGTGACGGCTGGACATTCCATCCATCGGTGGACTGCACTTGCGTTTCGGCGGTGAACTTCACTCCCAGCGCAGAATTTCTGCAACACAAGAAGAAGATTGTCGAGCTTTGCGGGTTTGCCGATCAGATTCCTTTCCCGTCGCTGATCAAGTCGCCGGTGGAGAAGGACCCACTTCTTTCGGCACGAAATGCGGCTCTTCAGCCAATCAAACACTTGATGAAGCTTGAAGCCTTGAAGTCATATCCGAAGAGTGATTTTAGGGAGAAGGAACTGCAAAAGAGCAAGGCTTTCCTCAAGGCGCTCGGCATCAATGAAGATTGCAAGCCGGAAAATTTGCCGAAAAACCTTGTTGACAAGCTTTTATCTTGGGAAACCAAAGCAAAGGCTTTTCTGCAGCAGGAAAAGGTAAAACAGTCGCTTGCCAATCAAATGGTTGCCGAAAAGTTTGCCGAGATTATCGGCATGTAAACAATAAAAAAAAGAGGTGCTTTTAGCATCTCTTTTTTTATTTGAGAAACAGCCCTATTAAAAGGTTTAAGCCTAATTTAACTATTATAAGCTATGCTATCCCAATACCATTTTATGAAAGGGAAAAAATATGGATATTTTAGGTGAAATTTTGGGTTATATTGCCGGAATTTGCACGGCTATTGTGTTTTTGCCGCAATCAATTCAGACCGTAAAAACAAAAAATGTCCAAGGTTTGGCGTTGTCAACATACATTATATATAATATCGGAATGCTGTGCTGGATTTTATACGGTATCTACTTGAAATCAATACAGATGATTGTTTTTAACAGCATTTCGCTAGTTTTTGCCACCATAATATTGTATATGATTATCAAAGATAAGAAAAAAACAACAAAATAAAGCCTTGACTTTAGCCTTTTATTGTGCAATTTTTCTACCAGCAGTTTTATTTTCCGGAGGACTATGATGAAAAGAATTATTGCATTTTTTATTTTTTGTTTGTTTGTATGTTTTAGTATTCAGACTGAAGCCGTGCCTTTTTTAACGGAAGAAGAAATGCCGACCGGCGCTAAGTTTTTGCCTCTTCCTCCTAAGACAACCGATGCGGCATTTTATAATGACTGGCGCCGCTATGAATGGGGCAAAACCATGCGTGATACAGAGCGCGGACAAATGGCTAAAGAAGACGCAGTTCACACGGTTGAATATTTTTCAAAAATATACTCCGAACCTTTCGGAATGCAAATATCTGCGGAAAATACTCCGGAAATCACCAAGCTCATTTCTCGCCTTTTGGAAACGACTCATTTGAGCAATCATAAATCCAAAAGCGTTGTTATGCGTAAAAGACCGTTTTTGCAGTTTAATGAACCGACACCGGTGCCGGAAGATGAAGAAACTTTGAAAAATAATTCATCTTATCCTTCGGGGCACACAACAATGGGATGGGCAATCGCACTTGTTTTGGCGGAAATCAATCCGGATAATCAGGATGCAATCTTAAAAAGAGGGTTTGAATATGGTGAAAGCAGAGTTATTGTCGGTTTTCACTTTCAAAGTGATGTAGATGCCGCCAGAATCATTACTTCGGCGCTTATAATCAGACTTCACGCAAATGATGATTTTATGGAACAATTGGCAAAGGCTAAAGCAGAATTTAATTTAAAAAAAACGGCACAATAAAATAAGAAAGAACTGATAAATGAAAAAAGAAAACTTTTCTTCCAAATGGGGATTTATTTTGACATCTGCCGGTTCCGCCATCGGATTGGGCAACATCTGGCGTTTCCCATACTTATGCGGACAATACGGAGGATTAAGTTTTATCTTGATTTATTTATTGATTTTGTTTTTGATTTGTAATCCTCTGATGGTTGCCGAAATTTCCATAGGACGCACTTCAAAAAGCAACTGTGTTGATGCCTATAAAGTTATCGGTTCTAAAGTAGGGCTAAATCATTTATCCATTTGGTCGTTTTTCGGCGGTTGGTTTGCAGCCTTCGGTGTATTTCTTTGCTTGTCTTTTTATTTTTTGGTGGCAAGTTGGGTACTATATTACTTTTTTGAAGCTGTCAGCGGGCATTTAATGCAAATTTCGCATCAAAATTTGTCTTCCGAATTTGAAAATTTAACAAAAAGCTTTTCCACTCAAATAAGTTGCGGATTGATTTTTTTATTAACAACAACATTGATTGTAGTTGCCGGCGTTAAAAAAGGAATTGAACGTGTCGGACTGTATTTAATGCCGATTTTGTTTGTTATTTTTATTTTGCTGAGTATGCGTTCCGTAACGCTTGATGGCGCTGAAAAAGGCGTTGATTTTCTCTTAAGTATTGATTTGCAATATTGGGGCTTTACCAATGATGGTTTTCAAATAAGGCGCCTGCTTGAAACCTTTGCGGCAGCGCTGGGACAAGCATTTATTTCGCTTTCTTTAGGTTTTGGTATTTTATTGGTTTACGGTTCATATTTTTCACCGAAGGAAAATTTATTTTCAGCCGTTCGGCATATTGAATTTTTTGACACATTGGCGGCCCTATTAAGCGCCGTTATTATAATTCCGGCAATTTTTGCGGCCGGTTTATCAACCTCATCAGGTCCGGGGTTGACCTTTATCAGCCTTCCTCATGTGTTCCAGAATTTAAGCGGAGGATATTTTTGGGGCTTTGCTTTTTACTTGCTTTTAATTTTGGCGACCGTAACTTCGACTATTTCTATTTTTGAAGTGCTGGTAAATTTGTTCATAGATAAGCTGAATATCAGCAGATTCAGAGCATCTGTTTTTGTTATGTTTATTACAGGAATATCATTTACGCTTGTTACCGCTTCGTTTTCCGGTGTATTGGATATTAAACTTTTCGGCAAAGATCTTTTCACTTTTGCTGACTGGTTGGTTTCCACCTATACGGCAACGATTGTATCATTAACAATGGCTTTGTTTGTGGGATATAAAGCCATGAAAGTTATTATTCACAACATCTGCCGAAGCGCAAAAGTTTCAAGCGCATTTACACGTTATTTTCTGATTACTTTACGCTATATCGCACCGATAGGATTGAGTATTTTGTTGATTAACGCTTTTATTTAACACTACAAAGAAGATAAAAATGAGAAAATTCGGTTTTAAGTTTTTCAGCACCAATTTTGAGAAGTATT
Source organism: Alphaproteobacteria bacterium (assembly GCA_045602545.1). Lineage (GTDB taxonomy): Bacteria > Pseudomonadota > Alphaproteobacteria > RF32 > CAG-239 > RUG410. Next base: position 4,231 of record JAZSBR010000037.1, read on the forward strand.
CATCTACAATTAAAGAGTGTGTTGAATTTGCCACCTCAAAAGAAGACATTTTTATTGAGCTTTCAACCATAAACAATACGCCGAAGGAAGAATATTTACGCATAAAACAACAATTAGACGGACTGGAAGTGCGTATTCATGCATCATATATCGGATTTGATGCCGGCAACAGGGAAATGGAAAAACAAAATCGTGAAGTTTTGGCTAAAGCACAATATGCGGCTGATGTACTTAATTCTAAATCTATTGTCGTTCATGCCGGATACGGTCACACTCAAAAACAATTGGAAGAAGCCGGCAGACAATTCAAATTGTTTAATGACAAGCGTATAGTGGTTGAAAATTTGCCTTACCTTGATAATAACGGCGATGAATTGCTTGTTCACTCCGCCGAAGATGTTGCTTATATGATGAATGAAAGCGGTTGCGGTTTTTGTTTTGATTTTTCGCACGCCAAAGGTTCTGCTGTTGCCTTAAATGCAGATTTGGAAAAATATCTGCAAGATTTATTTAAGCTTAAACCGAGCGTTTATCATATGTGCGACGGCGATATAAAAAGTCTGCAAGATACACACCTTCACTTCGGAGAAGGTAATTTTCCGCTTGAACATTATTTGAACACATATACTGATAAAAATGCGTATATTACGATGGAAACAGGAAACGGTTTTGAACAACAAAACGATTTAAGAATAAAGGACTATGAATATCTGAAAGCCAAGCAAAAGGCTTAAAAATAAAGTATGAGAAAGGCTATGAAATGAAAGTTGGTATTATAGGAACAGGTTATGTCGGTTTGCCGACCGGTGTGGGATTGGCTGAACTCGGCAATGATGTTTGGTGTATTGATAAAGATGTTAAGAAAATAGAAGCATTAAATGCCGGCAAAGTTCCGCTTTTTGAAGACGGATTGGAAGAAATGATGAAAAAAAATGCTTCTTCAGGTCGTCTTAAATTTACAACATCAATGAAAGAAGGAGTAGAAAATGCCGATTTGGTTATTATCGCCGTCGGAACACCTCCGCATCCTTTTACTAAAGAAGCAGATTTGCGATATATCAATGAAGCTTGCACTGAATTAGCCAAATATCTGAACGGATATACGGTAATTGCCACAAAATCAACGGTTCCGGTCGGTACCGGTGATGCAATTGAAAAATTGATTGCTAAAAAAAATCCGAATGCTGATTTTGATGTTATTTCCTTACCGGAATTTTTGCGTGAAGGATTTGCTTTATATGACTTTTTCAATCCGGATCGCATTGTTGTCGGCGCAAATACCCAAAGAGCGCGAGATGTTATTAAAAAACTGTATGAACCATTTAAAGAAAAAACGCAAATACTGTATGTAAATCGTCGCTCAAGTGAAACAATCAAATATGCTTCCAATGCCTTTTTAGCGGTTAAAATCCAATACATAAACGAAATGGCGGATTTCTGCGAAAAAACCGGAGCCGATATAACAGAAGTGGCAAAAGGTATGGGAACAGATACCCGTATCGGTCCGCGCTTTTTGAATCCGGGGCCCGGATACGGAGGAAGCTGTTTTCCGAAAGATACACTGGCAATGGCATATATGGCGCGCCAAAATAATGTTGATCTTACGCTTATTAACGCGGCTATTGTCGGCAACGATAAGCGTAAACAGCAAATGGCTGAAAGAATTTTAGATGCTGTGAAAAACATTGAAAATCCAAAAATTGCAATTTTAGGCTTGGCATTTAAAAACGGTACTGATGATTGCCGTAAAAGTCCGGCTATTGAAATTATCAACCATTTGCTTGAGAAAAATGCTGATATTACGGCATTTGACCCGAAGGCAGCGGGTACGGCCTTCCAAATTCTCGGAGATAAAATAAAGTATGCTGATGATATGTATTCTTGCGTAAAAGATGCCGATGTTCTGGCAATTTTGACCGAATGGAACGAATTTAAGTCTTTGGATTTGGCAAAAACGGCAAATCTGATGAGAAATAATGCAATCGTTGATTGTCGAAACTTAATTGATGTTGATAAAGCACTTAAAAATGGTTTTACCTATTATGGAATAGGCAAAAAACCGGTAGAAAAAAGGGATAATATGATTCTAGTTATGGGCGGAGCCGGTTATATAGGCTCACACACAGTTAAACATTTAATTGAAAACGGCTATGAGGTTTTGGTTGCCGATAATCTTGTGAGCGGACATCGTGAAGCGGTTGATGAAAAAGCAAAATTTGTGCTGGCCGATTTAATGGATAAAAAGTCTTTAGATGATTTGTTTAAAAATAACCATATTGATGCGGTTATTCATTTTGCAGCCTTTGCCGCAGTGGGAGAAAGTGTTGAAAATCCGCAAAAATATTATTTTAATAATGTTGTCGGAACGCTTAATCTCTTAAAATCAATGTTGGAGCATAATGTAAAAAAAATAGTTTTTTCCAGTACTTGCGCAACATACGGCGAGCCGAAATATACGCCGATTGATGAAAAACACACCCAAAATCCGATTAACCCTTACGGGCGCACAAAGTTGATGATAGAACAAATTTTTGAAGATTATAAGCGTGCGTATGGTCTTAAATATATTGCTTTGCGTTATTTCAATGCGGCAGGCTGTTCGGCCGATGGTAAAATCGGCGAAAGTCACACACCGGAAACACACCTTATTCCGCTTGTTTTGAAAGCAATAAAAGGAGAGATAAAGAATATTAAAATTTTCGGCACTGATTATGACACGCCTGACGGCACATGCATTCGTGATTATATTCATGTTGAAGACCTTGCTTTAGCGCATCGTTTGGCTCTTGAAAAAACAGATGAATACAGCGGATATCTTAATCTCGGTACCGGAATCGGAACATCGGTTAAAGAAATAATTGAGGCAGCTGAAGAAGTCAGCACCAAAAAATGTCCGGTTGAATATGCACCGCGCCGTGCCGGAGATCCGGCAAGACTTTTTGCCAATAATACAAAAGCAAAAGAAATTTTGGGTTGGAATCCGCAATATACCGATATTAAAGAAATTATCAAAACCGCTTGGAGTTGGGAACAAAATAGGAAATATTGATGTTGTCACGAAATATTTTTCTCTTCAAGGTATATTATTTTTTCTGGCGATTTAAGCCATTGGCAACACTTATGGTGATTTATTTTTCACAAATAATGGAATCATATGCAATGGCAATGGCTGTTTTTTCCGTTTTCAATATTTCTTATGCCTTAGCCAAAATACCTTGCGGATTGATATCGGATAAAATAGGCAGAAAACCGGTTATCATTTTTGCCAATGTTATTGTCAGTGTCGCTTTTTTATTACTGGCTTTTTCCGGACAATTAACCATTAAAGGGCTTTTATTTGCATTTGCTCTTTTGTGGGGAATAGGCGAGGCTCTTCTTGTTGGTACAATAGATGCACTTATGTTTGAAACATCGCAAAATTTGGGATGCGATGACAAGTTTTATACCGTTTATTCAAAATCAATGTTTTTTGATCAGGCAGGGTGCGCATTCGGGGCATTTTGGGCAATGGCTATAACATTATTTTTGCCGTTGCAGTTTGTTGCCTGGCTTTCGGTTTTCCCGCCGGTTATACAAACAATCATCTCTTTCTTTTTTATTGAGCCTAAAATTAAGCGGCAGGGATTTTGGGTATCACTTAATGATATAAAACAAGCAATATCTCAGTTTAAGAGTAATAAAGTACTGCTTTTTTATACAATTTCTGATATATATTTCAGCACTTTAGGGGACATATCTCATCGCTTTGAAAGTGCATATTTTAAATTGTTTGCGAGCGATTGGGTGATAAGTTTGGCGCGCATGCTTAAACATTTTTTCGGAATGATAGGTTTTGCCACTGCTGTATATTTGAAAAAATTTTCACGCCTGAAAATTTATTTCGGTTCAATATTAAGTAATGTTTTTGTGCGCACACTTGCTCTTGTTTTTAATAATGCACTAACGCCATTTGTTCATATGTTTATAAACTTTTTTTATGCAACAGCCAGCAGTGCCAGAGCAGATATTCTGCAGAAAGAATATTTACCTCAATATCGGGCAACGGCCCAGTCCGTTATTCAGTTTGTTAAGGGAATTTATATGGCGGGGCTTATGTTTTTGTTGGGAATTTTCGCAGATGTTTATGATATATACTCAGCAATGATATTACTTGTTTTTTTGCGAATATTCGGGTTGCTTGGCGCCTTTGTTTTTCACAAATATTTGCAAATTGAAAAATAGAGTAGTTTAAAGGCAACCTTGGTTGCTCGTTCGAGCCCCTCTCATAACATAAAAACCTCCGCTTTGGGAGGTTTTTTATATTATGGCGTATCCGGCGAGGCTCGAACTCGCAACCTTCGGCGTCGGAGGCCGATACTCTATCCAGTTGAGCTACGGATACATAATTTTTAAATACTTGATAACCGGTCGGAGGCCGCTTTCTTGCAATGTTTTCAACATTGCTTCGGTCACTCGTCCACTAAATTCGCCGTACTGCTCTGCCGTTTGACGGCTCATTAAGTGGTCTTCGCCTGTCGTCATAAAACAAGCATTTAAGGCTTGTTTTATTTCCTCCAGCTATCCAATTGAGCTACGGATACATAAAAGTTGATCTACGGATACATAAAAATATAAATTTTTTTATCATTTTTAAACAATTTTACTTGACTTGTCAATCAAATGCATGTATTAACAAGCAACAATATTGTTAAATTTAACTTAAGGAAAATTAAAAATGTCAAAAAAATGTGATATTTTAGGCACCGGCGTTCAGAGCGGAAACAATGTCAGCCACGCTAACAATAAAACTCGTCGTCGCTTTATGCCTAACTTGCAAGTTGTTTCTTTGTTCAGTGAAGCTTTGAATAAAGTATTTAAGCTCAAAATCTGCTCAAAAACTTTGCGTTCTATTGAGCACAACGGCGGATTGGACGCTTATTTGACTTCTACATCAAGCTCAAAACTTACTGAAGAAGCTAAAAAAATCAAAAAGTCTATTGCTGCTAAACAGGCTTCAAACTAAGATTTTATTATATTTTGCAAAATATAAAACTCTCCTGAATTTTAGGAGGGTTTTTATTTTTACTGTTGCAATCTGATTCTTTTTATGTTAGATTCAATTTCAGAAATGATATAAAATCATTTTTAGGGCGTCGAAGCCCTTTGAATTCTAGTCGCAAAAGCATGGCGACTTTAAAACTGTATGCCGATATTTCGTTCTTATCTGATGAGCGGATGTCGGCGCAATAAGGCTCCCATTAAAAGCGCGAAAACGCCGAGCCGTTTAGAATTCACGGTCTTCGAACATCCGCCCGCCTTTCTTAAAATGAGAATGACGGGATTTTTAGTTGTAACTTATAAAAATGGAGATGTTAAAATGAAAAACGTGAATAAATATAATAAGCAACATAAATTTTTTTGCTTTGAAATGTTTTCTATTGTATTCGGTTTATCTTTATCAATAACTAGCGTAGCCCGAGCAGCACCGAACTGTCCGAACGGGACAACACTTAATGTTGATTGTTGGAGTTGCGGCGATGATTGCACAGCTTATTTAAGCAATGATGAAATAAATGCAGATGGTAATAAACAATTGAATATTACCGGCTCTGGGAAGATGAAAGATAACTTTGCTCCTTGGGCTAGTCAAAGAGGAACAATTACAAATATCAATGTTGAACAGGGAATAACGTCTTTAGGATTCATGGCATTTGTGAGAACTCAGGCACAAAGCATCACGATTCCGGATTCGGTTACTAGCATTGGTCAACAATCATTATACGGCGGACCAGGAGAGAGATATCCGCTTTCAAATCTTGTTATTCCGGATTCTGTTGAAAAGATTTATGGCTCAGCTTTTGAAGGTACATCATTAACAAGTCTTGTTATTCCCGAATCCGTGACATATATTGGAACTCGAGCCCTTAGAAACACTCCGCTTGACTATGTTGTGTATGAGGGAATTTTAAGTTCGGAAGCTCCTTCCGGTACTGGAAACGGACCTTTTGCATTTATGGATGACGGGACAGTTATTTATTGTAAATATGATGCAAATTGCGCCGGAAGAGGTTCTTCGTCAATCACAACATATAAAAAAGATGAAAACGGAGTTTACTTTTTAACTGATAAAGATGGAAATATCTTGAATGACAATTTTTGGGCAACACCTGATGATATGGGGCAGGGTGTCAACAGCGCATGCAGTGATTATGAAAGCTGTAAAGTAAAAGCTTTAGAATATGAAGAACAAAAGGCTGCAAATATGGCAGGCGGAGCTTTGTGCGCAACCAAACAAGATTGCTTAAAACTGATTGACAGGGCAAATAAAAAAGATGTTTGTACCAGCATTGCTGATTGCGCTTATAATTATGACAGAAATTGTTTTAAACAAGGAAGAGTAGTTTATAAGGGAGATTGCATGGATGAATACCCGTTCTCTCGTAAGCGTTGGACGCCGGCGGAGGCGAACGAGTGGCTTCATGACGGAAATGATAACTTTGTGATTATCACCTTTAAGCATTAAGGTATAAAGGAAGTGTTGTGCGTTAAAAAATTATTTTGCACTCAAATCAGGTTTTTGAGCCACGATAACATAGCCATACACCGGTTTTTCCGCTTCATTGCGCAAAATGTGTTGCTCTTGGCTCAAAACCCTTAAACCGGAGCTTTTTAAGGCGCGCTCAACATAATTCAGCGAATGCACAAACCTTCCGCTCGGAGCCATAAAAAAGTCCGAGTCGTTATAATCATTTTCCGATACGGTGAACGCAAACAAACCATTCGGGGTTAATGATTTTGAGGTGCGCACAAAAACTTTTGCCAAGTCGCCGAAATAAGTCAATACATCAGAGGCTGTTATAATCTGAAACAGATAAGAGCTTGTTTCCAGATAGTGGCAAATGTCATCATTAACCAATTTGGCATAAACATTTTTCTTTTCGGCTTCCTCAAGCATTTTTTCAGATAAATCAACACCGATTAAACCCTTATATGAAGCATATTTCTTTAATCTTATACCGCAAAGTCCGGTCCCGCATCCCATATCCAAAATATGATACTTTTTGAAAAGTGACGGTTTCAAAAACTTTGCCAAGGCTTCATCAATCAGTTGCGGAGCCTGATAATCAAGACTGCTCAATGTGCTGTCAAAGCCGGTTGCAAAAGCATCAAATATGGCTTTAATAAATTCCGGTGCCGACGAATCGAGAGCCTTACCGTCAACAACAGCATTTCCCATATGCAAAACCACCTTATCTTCCGGAAATCTTTTCATCCATTTTGCGGCGTATTTCTGCGCCAATTCCTGATCATTTTCAGCAAAGCATTCATAAATCAAATAGCCGAAATTTATGCTTGCAGCAGTTGATTCACTGTTCTTACGCTTGATATATCGCCATGCAAAAAGCATGCAATTTTCCCAATCATTAACGGCGCGATAAGCATCACTCAACGAATTAAGAAGTTCAAAATTGTTTTCATCCAGTTCTGCCGCTTTTAAGAGGTATTCAATAGCTTTTTGATATTTGCCAAGCTCATAAAGCGAGTTTCCGGCGATGGTGTTCGCCATGGCACTTGACGGATGACGCTCAAGAGATTTTTTTGCAAAATCAAGCGCTAAAACATATTTTTCAAGGGCATAATAGGTGTTTGCCATATTTATCATGGCAATATAGCTGCGCGGATTTAGTTTGTGCATCTCCTGATAATATTTCAGGGCATTTTGATAATCGGCATTGCAAAAAGCAATATTTCCCAAATTTTGCAAGGCGGAAACATTTTTCGGATTAATTTTCAGAACTTTTTGTGCCATTTCGGCAGAGTAATCATAGTTGCCGAGTTCATAATGCAAAGTAGAAATATTAAGAAGCGCAGACTCGCTGTTGCGATTGAGCTTAAGGGCTTGTTCATAGCACTCAAGCGCTTTATCTTTTTCACCCATGGCATCATAGCAATTTCCGCAACTTACGATATATTCTTCGTTTTTAGGGTTTCCATTACTCAAAAGAGTATATATTTCAAGAGCTTTCGCATACTCTTTCTGCCCGAAAAAAACTGATGCCTGTTGTTCTAAATTTTCCACCAAAACCTCTAATTTCAGTAAAACTTCGCGTAATATAGCACACTATTTTTTAAAAAGAAACAGAAAAATTTCAAATATTTGAAAAATTACTCTTCTTCAGATGCGACATAATCTTGCTTTTTGAAAAACTGTTTGCGCTCTTTTCTGCTCATTGACCAAATATTGCCCAATCCGTTAATCGGTTGAACGGTATAAAGCGAATCAAAATTAAAATCGCGCGCAAAAAACAGTGATGTTGCCTTTGTATAATTGTTCATCGGGCAAAAACCGTAAAAATCAACCTGCAAAAGGTTGGCGTCGCGTAAAGTTTTAATGGCGTTGAAATATTCTTTGCTGGTATTAACGCGGTCGCTGTCGTCCAAGATAATCATTCCGCCGGCTTTTAAGGCTTTTACGGCCGTTTCGGCGCATTCAGCCCGACGCTTTCCGTCTACCACAATCACATCATATTTTTCGTTGTCGGCAAAAATCATATTTTCATAGCCTTGTTTTTCATCACAATAGCGCATTTGCCAATTGGGCGCCTGAAATTCTTTTGCAAATTTTTCAAACCATTCGGGTTTATCTTCAATACTGATAACTTTTTTGGCGCGTTTTGCCCAATACATTGAGGAATATCCGGTGCCGAACTCAAAAATCGTTTTATCGGAATAATCAAATTGGGAAAGATATTCTATTGCCGGATAAGTGTACCACGGAATCGGGTTGCCGTCACGATCAACGCAAACTTTTTCATTCATACTGCGTTCAATGGCAAAGTCCTTGCGCCACATTTCTATAAATTGCTGAAATCTTTCACTATACATTTTTTGCTCCTCTGAAGAGCTTTTACAACATTTTTTTTCAATAATCCAGCCTTTTTATTGTCTTTTAAGCCGTAATACTTATTGATTTTTTAAGAAAAATACCCTATATTCCCTAGCATAGGGAATAATTTTTTAGGAGAATAAAATGTATGAAGTTAAAGATTTGACGGGCGAAAAGTCGATTGAAACCATTGATGAAGGCTTGCGCCAATATATGATTAAGATTTTTAATTATATGGGTGCCGGTTTATGCATCACGGCATTGGCAGCGTGGATTGTTGTTAATACGCCGTTGCTCGCAATGATGTATAGCATAAATGAACAGACCCACACCGCAAGTTTGTCGGCTTTGGGTTGGATAATTACTCTTGCTCCGCTGGCATTGGTATTTGCTTTCAGCGCAATGGCAAACAGGGCAAGTGCCTCAAAATTGCTTTTGATGTTTTTCGGATTTTCAGCCATAATGGGAATGTCTTGCGCTAATATTTTGATATCATACAGCGGCGCCAGCATAACACGCGTATTTTTAATTACAGCCGCAACTTTTGGTGCCATGAGCTTATACGGCTATACCACCAAGCGTGATTTAACCGGAATCGGCTCGTTTATGTATATGGGCTTGTGGGGCGTAATTATTGCAAGCATTGTTAATATCTTTATGGCAAGCAGTGGATTATATTATGCAATTTCATATATTTCGGTTGCCGTATTTGTGGGCTTAACCGCTTATGATATGCAAAACCTGAAATCTTTATATTATGGCGTAGGAGCAGATGATGAAAGTCGCAATAAGGTGGCAATTTCCGGCGCTTTGAATTTGTATCTTGATTTTATCAACCTGTTCTTGTCTTTGTTGCGCTTAATGGGCGACAGAAGATAAAAAAACGAAAGTTGTTTAATAAAAAGCCGTCAGTTTTATTCTGATGGCTTTTTTTGCTTTACAAAATATTATTGTGAAAATGTCAGAGTAAAGTTTCTGCCTCATATTGTTGCCAACCGCCGGCATAACTGAAAACATCTTTGAAACCGTTTTGCATTAAAATACGCACGGAAACATAGCTGGAATAACCGCGGTAACAATGCACCAAAAGCGGTTTATCTCTCGGAATTTCAGCCATGCGGTCACGCAACTGTCCTGCCGGAATATTGATTGCCCCTTCAATATGCTTTTCCGCATAACTTGCTCGAGAGCGCACATCCAATACCGTAAATCCGTCAAAATCAGTGCCAAAATAAGGCTTAAACTGCCCTTGTCTGATATTTTCAATTGCCATGCCGATTAAATTTATGGCATCCTTGGCGTTTGAATAAGGCGGAGCATAACAAAGCTCGGCATCGCGCAAGTCTTCAACCGTCCCGTTTAAGCGCATAATCGTTGAAATAACATTGATTCTCTTATCAACTCCCTCCCCGCCGACGGCCTGAGCGCCGAAGATTTTTCCGCTTTTTTCATCAAACAAAACTTTTAAGGCAATCCATTCGGCATTCGGATAATATCCGGCATGCGAGGTGGTCCAAACAATCATTTTTTGATGCGCAACATTATATTTTTTAAGCATTGCCTCGCTATGTCCGCAAAATGCCACGGTCTTATCAAAAACTTTCAAAACGCCTGTCCAAAGTGTCGGAGTATTTTTATACGGCTTGCCGGCAATATGACAAGCAATCAAGCGTCCCTGACGATTTGCCGGTCCCGCCATGCCTCCGCCGACTGTCGCGCCTGAAACAAAATCTTTGGTGGTTGCGCAATCACCGCAAGCATAAACATCAGGCGCGGAAGTCTGCATATAGTCATCAACCTTAATAAACCCGTTTTCAAGTTCTATCCCGGCATTTTGCGCAAGTTCCGCATTCGGTTTGTTGCCGAGAGAGAAAACCACCATTTGCGCATTGATTTTTTCTCCGCTTTCAAGCATTGCTCCATCAGGCAAAATTTCCTCAACTCTTTGATTCAAAATCAAATTTACGCCGTTGTCACGCAAAGTTTTTTCCAACTGACGCACCATATCTTCATCCACCACCGGCAAAATTTGCGAACCGGCCTCAACAACGGTTGTTTTAATACCCAAAATGTGAAAGTTATCAACCAGTTCAATTCCGCTGAAACCGCCTCCAACAATCAGCGCCGTCTTAACATTATTTTCGGCAATGTATTTTTTGATTTTATCGGCATCGCCCAAGGTTTTAAGTGCAAAATACGGCAAATTATCCAATCCTTTAAGTTGCGGAATAACTGCTCTTGAGCCGGTTGCCAAAACCAACTTATCATAATCATAAACATCACCTGTTGTAGTCATCACATGCTTATCGGCAAGATGAACGCTCACAACCTCAGTGTTGACCTTAACTTCAATATTGAACAACTTTTTAAATAATAACGGTGAGGCCGCCAACATATCAGCTCTGTCTTCAATCACATTACCCACATAATACGGCAAACCGCAACTGGCAACCGAATTTTCCGGCGTTTTTTCCAAAACAAGAATTTCCGCCGTTTCATCCATACGTCTTAACTTTGCCGCACAACTTGCACCGCCTGCGCCACCGCCGATAATCAAAACTTTCATATTTTTCCTCCCTTTAGTGTTTTTTCTCGCTTATATATAATGGCAGTCTAATCAAAAAAAATACCCGAAACACAAAATCATCAAATTTATCCACAATAGTAATAAAAAGTTTACTTGCTTTGTTATAGTATTATTCGCGTAGACTTGTTCAATGATAAAAGGACTTTAAAATGAAAAAATATTTGTATCTGTTAGTTTTGCCGCTTTTTGCATACGGCAATTTTGCTCATGCGGAAGATGAAAATGCCGAAACTTACGGTTGGCGCGCAAACTTAAATAAGGCATCTTTGGAAGTTTCTTCCACCACCGTTAAAAACGCTAAAGAATATAAAGATTCTCCGAACTCTAAGCTCAGCAGTGACAGCGAAACCGTCACTAAAGGCGTTTTGGATTTTTATCTTGATTATAATCAGGAAAAATATTTATGGAGCAACAATTTGTTTGCCGAATACGGAAAAACTAAAATCAAACCGGTTGAAGGTCCGGATGTAACAACAGAAAATGCCGATAAAATTTTGCTTTCAACCGATTATGCCAGAAAGGTTTGGCGCTATTGGGAAGCTGATGTCGGTCCGTTTGTCAGAGCCGAATATCAAACGGAATTTGAAAAAAATGATGATGCTCCGCGCACAAAAATCGCCCGCGGTTTAACCGGTATTAAAATGTTTGAGGGAAAATACATCAAGGATATGTATGCCGCAGCTTTCGGCGAATATGACTTCACATACCGCAAAAATGTGAGCAAATACGGTTATGAAATCGGCTTGCGCGCCGAATATCCGTTCCGCGAAGGTGTGAAATTTGATGTGGACACATACTTCCGCGATTATTTGGGTTACAGTTCATATAATGCCAAAGATTTCAAGTATGAATTGAATGCTACTGCCAGAATGATGGTTGATATTTATAAAAACTTTGCTTTCGGTCCGTATGTTCAATATTTGCAAGCAAAAGACCGCGGTTCCAAAAAATACGGCAGCAGCACTATTATCGGCGTGGCTGTTGATTATAGCGGACTTTGGAACTTATAATTTTTTGATTTTTAAGAATCAAGCGCTCGGATTTTTCTTCAAATTCGGGCGCCTTTTTATTTGTTACAAAAATGTTAAATTTTTGACATCATGATTTAAATCTGTTGACAAAACCGAAGAGAAAAGCTAAAATAAGCTTAAAAATATGGAATAATGGAGAATAACTATGGGGAAAGCCGTAACAAGAAAAAATACCGCGAGCACACAAAGGCCGAATAAAAATTTACCTGGTCAGAATGCTAAAAAACAGGATTCTTCAATTGCTTTATATGCAAAAGACTTAACAGATGATGTTGCTCTTAAAAGACGCTATGATCTTAAAGAAAATTTTCCTAAATTGCATACAGATCAATATATCTCCGAACAAGAATATCGCCAAGCCCTTATTGGACAATACAGGCAATTGCGTGAAGAAGAATATAAAAATACTTGTCTTGTTGCAGGAATTGAGGCTTATGATATAGCCTCGCAGCTTGGAGGTGGAACAAGTATGAATACCATTATTTGGGATGGCGGTATAAGCAAAGGTCGCAAAGTGCAAGATGCCAACGGTAATCTAATACTACCTAGAGATTCAACTGCCTACTGCATGTATCAAGAAGTCCTACCAACATATACAAGAGGTTATAGCAATCATAAGAAAGTTGTAAAAACAAAAAAAGGTACAAAAGTAAAATATGGTGAATTTTGCTGTTCGGCATCAGTGTGTACCATAGAGGCCGGTATTTGTAAAGAAATGAAATTAGAGGGATTAATTAAAAATGATCCTCTTAATACCGGAGCGGCAAACTTAGCTCCGTTTGATAAAAATCACAGACTATCAGGCAAAGGTGGTCAAGCACTGTGGCAACAAATTTCTGATGGCAAGGTCGGTCCTGGAGATTTTATCTCTCAAGCGAGCTCTGGAAATAGTGTATCCGGTCGCCATGCAATGATGGTTGTTGCAGTCAATAGTGATAAAGATGGTAAACTCTTGAGTTATGTTGTTCAAGGTAATAATAATGCCAATTTATTGGTTGTATCATCACCAAACGATTATCCACCACTTCAAACTATTAAAGACAAAAAAACCGGAAAAGCAATTAAGGTTCCGGGAACCTATGAAATAGGTTGTATGAATAAGTGGATAGATGAACAACTTTCAAAAGAAGCTCAAAACATGAAATCTTTATCAACTAAAGAACTAGAAGAGATGGTCGATACACAAAAATCTGTTGTAATTGGTACAATTACCCAATTAGAACTGCAAGAACATCATCTTTTTTCAACACAAGGTCTAGATTCAAAAGTTCAGAAATATGCAGATTGGTATATTAAAAATGCAGATGTACCTGAAGCTACAAAAGCTGTTATGAAAGCAGATAAAGCTAATGCTCTGACAGCCTCAGCACAAGTGCAGAATAACGATGCAATAGACAAAAAGAAAAATCTTGAAGTTGCTCCGAAACTCGATGGTATTCAAATAGCTCTACAGAAAGCTTATACTGAGAAACTCGTGAGATAATATATAACATAGGAGACTGCTATGCTTAATATGAGAACAATTATGGACAGATTGGAAATGAGTGAGGGTTTTGTCTCCACACGACAGCCTTGTCCGGCCGGAAAAATGACAATCGGATATGGCAGAAATGTTGATGACAATCCATTGGATGCTGAAGAACAAAGACATTTAGGCTGTGGCCCTAAGGGACCGAGCCCTATCAGTAAGAAAGATGCCGAATATCTCTTACAAAGTGATATCAATAAGTGCATAAATGACTTGGATAAGCGTTTCCCTTGGTGGAAAAATCTTGATGGTGAGCACCAGTTTATTATGATTGATATGGCATTTAACTGTGGTATCGGTGGTTTATCAAAACATAAAACAATGCTTCAATGCATGAAGGAAGGAAAATTTGATGAAGCCGCTGAAGCAATGCGTAACACAAAATACTTCAGACAGGTTGGCAATCGTTCAGCACGTAATTATGTTTTGATGAAAACCGGTGTTTATAACAAAAATGTAACCCAAAGAACCATGGGGAAGTATTTATCAGGTAATATTACCAGCGCTCCAGCTCCTTCATCATCCGGCTCTTACGCATATGCTTCTGCCCAAACATCGTCGGCAAGCAATTCTTCACAAAAAACCAGAAGCACTTTAAAAGCAGACCAAAAACGCTATAAAGACGCTAAAGCAAAAGCTGACACCAAAGCCTTAAAAGCTAAGAAGAAAGCCGAAAAACAAGCAGCTAAAGCCGCCAAAGCAAAACAAAGAGAAGACGATGATAAGAAACAAATGACTAAAATGATTGATGAACTCAATCGCAATGTAAAGGATCCGAAAGATAAAATTGACACCAAAAAAGCAGTAGATACCTTATATAAAGCTCATGGTAAAAAGGCTGTCAAAAAGCTTCAAAATACCATTAATAAGCCGAAAAAAGGACAAACTCCGCACAGTGCCGTAAAAAAATTACTTACCGATGCTGAGAAGAAGATAAACAAGAAAAACGGCAAAACCTCATCTGTAGCAAAGAAAAGCAAGGTGGCTAAAAAAGACAGTATAGCTCTTGTTGCTCAGAAAAAAGTTGCAAGAAGCCGCTAAGCTTTTTATCTTTGCATCAAATTTATTAAGGTAAATCGCAAAAACAGTTGACAAAAATGATAATTTCTGCTAGTCTGGCAGAAAATATCATAATTCTGCATAATTATTAATTAAAAAAATATGAAAACTATGGATTACTTAAATTATCTTTTGAAAAAAGCAGTAAAATCAACATTGATAACAACAGTTTTGATTTTAGTGCTCTGGTCAGCACTTGTTCATCTTGCAGGCATCGGAGCCGTTTTGGGCTATCTTCTGATTGGAGTTTTTGTTTGCTGGATTAACGCAATCATCTTCAGCCTGAAAACCGGAAACCTAATCTTTTTCCAGGTTAAAGGTTCCTGGCTCATCATGGCAGGAGTTGTGCTGGTGTTGTATCATGCGGGGTTCCAAATTGCCGCTGTTTTTGCGGCCGCCGCAATCTTTGCATCTCCCTTGTTCTGGGCATCAATATGCGAAGGCGTTGTCGGCCTTTCGTTAATCCTCGCTTTGATGTACATAGTTTAAAAAAAAATCCCCTCACCGCATTTGATGCTTGAGGGGATTTTTTTTATTTTTCAGCTCAACCCATTTTAATTGCTGATTTCGGGCAGATGTGCGAGCAAAGCGAACAACCTACGCATGCATCGCGATTAACGATAATATGCCCGTTTGTCAAAGATAATGCACTATGTTCAGATTCATCGCATAACATAACGCACTTTCCGCACTTAACACATTCGGCATCATTGATATTCGGATAAACTTGAGTTGACTTAGGCAATTCCTCATGCGATGTCAAGTTAGGAATAGCTTTGTTTTTCAAGTCTTTCGGGCTATCAAAACCTTTTCTTTCCAAAAATTCAAGCAAACCTTTTTTCATTGCGCCGATAATGCCGTATCCGTTTGCCATAACTTCAGTGCATACTTGAACCACATCGGCGCCGACGCACATATATTCGGCAGCATCATGCCAGTTTGAAACACCGCCCATACCCAAAATCGGCAATTCACTGTTTTGGCGGATTTGTGCCACACAACGCAGTCCGATTGGTTTTACGGAAATTCCTGAATATCCGCCGAAAGTTGACTTACCATTTACCTTCGGTAACGGCTCAAAAGTATCCAAATCAATGCCCATCAGCGATTGAACGGTATTGATGGCTGCAATTCCATCCGCACCGGCTTCTTCCACTGCTTTGGCAATTTCCACAATATTAGTAACATTAGGTGTGAGCTTAACAAACACCGGCTTTTCGGCAACTTCAACAACCCATTTTGTTATCATGGCTGAAGTTTCGGCGCTCGTTCCGATAGCCATACCGATTCCTTTTTCCGGCACTCCGTTCGGGCAAGAAAAATTAAGTTCAAACGCATCAATTCCGGAATTATTAAAAGTTTTTACCAGCTTTTGCCATTCTTCTTTGACAACCGGCGCCATAATGCTGGCAATTTGCACTTTGGTAGGATGTTTTTGTTTCAAAAATTTAATACCCTCAAGCCATTGTTTAATTGATAAATGGCTGAGCATCTCAATATTTTCAAAACCGCATATTTTGTTGCCGTTTTTCCAACTTGCATAACGCTGAGAAGCCTCAATCATTTCAAACCCTTCCGGTGCAATTGTTTTCAAAACGGCTCCGCCCCAACCGAGAGTAAAAGCTTTATCAAGACTCTCTATTTTTGCAGTCGGCGGTGCTGAAGATAAAATAAACGGATTTTCAAAATCAATCCCTAAAACTTTTGTTGCTAGTGTAGCCATTTAATACTCCTTAAATTTGTTTGGAATTTATAAACACCAAAATATCATGATTTTATGAAAAAAACAATAAAAAACTATTTTTTCTTATAGGCGGCGTCAACAATGCTTTTTTGCTTTTCCAAGTCAAAATCAGCTTTAACATTGAGTTGCGGAGCAACTGCCGAAATAATATTCTTGCTGATCGGTACGGCATTCCAGCCGGCTGTTGTGTACCAATAGGTTTCCTTGCTGGCTTTCGGATTATCCATCACAACAAGGAGTGCATATTGCGGGTTTGATGCCGGAAAACCTGAAATAAAAGTTGACATACTTTTTTTATGGTCATAACCGCCGGTCGGCAACATTTTATCGGCTGTTCCGGTTTTTCCCATAACTTCATAACCTTCAACATTTGCTCTTTTACCGGTTCCTCTGACAACAACCGCACGCAAAAGTGAGCGCATTTTCTCCGAAGTTTCTTCCGAAACAATACGTTTTTCTTCACGTTCATGAGGCTCGTAGAGCAATGTCGGCTGACGATAAATTCCACCGTTCACCACTGCCGAAAATGCCGTAATAATATGCAAAGGTGTGGCCGAAACGCTATATCCGTAACTGATGGTTGCCATCATATCATCATTCCAACGTTTTTCCGAATTAAAGAGCGGGCGCGCCTTCTCCGCCAGTTCAAAATCACTTAATTCTTTATCCAGATTTATCTCTTGCAAGAAATGACGTTGATATTTTTTACCAACTCTCAAAATTTCTTGCACCGAACCGATATTGGAAGACTCAACCAAAATATCTTCCGGTGTCAACCAGCCGTGCGAACCGTGCGGATCTGAAATTTTATGGCGCCCGAAATAAATAGGTTTTGTGGTATCAAACTTATCGGTAACATCAATTTTTCCGCTTTCCAAGCAAAGAGCCGTGTTGAAAACCTTAAATACCGAACCGGCCTCATAAACACCTTTGGTGGCAAAATTAAACATAGCACGGTCTTCAGATTTCAAATTTTCATTCGGATTAAAATCCGGCAACGATACAAGTGATAAAACCTGTCCGTTATTAACATCCATCAAAATTGCAGCCGCGCCGTCGGCATTAAATTGCTTAACACCGGCCTCCAACTCTTCTTTAATGGTATTTTGCACGCCCAAATCAAGCGATAGTTGCACCGGCTTGGTTGAAGAAGTTAAGCGCTCATCCAAATATTTTTCAAGACCTGATATTCCCTTGTTGTCAAAATCCGTATAACCCAATGCATGCGAAAATAAGTTTTTGTGCGGATAAATTCGCTTCTCGCAATTTTCAAATTCAAGCCAAGGAATACCTAAGGCATTAACCTGAGATTGTTGTGATGGAGAAAGATTGTGTTTAAGATACACAAAAGCCCTCTTACGGCTCAAGCGCTCAACAAAATATTCATACTCAACATCGGGAAAAATATAGCTCAGTTTTTCGGCAACTTCTTCCGGATTATCAATTTTTTTGGTGTTGGCATAAAGATTAACCGTCGGCAGGGAGGTGGCAATAATTTCGCCGTTTCTATCTAAGATATCCGCACGTTTCACCGGATTTTTAAGTTTAATAAACTCATCTTCGCCCAAATTTTCGCTTGAGATGGCAGTATCAATGTTAATACCCTGACTCAAACAAACATAGCTGACTCGCACTGCCAAAACACAATAAATAAAGGCAAAACAAATAATTGTGAAAATTGTGCGGTTTTTACAGGTAAGAACATTATCGCTTTCGGTGGTATAACTTCGTTGCGAAACAACTCCGCGCGAAATTTTTATCTCCTGTCCCGGAAGATAAAAACGCTCTTTGTTACGCTTTGAAAAATTAACCTGAAAGCCCATTTTAGTTACTCTTTGCCCTTGCTTTTACCAAAGTTGTTAATTCTTTTTTGTTGGTTACCGTTTTTGCGGCGCCCGATTCGTCTTCATAATTGAAGTGTAACGCAGAATAGTTAATAATTTGTTCAGGTCTGGCTTTATCCAGCGATAATTGTTCCATTGCCAGTTTTCTCAAGCGTTCCGGAGTGTTATAATGGCTCCATTCGGCATTCAAAACATGAATAGTTTGAATATCTTTTTGAATATTTTCGTTAATTGTGCCTAAACGACGCTCCAATACTTGCACCTTATTTTTCAAAACAGACGACCCCACAGCCACAACCAAAGTAAGTGTGAGCCAAAGAACAACCATTGCCGTTTTAATATTTCCCATATTTTATCCCCTTATGGCATAGCGAAGTTTAGCACAATGAGCGCGCGGATTTTGCTCGCACTCGGATTTTGTCGGCACAATAACTTTTGAAATCTGCGAAAAAAGCTTATTTTCGGCATTTTGCTCATGTTCTGCAACCGGAGCATACTTAGAAACCTTTACCTTTTTCGCGCAATTTTCTTTGAAAAATAATTTAACGATTCTGTCTTCCAATGAATGAAAATCAACAACCACCAACGGTGCTCCCGATTTAAGACGCTCGGATGCACCTTTTAAGCCTTGTTTTAATTGCTCCAATTCATCATTAACCGCAATTCTTAAAGCCTGAAACGTACGTGTTGCCGGATTTAATTCACCAAACTTCGGATGATATATCGCCGAATAAATAATTTCAGCCAATTCGGTGGTTGTTTCAATCGGCTTATCTTGGCGATATTCCACAATTTTTCGGGCAATAACGCGCGACTTTCTGTCTTCACCGTAAGCATAAATCAAATTAGCCAATTCCTGCTCGGAATAAGTGTTCACAATATCTTTGGCAGATATTCCTTCGCAAGACATACGCATATCCAAAGGAGCTTCTTTTGAAAAAGAAAAACCTCTGTTCGCTTCATCAATCTGCATTGAAGAAACACCGATATCAAATACCGCACCGTCGATATTTTCGCTTATCAATGACGAAAAATCCCCGAATTTTCCGGCTCTGAATTCAAAACGACTTTTGAATTTTTCTTTTAATTCTTCGGCGCGAGGTTTAACTGTCGGGTCACGATCAAGCGCAATAACTTTGCAGTCAGCCTTATTCAAAATTGCCTCGGTATAACCGCCGAATCCGAATGTTGCGTCAACATAGATTTTGCCGTCCTGAGGATTAAGGCTTTGCAATACCTCATTTAACATAACCGGAATATGTTTTTGCACCATCATACTCATTTTGCTTCGTCCTTTTTCAAAACCGGACGATTTTTCAAAACTTCAGCGCGAATTTTTGCTTCTTCTTTTTGCCAATTTTTCGGATTCCAAATTTGGAACTTGCGTCCTTTACCGACAAATACGGCACTATCGGTAATTTCAGCATGCTTTAAGAGTTTTTCACTTAAATTTATGCGCCCCGTACTGTCAAAAGTATAGCGCTTGGCATCGCCGAAAATAAGGTTTGTTAAGTTGTCTTGTGTTTCCGAAAAGAAATCGGTTGAATCTTCAATTTCGCTTGCCAGCTTATCCAGCAAATCCTCCAAACACCCTTCAATACAAGGTGATGTCAGACTGCGATAACAAACAATTTCGGAGTTAAGTTCTTTAACCATAGCGCGATAATCAGCAGGCAGAGAAACACGCCCTTTGGCGTCTACCTTATTGATGATTGTGTCCATAAACAGAAACACTTTGCGCATGGCGAATCCTAAAATTGGGTTAAACTCATGTTTTATGGTATAACATGGTATTTTATGGGATTCAATGGTATTTTTTAGAATTTTTTCACTTGTTCTTATTTTGTTCAATTTTTCTTTACGCGTGAGGAAAAATATTAAGTAAAATCAATAAGATAAATTTTTGTAATTTTTAAAAATTTTTATTCACACCCTTGGGAAAAATGTTTTTGCCTCTAAAAGTGACTTAATGTTTTTTTTCTTTGACATTATGAAAAAATTGTAGTTAAACTCTATGCAAAATTTTTGAATGCTTTTTGAGGTTATATTATGCGAAAAACTTTGTATTCGTTGCTATTCTTACTGGTTTGTGCCTGCTCGGCAGAAAAAGAATCGGTTGTTCCGTCAATTGCCCCAGCTCCCGAACCTGAAAAAAAGATTGTTTATATTCGCCCGAACAATATTATCGGCGCGGTTGAACCGGTTTATTTTCCGCCGATGAAATCGGCTTTTCCGGCTCGTATTGATACCGGTGCCACCACTTCTGCTTTAGATGTGCAAAACTTAAAAGTTTTTGAACGTGACGGTAAAAAATGGGTATCTTTTACGCTTGTTAACCGTGTCACAGGTGAATCTCATGACTTTGAAAAACCTCGTCGCAAACGCATTCGTGTTAAACGCATTATTGAAGACGAGCATCGTCCGATGATTGAAATGGACGTTAAGATGGGCGGTAAAAAATTCAAAGCCGACTTTACCGTCACCGAAAGAACCGATTTTGATTATCAGGCGCTTATCGGACGCAACATTTTGAGCGGACGCGCCATTGTTGACGTTTCATTGGAAAACACCTTAAAATAATTTATTTGGGACTTATAAAAATGAAAAAAATTTTTTCTGTTCGCGGCATTCTCACAGTTTTTTTAATTCTTGCCGTAATTTTTGCTTCATGGTCAACTTATTACAAAATAGAAGTCTTGGGTTTCAGCATCAACCCTAAGGAAAAAACCGATGTTTGGACTATTGATGCCCATATTTCATTTATGCCGGTTCAAGGTGAAAAAATAGCTGTTGAACTTGCAACTCCGCGCATCAGCGAAGGCTACAAAATTTTGAGCGAAGATGTTGTTGCCAAAGGCTACGAAGTCAAAAAAGATGATGCTTTAAGCCGTATCAAAATGACTTCCGAGCCGAAAAAGAAAAAGCAGGACCTTTATTATCGCATAATGATTTACGATAACGAAGATATCAGCGGAAAAATTCATGAGCCGGCTCCGCAAAAACCGCTCGCGCCGGAATTTGCCAATGACCAGCAGGCAGAGATGGTGGAAGAAATTTGGGATTTGGCCGAATCGAGTTTTCCCGATAAACAGTCATTGGCTGAAAAAATTATTTTATTGCTGAATGAAAAACCGCTTAACGAGCAGGTAGATGCCTTTTTGCCGGTTAAGAAAAATCAGCGCGTTATGGCTGATTTAATTATAAATATGCTTGCACACAAAAACATTTCCGCACGCATCATTAGAGGTGTTCGTCTTAATGAGCGCAAAAAAGCCACGCCGGCCGATTTGATGATCGAGGTCTATGAAAGCGGAAAATGGATGGTTTACAATATTGAAACCGCTGAAACAGGTGTGCCGGATAATTTCATTGCCTTTCAACGGGGCGGAGTATCATTATTGGATGTTGTCGGCGGCACCGGTTCAAAAGTTGATTTTTCGGTTATCAAGGCACCGACTTCGGCCTTCAAAATGGTTGAGCGCCGTGCAAAATATGAAAACAGCCGTTATTTTGATTTTTCAATTTATAACCTTCCGCTTTTGGAGCAAAACACCTTAAAATGGCTGATGATTTTTCCTTTAGGTATTTTGCTCGTTGTGATTTTGCGTAACGTCATCGGCATTCAGACCATGGGAACATTCACTCCGATGCTTATTGCCTTTTCGCTAATCAAAACCGGTTTTATTTCCGGCATATTGTGCTATGGCTTGATTATTGTTTTAGGTTTGATTTTGCGCGCGGCAACAACAAGGCTGAATTTATTGTTAGTGCCGAGAATTTCTGCTGTTGTAATCTTCGTAATCTTGATTATGCAAACCTTAACCATAATCGGCTATGATTTTGATATTAAGATTGCCTCCGGCGCCGTATTTTTCCCGATTATCATTACGGCTTGGATCATAGAACGCGCCTCCATTACTTGGGAGGAAGAAGGCACGCGCAATGCCTTAAAGCAAATTATCAATACAATGCTTGTCGGTTTTATAACTTATGTTGTTGTAAGCAGTGACTACATTCGCCATATTATGTTTGCTTTCAATGAGTGGAATCTGGTGATTTTATTTATTGTTATGTTACTCGGAACATATACCGGATATCGCTTAACCGAATTGAAACGTTTTTCACCGCTTGTTGACTCTAGACAAGCTCCGAAACAAATCAAAACCGCTTCCAAAGCGCCGGCAAAAAAACGTTCTAGTCGTACCAAAAAGGATAAATAAAATGAACTGGCTTAAAATTTTTTCTTATCCGAAACTGTTGCACGAGGCCGGCGTTTTGGGAATGAACGCCCGAAATTATAAGGTTATTGCGCATCTTAATAAGCGCAGATTATATCCGCTTGTTGATGACAAAGTACAAACCAAGACTCTTGCAAAAGCCAATGGTATAAACACTCCTGATATGATTGGAGTAATTGAGCACCAATATCAGGTTAAGGACTTTTTGCAAATCATCGGCAATAATAAAGAGTTTGTCATAAAACCGGCTCACGGCAGTGGAGGTAAAGGCGTTATGGTGATAAAATCGCACAACGGCGAAAAATTTATCACCGCCTCAGGTAAGGAACTCGGCTTTAATGATGTTTATCAGCACGTTTCAAATATTTTGAGCGGATTATACAGTCTCGGCGGACAATATGACGTTGCGCTGATTGAGCAACTCGTGCATTTCAGCAATGTTTTTGAAAATTACAGCTATCAGGGAATTCCTGACGTCAGAATCATTGTTTATAAGGGCTATCCGGCAATGGCAATGACCAGACTTGCCACCAAAGAATCTGCAGGACGCGCCAACTTGCACCAAGGTGCAGTCGGTGTCGGGTTGGATATCAAAACCGGAAAAACTTTGCAAGCTGTTTGCCATAATATGCCGCTTAAGATTCATCCGGACACCGGAGCCGATTTATTTTCAATCAAAGTGCCGATGTGGCGCGAGCATCTGATTATCGGAGCAAAAGCTTACGAGATGACGGGGCTCGGTTATTTGGGTGCCGATATTGTTTTGGATAAAGAAAAAGGCCCGATGATGCTTGAATTAAACGCTCGTCCTGGATTAGCCGTTCAAATTGCCAACGGCAACGGACTGGTGCATGCCATAAAAAACATTGACAAGCACTATCCGAAAAATCTTACGCCGGAAGAAAGAGTTGATTTCATCTTGAACTTGAAAAAATAAATTCCTAAATAGATTATCAGGATAAAAAAGGAGATTTGATATGTCTGAATTGTTAGGAAGAACAAAAACCAAAAACATCAGCAAGCCGACCACTAAAAACTTAGGGCAAGCTGATACCAAAAAATTGGAAATGAGCAAAACCAGAGCAAAAAAAATTAAGCATTCATACAAGGTTAAAGATGCCGAAAACGCTCTTTTATTAAAGACAAAAGACGGTGATGTCGTGATTGAGATGTTTGCAGATGTTGCGCCTAATCACGTTGCCCGTATTAAGGAATTGGTGCGTCAAGGTTTTTATAACGGCTTGAAGTTTCATCGTGTTATTGAAGGATTTATGGCTCAGGCCGGTTGTCCGCGCGGTGACGGAACCGGTGGTAGCGGTAAAAAACTAAAAGCAGAGTTTAACAAGATTCGCCACCAAAGAGGTATTGTATCAATGGCAAGAGCGATGAATCCGGATTCTGCCGACAGCCAGTTTTTTATTTGTTATGCCGATTGTCCTTGGCTTGACGGACAATATACCGTATGGGGCGAAGTTGTTTCCGGCATGGAACATATTGACGCTTTAAAGAAGGGAGCCGGCCAAAGCGGAATGGTTGATAATCCGGACGAGATTATCAGTATTGATGTCATCGCCGATTTATAAAAGCATTTCATACAAAAAAACTCCGCTCCTTAAAAAATCACAAGGGGCGGAATTTTTATGCCGTAAAACAGCTAAGATTATCTAGAATCTATATAACAAACCGGCGTTCACTTCCATCAAATTGTTCAAGTAGCTGGTATTGACATATGAATATCTGCCGATTACACGCGCTGCCACATGTTCATTAAAATCATATTGCATACCAACGCCGGCACGATATCCGACCTTTGATGTTTTTTTGTTCGGCAATCCTTTATACTCGGTATGATAAATTGCACCGCCCAATGTTCCGACAGCACTAAGCGGAGAGCACATTAGAGGATATTTTGCATAAACATCCAAAGCGTATGCTTGGAATGAGGCTTCCATTTTTTCTTTTAATGTACTGCGACTTTTTAATTCTCCGGACATCTGATAAGAAAATTCGGTATCAATATTTTTCATCCATTCAATACCCAAATCAAATTTTCCGCTGTGGAAATTCTCTTTAGCTTTTTGTGCGAATTTGCCTTGTTTGGCGTGAGAATAAACATATTCCGCACCGACATAAGGGCGCATTTCCATCATATTCATGGCATGAGCGTTATAAGCCGTAAAACAAGCGATTGCACTTGTCAATAATAAAGACTTTTTCATTTTTATCTCCATTTATAAATGTTATTAAAACTATAAAGCATTCATCAAATACTTTCGGGTTTTGATATAACCGTTAAAAAATGTTTTTAAATGGTAGACATCTTAAAATTTTAAT
Organism: Alphaproteobacteria bacterium; assembly: GCA_045602545.1. Lineage (GTDB taxonomy): Bacteria > Pseudomonadota > Alphaproteobacteria > RF32 > CAG-239 > RUG410. The sequence continues at coordinate 29,462 of JAZSBR010000037.1, forward strand.
TTATCATGCTAAAAAAAGGAGAAAGTTATGCCGATATGCCCTCAAAAAAATTGTGATTTATGCCCGCGCCTTGTTGAGTTCAGAGCGCAAAACAAATTGAAATTTCCGCATTATCACAATGCGCCGGTTGAACCGTTCGGAAATCTGAACGCTGAAGTTTTGGTCGTGGGACTGGCACCGGGGCTGAACGGGGCAAATCAAACAAATCGCCCGTTTACCAATGATTATGCCGGCGATATTTTATATCCGGCCTTAAAAAAATTCGGTTTTGCGACCGGCGAATATAAAAAGAAAAAAGATGACGGATTTGAGCTGATAAACGTGCGCGTCACAAATTCCGTGCGCTGTGTTCCGCCTCAAAATCAGGTAACTTCCGAAGAGCTGAAAAATTGCCGTTCGTTCTTGAGCGACGAAATTTCCGCCATGAAAAATTTGAAAATTATATTGGCACTCGGAACTGTGGCGCATGGTGCCGTTTTGCAAGCCTTAAATTATAAAAAATCGGCGTTCAAATTTGCGCACGGAGCAGAGCATTTTTTAGATCAACATAATCTAAAGCTGTTTGATTCTTTTCATACATCTCGTTACAATATCAATACCGGTGTTTTAACCATGGAAATGTTTGAAAAAATTATTGCTGAAATATCCGCAAGTTTAGATTGATTTATTAACCTTTTTATTTTAAGTTTGACAAGAATTGGAGAAAAAATGCGCACAATAAAAATTTTAATGCTTATACTTTTCGGGCTGTTTTGCCCATTGTTTGCGCATGCCGAATCTATTATAAAACAAGCCGATAACACAACAGTTGAGCTTTTTTCCGATGGGCAAAATGAGCATATTTTAAGGTTTTCAATAAACGAGGGTTGGCATATCTATTATTCAAACCCCGGTGAAATCGGAAAGCCTACTTATATTGAAAATTTAAATCCGGAAAATCCGCTGGAAACCACCGATAAATCAGTGCCGAAGCTTGTTAAAGCTTATGATATTATGGACGAGTATTTGTATGAAAATGTTGCTTATTTCAAATTGCATTCCGCACAAAACAGCAACCTGCATATTGCCGTAAATTTTGTGGAATGCGCCGATGTTTGCAAACCGCAACGACTTGTTTTTGACTTGAAAAACCTGCCTCAAACCGATTCCGATGAATGGCAAAATGTTTTGCAAGCGGCAGAAAAAACTTTCCCTTCCAAAGTGACGGTGACTTTTGAAAAATCACACAATTCAATAACTTTGGATTTGCCTTACAGTGATGATATAAAAATTATTCCTTCAAAGCGGGATATTGTCAGCGGAGAAGAATTTTCAATTTCCGGAGATGAGAATAAAACCACCGTTTCTTGGCAAAACACCAGCGAGCAAAACAGATTAAAGAGTCTTTTGCTTATCAGCGCAGATAAGGCGCTTGAGGTAAATATTGATTATGATGTTTTTGATTGGCGCTATTTTATTTATATTGTGATTTTGGCATTTTTCGGGGGCATTGTTTTGAATGCCATGCCGTGCGTTTTTCCGATTTTAAGCTTAAAGCTTTTCGGTATTCTTAAAAATCATAATCATCGGCGCAGGTGGAAAAACGCTGTTTTATATACCGCCGGCGTTTTATGTTCATTCTTGGGCTTGGCGGCAATTTTGGATGTATTGAAAGAAGGCGGAAAAGCCATCGGTTGGGGATTTCAGCTCCAATCTCCGATATTTGTGATTTTGATGATGATATTGTTCTTCGTGCTGTTTTTATACATGATTGAGGCGTTGCCTTTCCCGACGATTTCCAATCGCAAGCTCTATAAATTATCAAGCGCAAATATGTTTTTGACCGGCTTTTTTGCCGTGTTGATTGCCAGCCCTTGCACCGGACCTTTTATGGGAGCAGCCGTAGGTTATGCCTTTATGCAGACCGATTTAGAGATGTATGCGGTATTTTTTGCGTTAGCGCTGGGCTATGCGTTGCCGTTTGTTTTGGCAGAAACTCATCCGCAACTTTTGCAAAAGATTTTACCAAAACCGGGAGCTTGGATGAATAAATTAAAAACCATTTTAGCTTTGCCGATATTACTTACATGCATCTGGCTTTCTTGCGTATTGGTGGCGCAAATTTATTCTCATCACGGGCTTAATAAAAATAATTTGAATTGGCGTGAATATAACGCCGATGAGGTTCAACAGGAAATTTCCGCCGGCAAAAAAGTGTTTATTGACTTTACGGCGGAGTGGTGTCTTACATGTATGTTTAATGAAAAAACTCGGCTGAACAGCGATAAATTTGCAAATTTTGTACGCGATAATGAGGTTGAACTTTTTAAGGCCGACTTAACGGAAAGCAATGAAGAATATAACGACGCTTTGAGTTCATACGGGCGCGACGGCATTCCGGTTTATGTTTATTATGAAAACAAAACCTATCGGATTTTGCCGATTTTCTTTGATATTGATGATATCAATCCCGCTTTGGCGGAATAATCACATAATTTTCTAATTTACATCTTTACAAAATTAAAATTTTTTGCTAAACTTTTCTTTAGAGCATAAAAGGCTCGGAGGTCTACAAGCCTCAGATGCAATATTATACTTCTGACTTTTGGTCGGAAGGTGGCAGAATAGGAACAGCAGTGTTTTAATATGTCACACTATTTATTGTATCATAGTTTGTAGCTTCCGACCTCCGTTCGGAGGTTTTTCTTTTATGCTTATTGGTATAATTTTTTAAGAAAAGGAAAACTAAGATGAGAGAAATTTTATTGTTAGCGGGAGTTTTATTTATTACGCGAAGCGCTTGGGCTGTAGAATGCTATCAAGGATATCTCGTTCCGTGTCATGAATGGCAACCTGATGTTAAAGATAATTGCGGACAGGGGTGTACTTATAGCTATGATGCTGAAACTCTAACATTGACCGTAAAAGCGGAAAATGATAATGCCAGCATAAATGCCGGTGCTTTTATGCCTTATTCATATCAAACGGATACAACAAAGAAAACATTTCCGAGCGCAACCGGAGATATAAAGGTTGAAAATGTTATAATAGACGGGAAGTTTAAGGATATAAATAGTTACGCGTTTTTAGGTTTGGGAGCCACTATTCAGGGAAGTGATAATACCTTAGTAGCTGAAGGAATACACAGATCTACATTCATTGGCAATACAATTTCCGGAAATATAATTATTGATAAAATATTTGAGAAGTATAGTAATTTGTTTGCGTATACAACATTTTCCGATGATTTTAAGATATATTGCGTCGGAAAAAATACTGAGGAGTGCAGAAACTATATCATAAACTCTTGTAATGATGAACCTTGCATAAACAGTGTGACACCGCTTCTTGTTGACGATTCGTTGTTCGGAAACATTGCCAGAGGGTGTTTGATACCGGAAGGAAATTTGAATTGTACTAAATGTGAAAAAGGGTATTTGGCAAAAGAAGGAGATTGTATTTCATCATCAGCCGGTTGCGGTGCCGGATAT
>JAZSBR010000038.1:0-9308 GCA_045602545.1 Alphaproteobacteria bacterium
ATAAGCGGTGAAACAGAAATTATTCATGTCAAATTAACCGAAGAAAAGGTGCAAATTTTATTGAAAAGACAAGGATTTTATCCTTCGTTTAAAAAAAATTGGATTTGTATCGCTTTGGACGATACATTGAAAGATGATGAAGTTATGACATTTATTGATGAAAGCCATGCTTTCACGATTAAAGCAACGAAAATAAGGAGAAAACAATGAGTATATATGATTATAGTGTGCCAAAACCAAACGGCGAAGAATTAAAATTGAGCAGTTTGAAAGGCAAAGTATTGCTTATTGTCAATACGGCAACTGGTTGCGGATTTACCCCACAATATGAAGCAATAGAAGCTCTTTATGAAAAGTATCACGATAAAGGTTTGGAAATAATAGATATTCCATGCAACCAGTTTGGGCATCAAACCCCCGGAACAGATGATGAAGTTCATGAGTTTTGCCAACTTCATTACAATACAAAGTTTGAGCAAATGAAGAAATCTGACGTAAACGGTGCCAATGAGTTGCCATTATATGCATTTTTGAAGTCTGAAAAAGGTTTTGCCGGATTTGGAGAACATCAATACAGCAAACTTTTAGGCGAAATGCTGGCAAAAGAGGATAAAGATTGGGCTCTAAAACCAGACATCAAGTGGAACTTTACCAAGTTTTTGGTAAATCGCGATGGGGAAGTGGTTGAGCGTTTTGAGCCGACTGCGGATATGAAAGACGTAGAAGCAGAAATTGCAAAAATGCTATAAAAAAGAGAAAAGCACATTTAAGCCGAGTTTAACCGCTAAAGCTTTTTTTATGTCTTGACAGGTACAGACAACTAAATTAAACTATAAAGCATGATAAAGAAATGGTTTAAGATATTACCGATTGTATGTTTATTTGTTGCACAAGTGATTGTGGCGGCACATATTCATAGTCCCGATGATGCTATTGCCGAGCAAAATTGCTTTTATTGCCAAACAGCGGCAGAAATAGCCGGAGCAGATGCACCGGAAGTTTTAACCATTGCGGAGCCGATTTATTACACAACAGATACAAGCATTTCTTTATTTGAACATATTGCTTATTTTAATCTTTCCTATCATTACGATACACGGGCACCGCCTCAAGCATAAATTTTTCAGTCAAAATAAACCAATGCCGGAAGTTTAACTTCTTGGCTTTTATAAACATATTTAATAAAGGAAAAATTTATGCAAAAACAAAATTTAGCGGTTATATCCGCCGTTTTGGCTTTGGTATGTGCAAATTCTGCCAAAGCTGATGATAGTGAACTCTTAAAGAGAATTGAAAAATTAGAAACTCGTATCAACGAATTGGAAAATAATCAAACGCAAACACCGATACCTGTTGCACAGACAACACCGATAAACTCCATGAGTGCGTTTAACCCGTATATCAGTGTGGTTTTGAACGGAGCATATAACTATTATTCCAACAAGGATAAAGCAATCTCCGGTTTTCAAATCGGCGAAGAAGGTGAAAGTCCGGATAAAGGCTTTAGCTTGGGAGAATCAGAAATCAATATCGGTGCTAACGTTGATGATAAGTTCTTGGCAAATTTAACAGCCGCCGTGGTTAGTGAAGATGGTGATGATAAAATAGAACTGGAAGAAGCCTTTATTCAAACCATCGGATTGCCATACGGAATTACGGCAACCGCCGGACGAATGAAACCCGTGTTCGGATATTTGAACGAAAAACACGCTCATACCGACGAGTTTGCCGACAGACCTTTGCCTTATCGGGTATTTTTGAACAATGCTTATAAAGATGACGGTGTGCAGGCGTCAATTGTTCTGCCGACTGATTTTTATGCGGAAATCGGTGGCGGTTTATATAAAGGCGGATATTTTCCGGCCAGCTCAGAAGGTTCAGGGGACGGTGCGGCAAATGCTTATGTTAAATTTGGCGGTGATATAACCGACAACCAAGCATGGCTCGCAGGCTTTTCATACCTTTATGCGAAGAGCAACAAAGGACGTGAAAGCGATGATATTATGTTCAAAGGCAAAGATAATCTTTACGGACTTTCTTTGAAATATACTTATGCGCCGACCGGCAATAACAAAGAAACCGAATTGGCTTTACAAGGTGAGTATTTGTTCCGAGACGAAAAAGGCAAATACAACATAGAAGATGCCGGATTTGAACAATATAATAACAATTCTTCCGGATGGTATCTGCAAGGAACATATAAATTTATGACCAATTGGAAAGTCGGCTATCGCTATGCCCAAATGCGACCGGATAACGTGCCGGACAGTTTCAAGGACACGCCGCTTGATGCCAAAGGTCATAAGCCGGAGATACATTCTTTAATGGCAGAATGGGATAACTCGGAGTTTTCACGCATTCGCTTACAATATAACTATGACAAGTCAAACAAAAAAGACGATAACCAAATTGTGCTTGAATATACGATGAGCTTTGGTGCTCATGGTGCTCATGGTTTTTAAGGAGAAAGAATATGAAGAAATTTATATTGTTTTTGATGATGGCAACACTTGTAGCCTCAAAAGCCTTTGCTTTGAATGTGTTTACCTGTGAGCCGGAATGGAAGAGCCTAACCGAGGAAATAACCAAAGATAAAGCCGATGTTTATAGCGCAACCAATGCCACGCAAGATGTGCATTATATTCAAGCCAAGCCGAGCTTAATCGCCAAAATCCGTAAAGCCGATATGGTGGTTTGCTCCGGTGCGGATTTGGAAATCGGTTGGTTACCTTTAATATTACGTAAAGCAGGTTCGGCAAAGGTGCAAGAAGGCGGTGCAAATTTGATTTATGCCGCTCAATATGTGCAAACGATTGAAAAACCGACACGTATAGACCGTGCAGACGGCGATGTTCACCCCAACGGCAATCCGCATTTGCACTTAAATCCTTACAATGTCTTAAAAGTTGGTAAAGTTATTGCTGATAAATTATCTGAAATTGATAGCCAAAACAGTGAGTTTTATCAAAAGAATTTTGCTGATTTTAGTGCTAAAATGAACTCTCAAATCAAAACTTGGGAGCAAAAGGCTTTAGCCCTTAAAGGAACAAATGTTGTCACTAATCATAAAAATATGAGCTATTTGTTTGATTGGTTGAAAATTAAGACCATCGGAACTTTGGAACCAAAGCCAGGAATTCCGGCAACATCTAAACATTTGAACGAACTTAAAAACATAACCGAGCAAAATAAGATAGCCTTTATTGCTTATGCCCCGTTTGAAAGCTCCAAGCCTGCAGAATGGCTTTCTAAAGAAAGTGGTGTAAAAGCAATTATTTTGCCCTATACCATTGGCGGAAACAAAGAGACTAATAATCTTTTTGACTTGTATCAAAACAGCATTGATTTAATGCTTAACGCAACGGACAAATAAAATGAGTGAATTATTGATTTTATTACCGGCGCTTACGGTCGGATTGTTGATGATGATGGTGCATGTGCCTTTAGGACAAGAGGTCTTGAAGCGTGGCATTATCTTTATTGACCTAACCTTGGCGCAATTGGCAGCCATGGGCGCAATTTTTGCCGGAATTTTAGAGCTTGGGAGTTTTGCTTCTCAAGTAACGGCTTTGATTTTTGCACTGATTGGCGGATTGTTCTTTAAGGCAATAGAAAAACATTTCAAAGAAATTGCCGAAGCCATTATCGGATGTACGTTTGTGCTCTCGGCAACTTTGGTTATTTTGGTGTTGAGTGGTAATCCTCACGGAGCGGAACACATCAATGACATTTTATCCGGTCAGCTTTTGTTTGCTGATTGGGAAAAAGTATTATTTGCCGGAACGGTCTTTATGACAGCGACTGCTTTGATATATGCCAAACCGGAAATTTTTTTGAAAAAATATTTCTATATTGTTTTAGCCTGTGTAATCACAACATCCGTGCAGATTTGCGGTGTTTATTTAGTTTTTGCCTCGTTGATATTTCCAGCCGTGGCAACAAGCTATATGAAAAATGAAAGCAATAGAAGATTGACCGAATATGCAGGCGAGACATTCGGTTTTGTGTTCGGACTTATTGTATCATATTACTTTGATTTGCCTGCAGGACCTGCAGTTGTTTGGGCAATATCTTTAATGATGCCTGTTTGCTTGGTAATGAAACGATAATAAAACATTTTATTTGTTGTAACAATGAGCCGAGTTTAACCGCTCGGCTTTTAAATATATCTTGACATTTATACATATAGGGGGTATATGTATATTTGAACGTAATTTTTTTAACAGGAGAATAAAAATGGGAAAATGTAATAATCCGAATTGTAAATGTGAAAACTGCCAATGTGGCGAAAATTGTCAATGCGGAAAAGATGGTAAAGAATGCCAATGCGGTGAAAATTGTACCTGCGGTGATAACTGTCAATGCACCAAAGAAAATAAATGCTGCGATTCTTGCCACTGCGGCGATAATAAATAGGTGAAGCCAATGACTACACAATCAAAACCGAATCATTCGGAAAACTTGCCTCGCCTGAACCGCATTTCCGGTCAGATAGATGGAATAAAAAAGATGATAGAAGAAGAACGTTATTGTTTGGATATTGTCAATCAAATTAAAGCGGTGCGTTCTGCATTGAAAAGTGTTGAAAAAAACATTTTGCAAAAACACATTCAACATTGCGTTGCCGCTTCTTTTTCTACCTCAAAAGCCGAGCAACAGAAAAAAATTGATGAGCTTATCGGGCTTTTAGATAAATCAGATGATTAAATAAAAGGAATAAATAATGTCTGAGCATATTCATCATCACCATCATCATAATGAGGTAACACAAAAGTCCGTTAAATTGCTGATTTTATCGTTTGCAATCAATATGCTTTTGTCTGTTGCTGAAATAATAGGAGGTATAATTTCCGGCAGTGTTTCTTTGATAGGAGATGCACTGCATAACACTTCTGATGCTTTTTCAATTTTGATTGCCGTCATTGCGTTTAAGATAGGAAACAAGAAAGCTTCGGCAAAATACACATACGGTTTCAAAAGAGCTGAAATTATAGGTGGATTTGTTAATCTGATATTGCTTTTTATATCCGGTTGCTATCTTTTGGTAGAAGGAATTGAACGGCTGATAAATCCGCAACAAATTGATGGACTGCTGATTATTTGGATTTCGGTTTTGGCGCTTATTATTGATGCCTTAACGGCAAAAATTTCGCATCATGACGCCCATCACAACAGCAATATGAAAATGGTGTTTATTCATAACTTGGCAGATGCATTCGGTTCAATCGGCGTTATTATTTCCGGCCTTTGTATTATGTGGTTTGATTTATATCGGGTTGATGGGATTGTGGCCTTGCTTATTGCTTTTTATATGATTTTTCAATCGGTTGTGTCTTTTCCGCAGATTGTAAATATCTTGATGAATGCCGCTCCCGACAACATTGATATAGAACAAGTCAAAAATTCTTTGCTTGCCATAAAAAATATCAAAAATGTGCACCATTTGCATTTATGGTGTATCAGTGAACATAATGTGGCGATTGAATGCCATATTGAAAGTGATAACAATGATATTATTGTGGAAGCAACACAGCTTTTAAAAGATAAATTCGGAATTACTCACTGCAATTTTCAGGTAGAAAATAAATCATGCGGTGAATGTTGCGATTTATAAAAATTTTTAAAGAAGGGATAGCAAAATGAAATTTGAACAAATACGCAATGCGACATAGAAATATTTTTTCAAAAATGTTTCCGATTTGGTATAAATGAGCAATGTTGCGCTTAAAAACACAGTCAATTATCATGCATAAATCTTTTTTATAATCGTATTATAAAAAAAACAAAGTATAGACTATGTCTTATATAATCAGAGCATAGATTTTAGTGTCTTATACTCAGAGTGATGAAATATAGCCTGCCATCGTTTTTGGAAAGTATGCTTTTTTTATTTATACAAATAGTGCAACAGACTTGCATCATGTAAGGCATCTGCATCATAAAGTATTGAAATTTCTTCATCCGGTGTAAATTGCGGAATTTTCCCATAATTTACATAATTATGTAATTTTATGAGAGCTTCATTTCTAACACTTTTTCCGAATTCGGGAGCCGGACCGTTTGTTTTTAACATATATGTATGAATTTCAAGCAAATAATTATCATCAATCAAATCCAGCACTCCGTTTGTTTTCTTATCCTTTTTGAGTACGGCATAAATTCTTTTAGCTTTATTGGCAACTTGCGGGATATGTATTTCTTCAGGAATAACAAACCACTTTCTCTTTAATAAGCCTAAACCAATACTTTCATAAGATGAAAGTGATGCCAGCGGAATAGAAAGCATCAATCCGATGGTAATCGGCAAAATCCAATAAAAAAGCGAATTAAGCTGAAAATAGACGAGCAAGGTTGTTGCAATTCCTAAAATCGTGTGTCCGATATATCTGTTGAAGGCAGTTTTCCAATTTGTTCGCCCGTCACGATTTTGTGTGCTCCAACCAGAATCCTTGCCGGAAAAGACTTCCCATACGATTTTTGTTTGAGAAACCATCATAATCGGTGCAATCAAGGCTGAAAACAAGATTTCAAATATAAAGCTTTTTATTGCTCCGAAAACTCCTCCTATTTCTACCTTTTTATAATTTTTAATATATATTATCAAACCAAGGAATTTTGGAAAAATCAGCATAAACATTGAAATTGCAAACAAGGTAATAGTTCCTATTTTGTTGAAAATAGGCCAATTCGGGAATAATGTTTCTTCAACCGGAAAATATTCAGGAGGAAAATAAATCCGCTCCAAGGCTATCAAAATACCAAACATTAAAAGCGAAAACCATAAAGGAGAAGACAAATATGACATAATTCCTATTGTGAAATGTATACGACTTATCGGATGAATATGCTTAGAAAACAAAATTTTTAAGTGTTGTATATTGCCCTGACACCATCTTCTATCCCTAATTGTGAAGTCTAACATACTTGGAGGGCATTCTTCATAGCTACCGGATAATTCCGGTACCAACCAGGCAAACCAACCTCCGCGTCTGATGAGGGCTGCCTCCACAAAATCATGACTCATTATATATCCGCCAAACGGTTTAGGACCTTTCAATACCGGCAGACCGCAACAGTTTATGAATGCCTGCACCCTTATAATAGCATTATGTCCCCAATAATTACTATCATGCACCTGCCAAAAACTGGAGCCGACAGCTACAATCGGTCCATATACTTTTCCGGCAAATTGTTGAATGCGTGAAAATAATGATTTACTGTTAATACACAATGGAGGCACCTGAATAATACCTGCGGTTTCATTAACCTCCATAAGTTGCGACATTTTAACAATTGTTTCACCGCTTAATAAACTGTCTGCATCTAATACTACCATAAAATCATATAAGGCACCCCATTTGTGGCAAAAATCCTCAATATTACCGCTTTTACGCGCAATATTTTTTGAGCGTCTTCGATAATAAAGATTGATGTCATCAGGCATTTGTTTACGTGCATTAATCCAAGTGTTTTCTTCTTCAATCCAAATTTTAGGATTATTAGTATCACTCAAGATATAAAAATCATAGGCTTTTGCCTGACCGGTACGTTCAATTGACTGCGCCATTGACACAATATTAGCAAAAACTCTTTTTGAATCTTCATTATATATCGGCATTAAAACAGCTGTTCTGGTAGAAAGAGCAGAATCCTTTTCAGGCCAGTTTAACCCTGCTTGATTTTTATATCGTAATAATTCAATAAAACCACAAACGCTTGACCAGAAAAACATTGATATCCATGCCGTAGTAAGCATATACAACAGCGTCAATATAAACTTGACGGTTATTGAGGATTCGCTTGGCATATATAGCGTCCACTTGAATGTTAAATAGGCAGTGGTCAAAGCCATCAGACCGAAAATAATAATTCGGCGCCATCTAATTGTTGATTCTGTAATTAAGCGGGTTTTAAACACTCTAAATCTCCTGATAATACTGATTATTTATGCAATGCAATAGGTTCTATTTTTTGAGTTGGAATAACCGATACTTTATAATGAGGAACAATAAAAAATGCTGATTTCTTAAAATATTCATCGCTTTTATCAAAATCAGGCAATAGCGCATCAATTCCGTATTTCTCAGCATTTTTACCTTCAATAAACAGTGCTTTATATAAGGCGACAAGTTGCATTTTGGATAAATCTTTAGAAAAAACTTTTTTAGCTTTATTATATATTATATCATCAAATGACTTGCTTATATCATCTTGCCGGTTCAAACTTTCATATGAAGCCAAAAGCTTGGAAATATCAATATCAGCACCATACCCCAGTCCTCTTAAATAGGCTTTTATGATTTCATCACGCGACTGAACTCTTATTTTAACCATTGATAGCTCCATACTTCAGAAATAGTTTTTCCGTTTTGCTCCAGCGATATTCTAATTTCATCATTGTCGCTATGCGGAGCATAGTCAGCATATACCGTAATTCCTTTTGTTATAGGATTATATATTGCACTGACGTTGATTATTTTGCCACTGATTGCAGAAACATTAGGAGTAATACCTTTTTGGGAAAAATCAGAACCTAAATTTTTGCCTATAAAATCTATAACAAATTTTCTGGTTTCGGAGACATCCTCAGATCCTGAGATTCCTCCTTGTCCTGTTCTTGTTGCTGCAACGTATGCTATATCTTCTCCTTTTATAACATCATTGAGCCAAATCAAACGATAAGAAAATTTGTATTCTCTTCCGGCTTCAATAAGAACCTTCGGCACCCAATAGGCAACAATGTTGTCATGTATTTCTTGGCGAGACGGAATTTCTACAAGTTGCACAATACCTTCATTCCAATTTTCAAGAGGCTCAACCCAAGCACTCGGGCGACTTTGATAATTTGCTTCAAAATCTTGATAATTTGATAAGTCTCTATCTCGTTGCAACAAGCCAAATCCTTTCACTCCGTTATCAACAAAACTGCTGATACGTAATTTTTTAGAATTATCAAGCGGACGCCATAACCACTCACCATGACCATTATGGACCAATAATCCATCACTATCATGAACTTCTAGGCGGAAATCGTCAAAATCGTTTTTATTATTCTCTCCGAACAAAAACATCGATGTCAAGGGAGCAATTCCTATTTTTTGAATATTTTCACGCGGAAACAAATGAGCTTCGATATTCATAATTGTATTAGTTCCCGGAATAATTTCAAAACGATATGCTCCACTCACACTTTTACTATCTAATAGGGCATATAAGGTAATTACTTTGTCTTTAGTTTTTGGTTTTTGCAACCAAAATTCTTTAAAAATAGGAAATTCTTCTCCAATCATTTCCGCAGTGTTAATTGC
>JAZSBR010000039.1:0-1786 GCA_045602545.1 Alphaproteobacteria bacterium
AAACACAAAAGACCGGTTGTAAAGCCGGCCTTTTGTGTTTTAAATGCGTATCGGTGGCAAAAGTCATTGCTGCCGGAGCACGTCATTACCAATGACAGGGTCGTAAGTCCGGAATCGCGGCGCCGGATGAAGTCGGCTCAAGATTGACGAGGCGCTTTGAAAAAAGCGTCCGAGGTCTTGAGCAATAGCGAAAGATGCGTTGTGCAAAGCGCGCGCACTTTCTTATCAGCGGCACCATTTTAGAAAACCGCCTCAATGCAGGCGGTTTTTGCTTTTGTGGGGTTACCTCTCGCAAAGTCCGATTGTTTTGTTTTTAAAAGCGTCGATTTTTCAAACATTATCGGACTTTTGATACAGTAATATTGACTATTATTTTATGCCGTGTTATAAATTTGGCAGTTTTTAATGAGGAATTAAATATGAACAAGTTAATTATTTGGGACTTTGACGGCGTTATTGCTGATAGCGAAAAATTGTGGGTTTCCGTTTGGCTCGAAACGCTGAAAAAAGAAAAAAATATTATTCTTTCCGAAGATGAAAAATTAAATCTGCTCGTTGGTATTGCGGACAAAAACAAAAAAATAAATTTAGAAAGATATTTTCATGATTTAGTTTTGGATGATGATTTTATGCAAAAAATTGATACCGGAGAAAAATATAAAGGCATGCACTTTATGCAACCTATCGCCAATGTTGAAGATATTATGAGCGATGCTCGTTTTACACATTGTATTGCAACCGGAGCCACTAAGGAACAACATGCTTGGAAAATGACGCAATTTAAATGGATTGAAAAATATATGTCACCGAATGACTATTTTACGGTAGATATGGTAAAGCAAGGAAAGCCGGCGCCTGATATATTTTTGTTGGCAGCAACAACAAAAGGTTTTAAGCCTCAAGATTGCATTGTAATCGGTGATAGTTTGAATGATTTTAAGGCAGCAAATGCAGCCGGAATGAAAAGTATCGCTTTTGTCGGTGCAGAAGGAAATGATACACCTGAATATCGGCAAAAATGTATTGATACAGGTGTTATTGCCGTCTGTTCAACAATGAAAGAAGTTAAACAAGTAATAAACAATTTTGCCAATGGAATAAATTTATTTAACACAAAGAATTCTTATTTCAGATAAGAAGGAAAAATAAATGATTACACAAAATCAATAGCAACATATTTTAGGCGTAGCGCGAAAAGCTAAAATGTTAGCAAAAAAGCTAAAGCCGAATGATACGCAATATGCCGAAGATATGTTTTGCTCGGCATTATGCACGATTTAGGCTACGAATTTATAGAAAGTAACGCTTCCCATGTGGCAATCGGCGGCGAAATTCTCAAACGCTCCGGTTATCAATATTGGCAAGAAGTGGCTCTTCACGCTGATGAAACAGTTGATGATATGACAGATGAGTTGTTTATATTAAACTGTGCTGATATGATGATAGGTCCGAAAGGCGAAGATTTTACTTTTGATGAGCGATTAAAAGAAATAGCCCAAAGGTTTGGAGAAGACGCTGATGCTTATAAAAAATGCGTTATAGAAGTTGAAAAATTAAAATCTGATAAAAGGTATGAAAAAATAAGATAAAAGCAACTCCAATTTATATTCTAGCTGCCTATATTCATCGTAATTTTCAGTTCGGAATTGTGGTTTTAATTTGTTGTACCTGTAAATGTCTTGATGTTGTGCAGCGCCAAGGCAAGTCCATCTCTGTTTATTTAATATATTTTTTTCAGAATGGCTGTTCGGAAAATTGTCTTCGATAAACGCAAATAGAGTTGACT
>JAZSBR010000040.1:0-2170 GCA_045602545.1 Alphaproteobacteria bacterium
CGATGGAAGGATTTTCTGCGAAAAAAACTCCGCACAGCAATGACAACGGCGCGGATGTCGTCGTCACTTCAGACAAAAAAACAGGATTTTTAATTCAATGCAAGCACACGGAAAATATTACGAAAAATTTGGGAAAACGTGCGATACAAGAAATTTTTACTGCGGTGGCGGCTTATGAAAATATTTATCGCGGAATAAAATTTCAGCCGGTTGTTATAACAAATGCTTTCGGATTTTCAACAGGAGCAGTCGAGTTGGCAAAAGATACAAACGTAAGATTGATTTCGCGAAACGAATTGACCAAAATGCTGGCGCGTTACGAAATTTTAAAATTTTAGTTTTTGAGGTCGGAAAATAATTTTAGCCGTGCAAAAAATATTTTGCTTGAATTTTAGCCGTGCAAAAAGTCTTTCGGTAAAAATTTATAAATCGCGTCACTGCAACATTTTTTAAAATCTCCGCCAAAATTTCCGGCTCATTCCGATAAGCCGAGTTTTGCGGAAATTTTTTTTGCAAATTTTGAAGGAAAATTTTTTCGCGAGTTGAAAAATTTTTTTCGAGGTGAAATGCTTTGATTCAGTCGGATTTTGTAAAAAAAATTGAAAATTATATTGATGAGCATTACGATGTTGAAAATTACGAAATTTTTGGCGAGCGTGAGGAAAATTTAAATATCTTAAATGCGCTGGAATTTTATTTTAAAAAATTTTTCGGCTCTTTCAAAAATTATTTCGGATTTTATTTGAATAAACTCATCAAGAAAAAAAAATTAACTGAAGCCAAAATTATCGAAAAAACCGGCTTGCAGGAAAATTCTTTTGAACTTCTTCGCAATAAAAAAAATTTAAACATTAAATGCGAAGTCGTTTTTGCCTTGTGTCTGACTCTCCAAACAAATTTTCGAGAAATGAACAAACTTTTGGAGTTGGCTTATTGCAGAAATCTTCATAAAAATGATAAACGCGATGTGATTGTCGCGTTTTTTATCGAAAATAAAATTGATGATGTAAATTTGCTTGACGAAACTCTGAAATATTTTAATTTGCGAAATTTGAATGGCGAAAAAATTTTTTCCGACGAAGTAGAAAATTTAATTGAGCCGATAAAAAATTATATTGAGAAAAATTTTGAATGGACTGATAAATATTCAATCGAAGGCGATTTTCACAAAAATGAAGTCAAAAAAATCATCGAAGAGCATAAAAAAAATTTCTCTGATTATCTTCGTGAGTTGATTCGAGAAAAAAATTTGTCTGAAGTCGAAGTCTACAAGAAAGCGCACTTGGACAGAAGAATTTTTTCAAAACTTCGCAACGAAAAAGATTATAAGCCGAGCAAGCGAACGATTTTGGCGATTGCGTTCGGAATGGAGTTGAAACTTGCCGAAACCGAAAAATTATTGAAAAATGGCGGCTATGCTCTGTCAGATGAAGATAAATTTGATTTGATTATGAAATATTTTTTTGAAAATGAGATTTACGATTTATTTTTGGTGAATGAAGTTTTGGATTATTACGAGTTCAAGCCGATTTGCAATTAAAATTTTTTGAAATGTCCTTTTGAAAGAGACCAAAATAAATTTCATTTGTGATAAGGTTGCGACAAAATATTTTTGCAAAGCGAGTGAAATTTTTTGGCGGACAAGGATTTAATCGAAAAAATTGAAGAGCGATACCGAAAATTAAAAAATATTCAATGCAGTATCAGTTTTGAAAAATATATGGAGCATCGGAAAAAAATTGATGCTCTAATTGAAAAATTTGACAGCAGTTTTTCGGATTATCTTCGCGAGTTGATTCGGGAAAAAAATTTGTCGGAGGTCGAAGTTTACAAGAAAGCGAATTTGGACAGGAGAATTTTTTCCAAGATTCGCAATGAAAAAAAATATAAGCCAAGCAAGCGAACAATTTTAGCGACTGCGATCGCGATGGAATTAAATTTGCAGGAAACGAAAAATTTGTTGGAATTTGCGGGATATTCTCTTTCGAGCGGGATAAAAGAGGACGCGATAATAAATTATTTCATTGAAAATAAAATTTTTGATTTATTTTTGATAAATGACACTCTTGAATATTACAACTTCAAAACACTTTGAAAAAATTTTTGAAATGTCTCTTTGAAAGAGACCAAAATCATTTTCGATTGTGCTAACATAACACGCGAAGATGAT
>JAZSBR010000041.1:0-2372 GCA_045602545.1 Alphaproteobacteria bacterium
AGGGCAAACCAACCCGAGTGTATGTTAAAAAGTTATAGTTGATTTGCATGTGAAATATCATTATTTATTGTGTTCTACCTCTCGTTCCAGCGTTGCTAAAATTTCAGGTTCGCAAGCGTCATCTTGTACACAGCGATCAAGCACATTCGGTTCCAGACTGTAATATATGATTACTTTATCCTTATAATAATGAGAAATTGCAAAATAAAAATCAAATTTATTTTTATCGCCTTTATCCGGCTCAAAAATACAATTAAAAACGTTGCGAGAATCTTCTTGTGCATCACATTCAGCCCATACCCCTCTATTATCTTTAATAATTAACAAAGGCCCATCGGTATCGTTATTTTTTTCAAAAACAGCTGTTTCATCTTTTTCTTCTGATTCCCATTTTCCAGCCAATACTTCGGCAATTTGCGGCTGTTGATGGAAATATAAACGGTTATGCAATTCATCATATTGTTCTTTCGGTAGCTTTTTATTATCTTCCGGCTCTCGCCAATTAGCTTCACCTCCGTAAATTGTTCCGGTTCGGTGTGTACTGAATTTCGGCGCTTTTTTCATCAAATAATCAAGTGCCGTCATTTCTTGTGAATCGGTTAAAGTTATATCGGCACCTTTTTCTAGTAAATATTTTGCTGTTTCATACTGATTTTCTTGTAAGGCATACATTAAAGCCGTGCGTTTGCCGTTATGAATACACTCAATTTCAAAATCCGAAAAACAATTGGAGTCAGCAGTTTGGTGATTGATATCCGCACCGGCATCAAGTAAAATTTTAATACTTTCCAAATAGCCGTATTGTGCGGCGGTTTGCAATGGAGTTTTACCAAAACTGTTTGGTTTATCAACATTTTTTGTTAGTTTTACGAGTTGTTTTAAGTTCTGCGGATGGGCAATACTTAATTCCAACAATTCTGCTATGTCATTGTTTTCAGGTAATTGCTCCTTAATTTTTTCCCAATCGGCTCCGATTAGCAAAAGATAGTTCAAATTATCCGGCGTAATGCGCTTAAAATCGTATGAAGACGGTGGATTCAGTGTTACTAAAGCCGCGTTTAAGGCCTGTTCCGGTTTGGCTTTAAATACTTTTACATAATGGTCTTTAAGCATATCAACGGCCTTCTTATAACCGATACCTTTATTGATAACACTATTGAATTTTTTGAAATTATAATATGATTGCACCGCCCATTCGGTATAAGGAAACTCACGCCAATCGGCAATTTTATCGATTTTAAAATTCGGCTGATATTTTATATCCCAATAATGGGCATCGGCATTGGCATAAAATACATGAACTATTGAGCCGGAACTGTAAGGTATGGTTTCGGAAATCACATTATCTATGTAAGCATCAAGCTCCGGTGTAAAATTATACTTTTCATCGGCAATACATGTAGAAACCATAATTGCCTGAGTACCGGAACCGCCTGCAGCACCGTCATAATAATATAACAAATTATGCTCTTTAGCAAAATCGCACGGCAAAATCACTTTCATCGGAATACGCAAGTCCATCCAATATGGAATAGCTTTTACCAAGCAATCTTTATCGGCATAACACTTTTGAAAATCATCTTGCACAATTTCTTCGTATTCCTCCCGGCGCCACGAAGCCTGCCAATTATCATCATCAGCCAAATATTCCATTGTTTTGGCATGCGCGGACTCGGCAATTTTTTTATACTCTTCAGAACTGACTTTTTCCGGTTTATAAATCTGCCACAAAATCAACAATTGATATTTTTGTGCCAAAGTGCGTGCCGGAATTTTTTCCAAATATTCGATAAAATATTCAGAATCGTAATATGTTGCCAACCATGGGTTTAGTTTTGCGGCCGGAGAATATTGCTGTTTGGTATCTTGCTCATATTTCTCAAGATATTGCGGATTAATTTTACGCTCTATTGAAAAATCGGCAACAGATTTTTGTTCTTCTTTGGTTAAATCAACCAATGGTTTTTGCTTAAAACGATGTAAATCTTCTTCATAAGTTCCGGTAAAATTAATAAACCGGTCAAACATCTCTTTTTCTTTTTCATCAATAGCCTGCGCATTTTTAAGCAAAGCAAAGAATATTCCGAACATTAAGAGTAATTTTTTCATAACACACCTCAATTTTGTTATATCAACCAAGAGTTAATATATTATAAAAATACCAAGCGGACTGGGAGTTCGCATTTTATGACCAAGGGAGCTCGGAAACAAGGCTTTCCCTCAAAGTGTGCCATATACACGACCACACATGACAAAAGCCTCCGGAGAGGATGTTCTCCAGAGGCTTACTTATTGAAAATAAAGGATTTTTTTCTTCTAACAAAAAGTTCGAATAAAGCAATTTTAAAACCTTCCGTTTTTCTTCCATTTTC
>JAZSBR010000042.1:0-1576 GCA_045602545.1 Alphaproteobacteria bacterium
ATTCAAAATCACTAAATCGGCCGCCAAATCGGCATAATCTGCCTTATCTTCAATTTGCGCCGCGCATTGAATTAAGAAAAATTCGGCATACCATGAGAGTAAATCTTTGCTTTTTTTCAAGCCGTCTTGCCACACCTTAAAAATCACAAAATCTGGTTCGCATTCGCTCACAAGCATTGCTTCGTGACGCCGATTGCGGCAAACAACACCCAAAACGGCATGCGGGGCTTTTTTTTGCAGGGCTTTAACGGTCTTTTCCGGCTTTTCTTCCTTAGAGGTATCTAAAATCAGTCCGTCAGCACCATATTTTGTATATAAATCTGCAGCTTTTGTTCCCTCAACAAGAACTAATTTCTGCATTTTGTGCGCTCTTTGCACAAACTCGGTTGCAAATTGTTCTGCCGTATTTTCCGGCAAAATAAAACACGAAAACCGCTCGTTGTTAAGGCATTTAAAATTTTCCTGCGTAATTCTGATGATAAAGTTTTGCATTTTGAATTTCTTTATGTTACCACTATATTTAATGAAAATGATTATACAACAATTTTAAATAAAAGGAAGTTTTTTTATTATGGATACGCAAAATTTAGGAAAAAGTACCGATTCACTTAATCGTTTGAGCCAAGTTGTTGAGGAGCTGATTAAAGTTGTGCACGAACAAAAACAAAATTTTGATTCAACAATTGAGGCTGAAAAAAACAACACCTCAACAGCACAAACCAAAGTGGCAGTTTTAGAGGCACAAGTGCAAAGTCTGCAGGCCGAAAAGGAACAACTTAAAGCTGATTTAAGCGCCGCTCAAAATAATACAGAAAGCGAAAACAAAATCAAAGAATTACAAAATTTGGCGGATTCGCGCAGCGAAAAAATAAATGGTTTGCAAACCGAAGTGCAAAACCTGAATACGGCACTAACTAACCGTAAAGCTCAATTGGAAGAAGCCGAACAAAAAAATCAGGAATGGGCACAAAAATATGCCGAATTGGAACAAAAATTGAGCGAAATGCAACAAACCATTACACAAACAACCGACGACATTGACAGTGTGGTTGCCAGATTAGAAAAGGTATTGGAAGAAAATGGGGCAAGTAACAATAACAATTGATAAGCGCGAATATGCCATTGTTTGCGAAGACGGACAAGAAGAGCATATTGTCAAGCTTTCTAAAATATTAGACGAGCGCGCACGCCAAGTTACCGGCGGTTCGCGGTCAATTAACGAAAATATGATGTTGGCTTTGGTTGGGTTGACTCTGGCTGACGAACTGCAAGACATCAAAGACGGTCTGTTTTGCATTCGTCCGGAGGACATTGCTAAAGATGATGCTAAATTGGCACAGAATATTGATGTACAAACCGCCAAAATATCTGATTTAATCAAAGACATTAAACCGATAAAATAAAAATTGGTTATTGCGGGTTTTCGGTTATTGCGCTCAGGTCTTCCAAAAACCACTCTATTTCGTCGTCATTATCTTGATGAATCATCTTATAAAAGCGGTCGCGAAACGCCATCAGCAAACTGCTTTCTTCTACTTTCAGGTCTTGCACTTGAATACGCTTGTTGTTTTCGGCT
>JAZSBR010000043.1:0-1528 GCA_045602545.1 Alphaproteobacteria bacterium
TGATGGAACAAGTTACTTCCGAAACACCGAGATATATGCAAGTATAATCTTCGGGCTCACACAACACAAAGGAGGCTTTTTAGCCTCCTTTACTTTTGGACTTTTGCTCTTAAGATATTTGTGAAATTCTTTGTGTTATAATGGCTTTAATGTGTTCTGTTATCTTCCCTTTATAACCCATATCAACAAATTGCTTATCAAGTTCCGGTAATGCCACCGTTATTTTGGCCCCCATTTCATCAATAATCTTTTCAACCATTGTCGGCTTAATTTCCAAATCTTTTGCCATGGCAATAAAATGACTGCGATGAATTAAATTCGGATTGTATTCACCTCCGACAGACATTGCCAAATTCGGCGAAAGCACTGTATAAACCTGCGTTGATACCAAATCATACAATGGCGAAAGTTCATATTTACCGCCACGATGCAAAAAAGAAAAGTTTTTGCCGTGAGCATCGGAATTACCGATAATGAAGTTAAATACTATGGTTTTCAAAAAATTCATTAAAGCATCGGCCTTGCGATTAAAGTCAGCCGCAGCAATAAACTTATAGCATTGCTTAATGCTCGGCCCGCCTTCCTTTTGGTATTTTTTATCCGGCATACACAACGCTTGGCAAAAATCCTCTTGGTGGACACGTCTTAATCCCGATGGCGCAGTATCATCGGTTTCACGGTCAAAGCGCTTAACAACATAACCCGACTGACCGCTAAAATTCTTTATAAACGAATGAGCAGTCGGCAATCCGATAAGTTTTGCAAGCGACATACAAAAATGCTCATTGTAAATAATGTCCTCAAAATACGGATTTTGTGGTTTGATAATATGTGTTGAGATATACAAACCTTGCGGAAGGTAATAGTTATCCGAGTTTTCCGGCAGAATAGCCAAAGCAATTTTTTGCTGAGCACCGGCCAGAGATAAACGGATTTCTTCTCCGACCAACAAAGGTATCTGCGCCTGATTTTTTAACAGTTCTGCTATTTTTTCTTCACTTATCGGCGTTAATCCTGACGGTTCGTCTTCTCTTTTGGCGCCTTGAGGATATAGTTCAACCGCACCGGCACACTCGCCGCCGATTTCCTTTAAGAGCGCAAACGGATTGTTTGAAGACACCTGCTTATAGCGAGCAACCGCTTCACGAATACCTTCTTCAGGCAACAAATTGTTGAAGAAACTGCGTGTAAGCTTATCGTTAAAAGCTTCTTTTTGTAACGGCAGATTGACCGATAAAGGTGTATCGGCATCCTCATTATACTTGAAACTCAAGCGAGAATTCTTTTCCGTCAGTGTTCCAATCTTTTTACCATAGAAATATACATCTAAAGCCGACATATCATTCCTCCGAGTTTATGTTAATGCCTAAAACGTCCAAAACCTTTAATACTTTGCTGATTTGGCAAGTTTCCTTGGCCTTTTCAATATCCACGATAAACCGTAAACCGACGTTGCACAATCCGGCAAGTTCGGTCTGAGTTAAGTTTTGCTTTTTCCGCTCGGTTTTAATCAGAATAGCAATATCTT
>JAZSBR010000044.1:0-2035 GCA_045602545.1 Alphaproteobacteria bacterium
CCCTCGCTATTTGTTTTCTTAAGAAAGCATAATACTTTTGAAAAGTAAATACAAGATTAAAGTTCTGAAAAACCGACACCTTCTCGCAATATTTTTTGCGCCGAATATGTATATTGACCGGCATCATCATGCACTGCAAACGGCGGCAAAATGCGGGCAGGGGCTTTAGAATCTTTTTGCGCCGAAACAATAATACGCTTGGCGTCTTGTCCTTTTTTAGAATATATCGGCAACACCGTTACGGCACCGGCTTTACCATGTAAAATGGCGCAAATATGCGGCAAAGCTTCGGCTCTGTTGACTATATATAAGCGCCCGAAAGGTTTGAGCATTTTAAGGCAAAATGCTAACCAGCCTTCCAGTCCGCCATCGTTCAAATTGTGCGCGGTCGCTTTACTCAGATTCGGTGATGGAAGGTCGCTTTGGCTATATGGCGGATTACTCACAATCACATCAAAACTGCATGGTTTAAGTGCTTCGTTGCTTATTTTTTGGCGAATATCAACATTGTGATATGTTAAAAAATCAAACCCGTTCGCACGCGCGCTCATGTTTGCAAGTTCGGCCAATTCAGGCTGAATTTCTACCCCACGGATTTCTACATTTTCGGTTTGTAAACGTTGAGCCAAACACAGTGACACAGCACCGGTACCGGCGCCAACGTCAAGAATGCGCGCATTCTTTAATTTGCCTCCAACCGAGGCTGCTAAAAGCACAGCGTCACTTGAGGCTCGATAGCCGTTTACGGGTTGAAAGATTTTCACCTTTTTATCTAGTAAATAGTCGTTACTGTATTGAATTTCCATATTTTCTCACAAACAAAAAAACTCAGGCTAACCACCTGAGTTCTACATAGCATTCAATCAATTAGTCGTTTGCATTCGGGCAAATTTTTGATTGTTCGGCATTGAACTGAATGGCAGCCGGATCAGCTTCGGCATCATTGGCAATAGCACTAACCGGACATTCGGCAATGCAGGCACCGCAATCAATACAAGTATCCGGATCAATCACCATTTGGCTATCGCACAAGTGCATAGCGCTAACCGGACAAACAGCCGCACAAGAACCGCATTTGATACAATTATTATTAATTACTGAAGGCATTCTTAAATCTCCTAAATAAAATTGAACTAAGCTCTAATCTACCCATTTAAAATTTAAATGCAAGTGTTTTTTTCATCTTACAGAATATCGCAATATGTTTGCTTTTTTACCTCAACGCAAATATTATCTGTCTTCAAGTGTTATTCGTACTTTTTTGCCGTAAAATTTAAGTAATTTGATAAAATGAATCAGCACCAAACATTTACCGTCTTCCATACGTTTCAACAATTTGGGACTAATATTTAGCGCTGTTTGCAATTCTTCAAAACTTAGCCCTCGTTCAAGACGAAGTTGTTTAAGTTGAGGGCAAACATCCGGTAAAATTTCTTTAGGGATTAGGTGGTATGCACACATATTTCAGAACTCCTTTTTTCGTTAAAGTTAAATAAAAACCTCGCTTCAACACGAAGCAAGGGGAGTTCCTAACTGTCAAATCACCAGTATGACTTATTCAATATATTCGGTCATCTCCCCTTTTAGAGGAGTATATTTAGATTTGCGGAGTTAGGATACTCCATCGGCAGAACACCTGCCGATAAGAGTTATATTAAGTAAAAATATATAAAAAGCAAGCAAAATTTCGCATGGCTAAAGAATTTGCAAATTAAAAACAGGAAACAAGCAGTAACTAAAAAAATCGTGTATTTCTAACCTTGCGTCTTTACTGACAAAGGCTCTATTAAAAAAACGGAACAAAATATTGTGGCAGTTTTCGCCTGAAAAAGCTAACTTTAACTTGATTTTTAATAAAACTATTGCTAATATTCCAAAGGCTGTCAACAATAGACATTTGAAACCGCTCAATTAGAATTCACCTTCTGATGACCTTGTGTTTGTTTAGCAACTTGAAGCCACGAACAAACATAATATTTTCAGGAAAATTAAAATAGGTGATTTTTCATTTGTAACAGTTTAGGGTATGAAATAT
>JAZSBR010000045.1:0-33562 GCA_045602545.1 Alphaproteobacteria bacterium
TCCCCGTAAAGATCTCTTTTTGCAGAGTAACGTTTCGTTTTAGCTTGGGCATTAACAACAGACTCTACACTTGTAACATGAGATCTTGACACCCACTCACTTCGTTCGGGGTTCAAGATGACAGCGGATTTATTTTTTTCAAATAGTTTATTCATCTTTTTTTCCTTTGCTTAAAAAAAATTATTACGTTCAAGAGCAAAAGAAAAGCCACCTCTGAAGAGACGGCCGGAAGCGAAAAACTATTACTTGTTAGATAGTGTGACTTATTCGCAAGAGTAACTCTTCTTATTTCACCACCTTCCAGCCACAATGACATGACTGAAACACCGAAACTATCCTTATAAAAAGGACAAACAAGTAAGAGGTTTTTCGACCTCCGAGCATCTTTTCTTATGCTCTGAAAATAATTTAGCATGAAAAAACTCTAAAAGCAAGAAAAAAACTCACCGCCGGAGGATGTCCCGCGGCGGTGAATCACTTTTAAGATTTATAAAATCTTATTTATATTGAGCCATGTGCTCTAACAAAGCGCGCTTGTCATCAACGCCTTTTTGTGCCTTGTTCAAAAGCATTTCATAGCGTTCCGGATTAGCCTTATTGACAATCTGGAAGCGGGTTTCGCTTGCCATAAATTCAGCCAAAGGCTTGGTCGGAGCTTTAGAGTCAAGCATCAAAGGTGCTTTTCCTTCAGCAACATTGTCCGGATTATAGCGATAAAGCGGCCAAGAACCTGTTTCAACCGCGTTCTTTTGGTGAGCCAAACCGTCTGCCATATTCAAGCCTTGGTTAATGCACGGGCAGTATGCAATGATGATTGACGGGCCGTTATAAGCTTCGGCTTCATTCATAGCCTTAATTACCTGCATATCATTGGCACCCATTGAAACCTGTGCAACATAAACATTGCCGTAAGACATGGCAATCATAGCCAAATCTTTCTTCGGCAATTCTTTACCTGCAGTTGCGAATTTAGCAGATGCACCCATCGGAGTAGCCTTTGATTGCTGACCGCCGGTGTTTGAATATACGCCGGTATCAACTACCAAAATGTTTACGTTTCTGCCTGAAGCAATGGCGTGATCCAATCCGCCGAAGCCGATATCATAAGCCCAACCATCGCCACCGATAATCCATACGGATTTCTTAATCAAGTAGTCGGCAAGCTTATCCAAGTGCTTAGCTTCATCTGTGTTGATTTCAGCTAATTTCTTGCGCAAAGCGGCAACATTGTCGCGTTGAGCGTCAATAGCCATATCATCAGCTTGTTCATTGTTCAAAATTGCATCGGCAATTTCGCCCAATTGATCTTTCATATTGCTGAGCAAAGTTCTGGCAGTTGCTGTTTCCTGATCAATGGAAACGCGCATACCCAAACCGAATTCGGCATTGTCTTCAAACAAAGAGTTTGCCCAAGCCGGTCCGTGACCTTTTTCGTCCTTGCAATAAGGAGTTGTCGGCAAGTTACCGGAATAAATTGAAGAACAACCTGTTGCATTGGCAATAACCATGCGATCACCGAACAACTGAGTGAGCAACTTAATATAAGGAGTTTCACCGCAACCTGCGCAAGCGCCTGAGAATTCAAACAAAGGTTGAATCATCTGGGTTGTCTTCGGCATGTTCTTGGCAACTTCGGTTCTCTTTACATAAGGCAATGTTTCAAAGAACTTCCAGTTAGCTTTTTCAACATCCAAATGGTTTTCAATATGATCCATGTTGATAGCGTGAAGTTCCGGATTTTCTTTATTTTTAGCCGGGCAGGCAGTCGTGCAAACACCGCAACCTGTGCAATCTTCCGGAGAAATTTGCAAGATGAATTGTTTGCCGGCAAATTCTTTACCTTTATAATCAGCATGCTTCAAAGTTGCCGGAGCGTTCTTTAATTCTTCAGCAGTTGCAACCTTCATTCTGATAACACCGTGCGGACAAACGATTGAACATTTACCGCATTGAATACATGTATCAGGATCCCAAACCGGAATTTCGGTAGCAATGCAACGCTTTTCATATTGAGTTGTGGCTGTCGGCCATGTGCCGTCAACAACAGCTTGCAATTCAGAAGTAGTAACAGAATCGCCCTTGTCGGCAATAAGTTTTGCAGTCAAGCCCTGAACAAATTCCGGAGCATTTGCCGGAACCGGAGCCTGGCGATGGAACTTAGATGTAACATGGTCAGGATATTTAACTTCAAACATATGCTCTAATGAAGCGTCAACAGCGGCATAGTTCTTTTGAACAACGGCGTCACCTTTCTTGGAATATGTTTTCTTAATGGCAGCCTTAATCTGAGCAATTGCTTCATCTTTCGGCAAGATGTTTGAAATTGCAAAGAAGCAGGTTTGCATAACGGTGTTAATGCGTTGACCCATACCGGTTGCACGAGCAACTTCCACAGCGTTAATTGTGTAGAATTTCAAGTGTTTAGCCAAGATTTGTTCTTGAACTTCAATCGGCAGGTGATCCCAAACTTCTTCAGCCTTATACGGAGCGTTCAACAAGAATGTTGCGCCGTCTTTGGCAATGTGCAAAATATCAACCTTGTTCATGAATTGGAACTGGTGACAAGCAACAAAGTCAGCTTGTGTAATTAAATAAGCCGAGCGAATAGGGTTGTCGGAAAAACGAAGGTGTGAAGTTGTCATAGAGCCTGATTTACGCGAATCGTAAACGAAATAGCCTTGACCATACTTTCCGGCATCTTCGGCAATAATTTTGATTGAGTTCTTGTTTGCGCCGACAGTACCATCTGCACCAAGTCCGAAGAATACGGCACGAACAACATCTTTCGGCTCAACATCAAAGCTTGCGTCATAAGCCAAAGACTTGTGAGTTAAGTCATCGTTGATACCAACGGTAAAGCCGTTAATCGGGTTAGCAGATTTTGCATTGTCATAAACAGCTTTTGCCATAGCCGGAGTGAATTCTTTTGAAGACAAACCGAAACGACCGCCGTAAATGTGCGGTAATTTTGCGATTTTGCCGTTTGCAAATGCTTGTGATAAAGTGGCAACAACATCCAAATACAAAGGTTCACCGAGTGAGCCGGATTCTTTTGTTCTATCCAAAACAGAAACTGTTTTAACGCTTGCCGGCAAAGCCTTCAAGAAAGTTTCAGCCGGGAACGGACGATATAAGTGAACTTTAACAACACCGAGTTTTTCACCGTGTGCATTCAAATATTCAACAGCTTCTTCAACTGTTTCGGCACCGGAACCCATAACAACGATAACATGTTCGGCATCTTTGGCACCAACATATTCAACAACATGATATTGACGGCCGGTAAGTTTTGCAAACTTATCCATTTCTTCTTGAACAATGCCTTCAACCTTTTCATAATAGGTGTTGGCTGCTTCACGACCTTGGAAAAATACGTCAGGGTTTTGTGCAGTACCGCGAACAACCGGTGCTTCCGGACGAAGTGCGTGTTCAGCATTGAATTTGTAGTTAACGCCATCAAGCATAGCGCGCAAATCATCATCAGAAATCAGTTTAATCTTTTTGATTTCATGAGAAGTGCGGAAACCGTCAAAAAAGTGCATAAACGGAACGCGAGAGCGCAAAGTTGACGTCTGAGCAATGGCAGCCATATCGCCGGCTTCCTGTACGGAATTTGAGCAGAGTATGGCAAAACCGGTTTGACGGCAACCCATAACATCGGAATGATCGCCGTAAATTGACAATGCATGATAAGCAAGCGAACGAGCGGCAACATGCATAACAAACGGCATCAATTCACCGGCAATTTTATACATGTTCGGAATCATCAACAATAAGCCTTGTGATGCCGTGAAGGTGGTGGTTAATGCACCGGCTTGAAGTGAGCCGTGGCAAGCACCGGCAGCACCGGCTTCTGATTGCATTTCCTGAACTTGAGGAATTACGCCCCAAAGGTTCTTTTGTTTAGCGGCAGACCACGCATCGGCCCATTCACCCATCGGAGAAGACGGGGTAATCGGGTAAATAACGCAGACTTCGTTCATACGATGTGCAACGGAAGCGCAAGCTTCATTGGCATCCATCATTTTCATTTTAATATCTGACATTTATAATTTTTCCTTAAATTTAAGTTAGATAAACTTGGCTATATACTTATTTTTCAAGCCAAAAAAGTTTGAACAAAATTGTTTCTGGCGCTCTTATATCATACACTTTTTAAAAAGCAAGTTTTTTTATGCATAAAAAGTGCATATTTTTGCGCTCTTTTTTAAATTATTCTGATAAATGTAATTATTTTATTGCAAAAATAAAAAGCCTTAGTATGCTTGAGCTCAGTTATCGTAAAATATTTACTGAAAGGACTTAAATGACTAATAAATATCAAGGCACGCAAACCGAAAAAAACTTGCAAACCGCATTTGCCGGCGAAAGTCAGGCTCGTAACAAATACACATATTTTGCCAGTGTTGCAAAAAAAGAAGGTTATGAGCAGATTTCCGAGATTTTTACCAAAACCGCTGCCAATGAAAAAGAACACGCTGAATTGTGGTTTAAGGAATTGGGCGGAATCGGCTCAACTGCCGATAATTTGAAGGCTGCTGCCGAAGGTGAAAATTATGAATGGACCGACATGTATGAGAATTTTGCAAAAACTGCAGAAGCTGAAGGATTTTCAGCATTGGCTGCAAAATTCCGTGCCGTCGGTGCAATTGAAAAAACTCACGAAGAACGTTATCGCGCATTGCTCAACAATGTTGAAACTCGTCAGGTTTTTGAAAAATCAGAAGTCAAGGTTTGGGAATGCCGTAACTGCGGACATATTATTGTCGGCACAAAAGCTCCTTCTGCTTGTCCGGTTTGCGCACATCCGCAAAGCTATTTTGAATTAAGAGCAGAAAACTACTGATAAAAGTTTTATTTTAGCGTAAATATCGGCGGGGCAGGGTGTGTTTCCGCCGATATTTTTAATCTGTTACAAAATTTTGCTTGAAAAATAAATTTTATTCTGTATTCTGCTTTTTAGAGGTAAAAAATGGAAGATAAAAATAAGATTTGTCCCGAATATTGCCCTTTCTTGAAGGCTAATTCAACTTTTTGCGAATTGTTTAAACGCTCGTTGCAAACAGGTGTAGCAACCATGAAATGCGAAGAGTGCCTTAATCCGGAGCAACGTCAGGAAAGCTATAAAAACCTTGGCTTAACCATTGACGGACGCACTGAGATGTGGCATAAGGCTGTATTGAAACATAATGAAATTGAGCTTGGTAAAAAACGTGAAGAAGAGGCAAAACGCCAAAAGTTTGCCGAATTTTTGGCTGATAAATACGGCTCAAAACCTCCGTTGGAAGGCAATGTTTATTTGAACAATCTTATTGTTAATCTGTTTATGGTTATGGACGCTACCGAGCGCAATATGATGATGTCTGTTTTAAAAGGTCGTAAAGGTGACGAGCTGATTTCAGCCATTGACAGAGCGCCTAAAGATGAAAATTTATTGCGCAATGTGCGCCGTGAGTTGTATGATCGCTATGCCGAGCATGAAAAAACAATGCAACAAACGCGAGGTCCTGCCGTAAACAACAGAGCTTAAAAAAATCATTTTAAAAATAAAAGAGTAGGGAGCTTGGCTTATTTTTGGCAAAGCCCCTTTTGGTTTTTGCGCTAATAACTTATCTAAAATAAATGTTATTAAGCCAATCTTTAAGGCATAAAAACAAATCAAGAGATTGTTGTTCAGTATCGCCATCAAACCAGCGATATGCACCATTGATTTCAAGTTCTATAGCTGAAATATTAAAATTAGTATGAACCCATTTACTCATAACATTTTCGGAAAAGGCTTGAAAATATTTATCAAATGAACTGGTGTTAATTCCGAACTTATCTTCGATTCGCTTTTGTAAATTTGTTACAAGAGTTATGTCGTTTACATTTTTCCCATTATCAATACAAATATCAACAATGCTATCGCGTTTACTTGAAAGACCATGTATATCAACGAATAATTTAATTTTATGCTCGTGTAGAAATTGGTTGATGGCTGTTTTATATGAGCAATAATCATTGTTGGTATTAGGGTCATCGTTTGAGCAATTTTCAATTAAGTATTGTTTTGTAATGCAGGCACAACCAATTTGTTTTGCCAGACATTCTGTAATAGCACCTGTATAAAATTCATGCGCTTTTATTTCGTTGTTGCGAATTTGCTTAACAGCATGCGGGGCAGAGAGTAAAATAGGTAAATCCCCATATTTTTCAACTAAACAAGATTTTACTGAATCACCTTTATAATTATTTTCTTTAAATTTTTGCTCGGCATTTCTGATTTGTGATAAAATAAATTCGTTTTTCATTCATTATCTTTCATATATTTGTATTATTCTGAGCCTTATGAAATAACAGAAGGATTATTAATATATCAAATCTTAAAATTATTTTTTTACTTCTGTCAACAAATTTATTGCATAAAAGGGGAAGACTTACAAAAATCATATTCAATCATTTCTAATTCGTTTTTCATTTATACCATCAAATTTGACACATAAGATACGCTGTTTTATAATTTACAGCCTGAAAGGTGATTTTCTCATTCATATTAACAAATTTGTCGCATAATGTATATTATGTATAGTTTTGGATAATTTGTTTTTATTTTAAACTAAAACTAAGCTGTTGATTATTATAAATTTATTATATCCGCCAAAGCTTAAAAAATTATTATTTTCCAAATAATTTTATTATTTATCCATCATTGCGGCGGTGATGAGTTGTTTAGTGTAATTATGTTTCGGATGATTAAAAATTTCTTGCCCCGAACCGGATTCAATAACTTTTCCGTCTTTCATCACCATGATTTTTTGCGACATTGCTCTAACAGCGTGCATATCATGCGAAATAAAAATGTATGAAAGATTAAATTCTGCTTGCAGTTTTTTCAACAATTCAATGATTTGCACCTGAATTGCCATATCAAGCGCCGAGGTCGGCTCATCCAAAACCAGTATTTTCGGCCTGATAATCAACGCACGCGCTAAAGCTATGCGTTGCCTTTGTCCACCGGAAAATTCATGCGGATATTTTTCCGCCACACTCGGCTCTAAACCGGTACTTTGTAGTATTTCCAACAACTTAGCTTGCTTTTCAAGCTTTGTAATACCTTTATATTTAATGTCCAACCCTTCGGTAATAATATCGCCCACCTTCATCCGCGGGTTTAATGAATTATACGGGTCTTGAAAAACAATCTGAATATCGGAATTTTTATTATTAACTTCTTCAAATATCCCGTTGTTTTTAATATATATTTTCCCGCTGTATTTATTTAATCCGACCAATGAAGACGCAAGCGTTGTTTTGCCTGAGCCGGACTCTCCGACAATCCCCAGTGTTTCACCCTGCTCTAATTCAAAGCTGACATTATTTACTGCCGTAAGCTTTTGAATGACCTTACCGAAAATATTTTTCTTTATAGGAAACTCAACCTTGATTTTTTCACATTTCAATAAGGTATTATTTTTAATATTTTTCTTTTTATTCAACATTAAAGAAGAATAAATTAAAGTTTTAGTATAATCATCTTGCGGGTTATTAAACACTTCATCGGAAGAGCCGTATTCAACAACCCTTCCCTGATGCATAACCGCGATATTATCGGCGATTTTATGTACCAAGCGCAAATTATGACTGATAAAAATAACCGACATTTTGAGTTTTTGCTTCAGCTCCAACAAAAGCTCGATAATTTGTTCCTGAATCGTCACATCAAGCGCCGTTGTCGGCTCATCGGCAATCAAAATTTTCGGATTGTTGGCAATAGCCATTGCAATCATTACTCTTTGACGCTGACCTCCCGAAAGTTCAAATGGATAAGCCTTAGCCTTCTGCTCCGGATTTGGAATTTTAACCAACTTAAGCAATTCAATAACACGTTGATTTATCTGACTTTTTGTTAGATTTTGATGCAATTTTATTGCTTCGGCAATTTGCTTTCCGATTTTATGAAGCGGATTAAGTGAAGACATCGGCTCTTGAAAAATAAAACTGATTTGATTCCCTCTGATTTTTTGAAAATCAACATTATTCATTCCGATAAGTTCTTGATTTTGAAACATAATTGATGATTTTTCATCATGATATGCCTTTGGATATGGCAACAAACCTAAAATCGAAAGAGAAGTAACAGATTTTCCCGAGCCGGATTCTCCGACAATACCTAAAATTTCGCCTTCATCCAACTTTAAGGAAACATTTTTAACCGCTTGAAAATCCTTATTATTTCCTGTCTTAAAAAACACATTCAGATTTTTTATTTCCAACAAT
This sequence comes from Alphaproteobacteria bacterium, assembly GCA_045602545.1. Classification (GTDB taxonomy): domain Bacteria; phylum Pseudomonadota; class Alphaproteobacteria; order RF32; family CAG-239; genus RUG410. The sequence continues at coordinate 8,260 of JAZSBR010000045.1, forward strand.
TTCATCGGCGCGTATTCCTTGTATCAAAAACATCACGAACCCCCTCGCCTATAAATATAAGCATTGAAAGAAGCGCTGATAAAACTATAAAAATCGTAATTCCTATCCAAGGAGCATGCAAATTATCTTTTCCCTGACGCACTAAATCGCCGAGTGACGGATAATCTTGCGATAAACCGAGGCCTAAAAAATCCAAAGCACTCAAAGCCGTTATCGCCTCAGCCATAATAAACGGCACAAACGTTACGGTTGTAACCAGCGCATTCGGCAAAATATGGCGAAACATTATTTTGAAATCACTAACTCCCAACACTTTTGCCGCTTTAACATACTCAAAATTACGCGTTCTCAAAAATTCCGCACGCACCATTGAAGTTAATCCTGTCCAAGAAAAAAGCAACAAAATCAACAAGATACCCCAAAATGTCGGCAAGAATACGCTGGCAATAATAATCAAAATAAACAGTTGAGGTAACGAATCCCAAATTTCAATAAGTCGTTGAAAAATAAGGTCAATTTTCCCTCCGAAATAACCTTGCACCGCTCCGATAAATATTCCGATTGATGAAGAAATTAAGGTCAATAAAAAAGCAAAAATAACCGAAAGCCTGATGCCATATAAAACGCGCGCCAAAACATCGCGCCCCTCTTCATCCGTCCCGAGTAGGTGTTTTTTATCCGGAGCCGATGGTGTCGGAGTATCCAAATAATAGTCAACGGTATTGAACGAATAAGGAATAATCGGCATAATCATCCAACCGTTTTTTTGAATATTATCCTTAATCAACGCATCCGAATAATCTGCAGATGTAGGAAAATCTCCTCCGAAAAATTCATCGGTATATTCCACAATGCTCGGAAAATAAAAGTGATTATTATATTTTATAATCAACGGTTTATCGTTTGAAATTAACTCAGAAAATAAAGAAACGATAAAAACCAATGAAAACAAAATCAAGGAAATGTAAGCACGCTTGTTTTTTTTGAATATTTCCCAATTTTCATGCTTATTCATTGTTGCGTTTCCATTGTTCATACCATTGATTAAAATCAATTCCGTCAACGGCATTTTCTTGAATTTTAAGATTATATAGCGATGATTTTAAATTATTTACGGCTTGTTCGTGCATGTTTTCTATTTTTCCGCATTTGCCGATTCCGAAAAGCTCTTTAGTCATTAAATCGCGCAACGGACAAATGGTGTCATCCTCTTCAAATTTGGCTTTATTATTATCATAAACAGCCATGCTGACAAGATTATTGTCTATAAATCGCTTGCTGTAATCATCGGAGAGATTGGTTTGAAAATCATTGACATTTGAGGCACCGGCAAACACAATTTTTGTATCATAAAGCAGTTTATTTTCCGCCAATTTATCCATAAATTGTTGCATTTTGCCGTATAAACAGCGATATTGTTGTAAATAAGCATTTTTTCGTTCAATGGTATAATCTTTTTCAGCCCACGGCAAATTTACTCTGTCCATCCATTCATTTTTCGGCTTTATGTGGCAAAATTCGTCGTATATATACATATCAGACGGGATATCCGCATATACGAAATATGCTTGTTTTCCCTCATCTCCCTTTATATTTTCAAACAAAATATCAAAAAATTTAATGGAATTAACAACATATAAGTTATTATACATAATACTTATTTGCGGAGCATCATCAGGAAGCAGTCGTCCATAAGTTGAAAGCATATGCTTACTGAGTTTAAGCGAGAAAAACCACTCGGTGAACAATATATTAGTGCGTGATAACAGCGACAAATCCATGTCATAAATGTTTGTCGGCTGATTAACCTTTTCAACACAGCGCTGAACATTCATTTGATGATTTTTGCGGCACATATCAATGTTTCTGGACTTATATGCCGATATATTATATCCCTGATAGCCGAGATAATCATAAAGTTCATTATTCTTCAAATTTATGTTGTTATTAATTAAATTTGAAAATTTCCAGTGTCCTGAAAGCAGTCTTGTCTGCAAGATGTATTTATCTAAATTGTCTTTTTTAGCCTTAGGATTTAAAAACATAACCAAGTTATCAAAATAATCGTAGTCTTCAACATAAGCATTGTTAAAAACCTTAAATTTGTTTTTGCGATAAAATTCGTCAACCAATTTATAGGTTTGTTTTGCTTCCGGATTTTCCCAAGATTTGATTTGATTATGGTTAATAAAGTTAGGCAATATAATGTAAATCAACCGTTCATCAATACCGTATGTGTCGGTATTTAAGGTATCATTAGTGGTAATAAATTCATTCACTTCTTTATTGCTCAGTGTTGAACAAACATTAAAAAATAAAATAACCGGCATTAAGGTTAGAAAAATTTTATAAAGAATTTTTTCTTGAAAATAAACCCAAAATACACCGCAAGCCAAAACAATCCCGAATATAACGGATAATGAAACAGAATTTATTCCTATGCCGACACTGCTGTTTAGTTGCGAAAACTGGTTATGCATCACAACAGAAAACACAAAAGCAAAAATTGCGGCAACTCCGGACTTTGCCTGTCTATATTTGTGACAAAGCGCCAAAATAGCAGTTATAACGACCAAAAAAGCGCCCAAAATAAGCATTATTTCCGGAATCGGAAAAATTGAATTTTTGAAAATTACTATATTTCCGGAGCCGGCAAATAAAAGCAAATCAGTGGCAACCAAAAACAAAACAAACAAAACAACAAAAGCATCATCAAAATACGGATAATACGGCAAAAGCTTATTTACTCCCTTGCCTTTTCGGGAAAATCTTCCGCACTCATCATTTTTTAATGGTGATTTTGCGTGCTTGTTCTGCTTTTCTTTTTCGTCGTCATTCATCAACATGGTTTAAGAGTCCAATTTTTCTTTGATTAAATTATTCACAATAGCCGGGTTGGCTTTTCCTTGCGACATTTTCATTGTTTGTCCGACAAACCAACCGGCCAGATTTGTTTTACCGTTTTTATAGGCGGCAACATTATCCGGATTTGCTTTTATGATATCATCAATGATTTTTTCAATAGCACCGGTGTCCGTAACCTGCTTCAAACCTTTTTCCTCAACGATTTTTTCCGGATTTTCACCTGTTTCAGCCATAATTTCAAAAACATCTTTAGCAATTTTTCCGGAAATAACTTCTTTATTGATTAAATCAACCAATTTACCCAAATTTTCAGGAGCTATCGGGCTTTGTGAAATATCAAGTTTCTTTTTATTGAGCATTGAGAAAAAGTCGCCCATCAGCCAATTTGCCACTTTTTTGGCATCGTGTCCGTCAGCCGCTTTTTCAAAGAAATCAGCAACTTCTTTGTTTTCGCAAATAACATCGGCATCATACGCGGTTAAGCCCATGTTTTGCATAAATCTGTGTTTTTTATCGTCCGGAAGTTCCGGCATTTCCGATTTTATGTGTTCAATGAACTCATCTGACAACACGAGCGGAGGCAAATCCGGCTCCGGAAAATAGCGATAATCATGTGCAAATTCTTTTTTACGCATAACTTTTGTCTGGCATGCTGTCGGATCAAATTGACGTGTTTCTTGAATTATATCTCCGCCGTTTTCATAAACTTCAACATGTCTTTTTGCTTCAACCTCAATGGCCTGCATAACAAACTTAACGCTGTTGACATTTTTCATTTCGCAACGTGTGCGCAACTCATCAGAGCCGTAAGGACGCACCGAAACATTAACATCGCAACGCATAGAACCTTCATCCATATTGCCGTCACAAGTGCCTAAATATCGCAGAATTGAACGCAGTTTGCGTAAAAATGCTCCGGCTTCTTCCGGCGCTCTGAAATCAGGTTTAGTCACAATTTCCATCAATCCGACACCGGCACGATTAAAGTCAATAAAGCTTTTGGTCGGACTTAAATCGTGAATTGATTTTCCGGCATCTTGTTCAATATGCATACGTTCAATACCGATGTTTTTGGTGCTTCCGTCCGCTAAATCAATTTTTATACTGCCCTCACCCACTATCGGATAACGAAATTGCGTAATTTGATATCCGCTCGGCAAATCGGCATAAAAATAATTTTTGCGCGAAAATTCCGAATATTTATTGATTTTAGCATTTAATCCCAAACCGGTTTTAACAGCCTGATGCACGCATTCTTTATTCAAAGTCGGCAACATTCCAGGCATTCCGGCATCAATAAATGATACGTTAACATTCGGGTCATCACCGAATTCGGTTGAAGCTCCGCTGAAAATTTTTGATTTGGAAATAATCTGACAGTGGATTTCCAAGCCGACAATGACTTCCCATTTTCCTTTTTCTGTTTCAATGATATATTCAGACATTTTTATTTCCTCTCAAATCCGGCATCTTGTTCAATTTTTTCGGCAACTTTGAATAATGTTTGCTCATCAAAGGCTTTTCCTATCAATTGCATACCATAAGGCAATCCTTCCTTAGAAAGACCTATCGGTAGGCTCAAAGCCGGTAATCCCGCCAAATTTACCGAAACGGTGAAGACATCGTTCAAATACATATTTATCGGATTTTTAAGCATGCTTTCATCACCTATCGGGAAGGCCGTAATCGGCGAAGTCGGAGTTAATATAACATCACATTCTTTGAAAGCGTTTATGAAGTCGTTTTGAATTAAGCGACGCATTTTTTGAGCTTTCAGGTAATATGCGTCATAATAACCTGCCGAAAGAACATAGGTTCCTATCATAATTCTGCGTTTTACCTCGTTACCGAAGCCGTTTGTTCTGGTATTGATATAAAGTTCATCAAGCGAATCACCGTTTTGTCTTTCACCGAAACGTATTCCGTCATAGCGCGCCAAATTAGATGAAGCTTCTGCCGGCGCCAAAATATAATAAGTTGCCAACGCATATTTTGTATGCGGAAGACTAATCTGTTTAACGTTTGCCCCGCGAGCCTTCAAAATTTCGGCTGTTTTATCCCAATAAGCCACAATTTCAGGGTTCATTCCGTCCAAACGATATTCTTTAGGCAAACCGATGGTCAAACCTTTAATATCTTGATTCAAAAAGCTTTGATAATTCGGAACTTCTATATCAACGGAGGTTGAATCTTTTTTATCAAATCCGGCCATTGATGAAAGCAAAACCGCACAATCTTCAACCGTTTGAGCAATAGGTCCCGCCTGATCAAACGAAGAAGCAAATGCAATTATGCCGTAACGCGAGCAACGTCCGTAAGTCGGCTTTATGCCCGTACAACCGCAAAATGCCGCCGGTTCACGAATTGAACCGCCGGTATCCGTACCGGTTGCGGCAACACATAAATGCGCGGCAACAGCAGCAGCCGAACCGCCTGAAGATCCGCCAGGGACCAAATCTTTGTCCTTGCTCCAAGGATTTATAACCGGTCCGAAATAACTTGTTTCATTTGAACCGCCCATGGCAAACTCATCTAAATTAAGCTTGCCCAAAAATACGGCTCCGTTATCCAAAAGCTTTTGCGTAACTGTGGATTCATATTGCGGAACAAAATTATCTAAAATATGAGAACAAGCGGTTGTGCGAATATTTTTTGTGCAGAATAAGTCCTTAATTCCCAAGGCTATTCCGTCAAGCGGAAGATTTGTACCGTTTGCATAACGTTTATCTGATGCCTCTGCTTGCTCTAAGGCTAAATCGGCACATTCGGTAACATAAGCATTAAAACGTTTGCCTTTTTGCATATTATCAAGATATGACTCTGTTAACTCTTTTGCCGAAAAACTTTTATTTTTTAACCCGTTAAGAGTTTCAACCAATGTAAGATCAGTAATATTGCTCATTTTTTACTCCACAACCTTAGGCACCGAAAAATAATCAAACTCGGCAGACGGCGCATTTTTCAAAACGGCATCGCGTTGATTACCGTCTGAAACTTCGTCGTCACGAAGACGCAAAGTTTGTTCATTAACGCTGATAAGAGGTTCAACATCATCGGTATTAACCTCATTAAGTTCAGCCATCCAATCCAAAATTTTATTAAATTCATCTTTCGTTGCATTAAGTTTATCTTCATGCACTTTAAGGCGCGCCAAAAACGCAATCCTTCTTACTGTATTTTCATCAACAGCCATTACTTTTCCCTTCTTACATTTTTATTTCAAACGGCAACAGCACAGTATCATATTGCATGCGTTTGAAAAGTCTTAAATACGGAATATCAACATTTTGATATAAAATTTTTTGAGTTTCAATTTTTCTGTTTGCCTTAAACAAATCATTGATTTTTTCGCCGAAATCTTTTGCTTTCGGAAATTCGGCAAGCTTAAATTTTTCTCCGGGCTTAATATTTGCTGAAATTCGAGCTTCAATAATTGCTTCGCCATATCCTCCGATTTTATCAACAAGTCCGAGTTCTAGCGCCTGTTTACCGAGCCAAATTCTTCCGCGGGCAATTTCATTTATATTCTTTTTCAATTTGCGATTTTGCTCAACTTTAGAGGTGAAATCACGATAAACATCATCCAGTGATTTTTCAAAAATTTCTCTTTCTTTGGCATTAAACTTATGATTAAAGCTGAGCATATCGGCATTGTTTCCGACCTTTATGCTTGCTATATCAATATCAAGCTTTTTCCATAAATCGGCAATTACGAATTTTCCGCCGAAAACACCTATTGAACCGGTGATAGTCAATGGTTCTGCCATAATCACATCGCCGGCAAGAGATATAAAATATCCGCCCGATGCCGCATATCCGCCTTGTGATACTATTATCGGAACCTTGCGAATTTTTTTCAAATTCTGTAAAGCAAAATATATTTCATCGGCAGCAGCATATTCTCCGCCCGGACTGTTTATTCTTAATACTACGGCGCGCAAATTCTCAAGTTTTGAAATTTCTTTGATTTGCTCCGCAACGGTTTGTGAAAAAATTGCCGGTTCACCCGAAATATCGTCTTCCTCTTTTCCGGAATTTATAACTCCGTCAAGCGTCAATAAGGCAATTGTCGGTAACTTTCCCTGATTTGACATGAAGTTTAAAGCATAGTCAACAGCCTCAATTTTTTCATCAAAGAACTTATTTTTCAAAAAGTTATCAAATTCTTCTTTATACATAACACCGTCAATTAAGCCGTCTTTTAAGCCCTCTTCAGCGCTGACAGGTGCATTATTTAAAATATCATCAATATCTTTAACCTTTCGGTTTTCGGTTATTTTTTCTTTTAATTCATCCATTATGCCGTTGGCAAGCTGGCTTAATTCCTGCTTATAATATTGGCTCATAGCATCATCTGTCACAAAAGCCATGGCTGTTTTATATTCATATCTGGAATAAAATTCAGGCTCTATTCCTATTTTTGAAAGGGCTTTTTTTATAAACGGAACTTCAATGCTGATACCGGTAAAACCAATCCAAGAATGCGGTTGCATATATATTTCATCGGCAAAACTTGCCAGATAATATTCACGATTTCCCTGCCCTAAATTACCGAAACCACGCGAATATACATATATTTTTTTGCCTGATTTTTTGAAATTTTGCAAGGTTGATGCCAAATTTTGAGTTTGCGCCAAATCAAGGCTTAAGACATCTGTTTTAAGAACTATTCCGTTAATTTTGTTGTCTGCGGACGCAAATTCAATACTCCTTAAAAGTTGCATAAAATTCGGCTTTTCATAACCCATAATATCATCAATAACAGAGCTTTGAGCATTTTCAGAAAAATCTTCGCTTAAATCAATTTCCAAATATGAATTATCGGATATTTCAAACTTTTGCCCGTTGCGATAAAAGCTGAAAACGGCGCAAAGTATGGCGATTAAAACAATTGCACCAAGAAAAACACATACCTTTTTTAATATTGACTTAATTTTATTAAAAATATTTTTCAGCATCATTTTCTCCGTTTATTTACCGAGCATTTTTGCCGTATAAGGATAATTTTCAACCGTTTCTTTATTAAGTTCGGCGCATTTTGTTTCAATTGCTGTTTCAAGTTCTTTCATAAACTCTTCTTTAGTCTTTCCTTTGGCCTCTATTGCCGGTAAAAATTCAAAAATAACTTTTCCCGGATAACGTAAAAAAGAGTTTTTTGCCCAAAACATACCGGTATTGATTGCCACCGGAATAACCGGCAGATTCAAATTTTCAGCCAAAAACATAATGCCTGACTTATATCCCTTAGTCGTCCCCGGCTTGCAACGCGTTCCTTCCGGAAAAATCACAACCGGACGACCGGTATCAGTGCGCTTTTTAACTTCAGCCAACATATGTTTCATAGCGCTTGCCCCGCCTTTGCGATTTACCGGAATCATACCGTAAAAATATTGCGCCCAACCGAAAAACGGCATAAAAATAAGTTCTTTCTTCAAAATATAGGTTGTTGTCGGCACGCATTGTGTGAAATAATATGTTTCCAAAGCCGATTCGTGCTTGCAACCATAAATGGCATTTTGCGCTCTGATATTTTCTTTTCCGCGAATTTCAAAGCGCATACCGGCGAAAAACTTAATCCAAAACAAAGACGCCGGCATTGCTATTTTATCCCAATAAAAAATTGAGCATTTTTGCGGTAACAATGCAACAGGCAACTGCCCTAAACAAAAAAACACAATACTGGAATAATAAAAAATATTTGCCAATAACGAACGAATATAAATCATGAGTTTTTTCCTTTAATAAACAAACATATTACGAATATAAACAACCGCATATTTATTGTATTCCGAAGCAATCAGCTTAAATGTTCCCCAATTTTTCCACCAATCATGAGGCACATTTTGCGAATATACCGGATGCGGTAAAATTTTTTTACGCATTCCGTAAAGCTTAAATTCCTGAAGACTGCGCGGAATATGATAATATGAGGTCACCAATCTGATATGATCCACATTATTATTTTTTATCCACTCAAACGCTTCCGAGGCATTTTCTATTGTGTTATGCGCTTTTCTGCCCAAAGTTATTTTTGATTCATCAAGAGCCTTTATATTTGCGGCACGTTGAATGTCTTCTATGGTTGCTTTTTCGGAAACACCCGAAATAAAAAGCTTGTCTGATAAGCCTTTATTTAAAATTTCAATACTTTCGGCAATACGATTTTTTCCACCCGTTAAAGCAACAATAGCATCGGTTTTTGTTGTATAATCAGGAGTATAACTGTTTATTTTGCGATTAAAAAGACAAAAACCCGAGAGCCAGATAATTCCGGCAAATATAAATAAATCGGCAATTCTTATCAAAATACGCAACATTTAGATGAGTTTCTCCAATGATTTTCTGACGGTCAAATATGATGTCATCATTGAATATCCGCTTGAAAACAATGGTGTTATCATAATTAAACCCCAAGCAAAAGCTGAAAGTCTTGCTCCGTTAATCAGTCCGCTTCCGGTTGAGATTCCGTATTTTCCGACCAAGATAATGCAAGGAATAGCAATCAACAATCCCATAATTCCGGAAAAGAATCCTATTTTTGCATAATTGAAGGCATATTGTTTTGCTATATATTGATCAGTTGCTCCTACAACATGCAAAATTTCCAACGATTCTCTGTTAATCCACAAACTTGTACGTGTTGAATAATAAATTGACAGGGCGCAAATACCGGCAACCATCAGCAACACAAGCATTGCCATATTTTTTAATGAAGATGCAAACTTCAATAATCTGTTAAGCCACAAACGATGGTTATCAATGGTAGCGTTCGGCGTAATTTGCTTTAATCCGCGTGTAACTTCGTCATAATTTATGCTTCCGTCATCTTTAAGCCCCACATCCAAAAGTGCGGGAATCGGCAATTCCGAGATATCAACTTTATTACCGAGCCACGGAGTCATCAACTTTTCAATGTCTTCCGAACTCAATACTCTGACAGATTTAACCCCCGAAACATTTTCCATAAACTGTAAAACTTTGTTTTGCTGTTCCAGAGTTTTTTCGCTGTCTATGTGTTTATTTTCATCTTCAACCGGAATAATTTGAACCGTTAAGGCTCCCATAATATCATTTTCCCAGTTGGTGGCCATGGCATTAACCGCCATAACAATTGCCAACACCACAATAAAAAGATACATATAAATAGATGTCAAAACATACATAAACAATGAAGTTTCTTCATCATCAAGAGGAATTTCTTTGCGTCTTCCGGTTACAAAATCTCTTTTCATTTATACTCTCCCTAAAGCCGGATACAATTTTGCCGTGCCGTTATAAAGGTTAATGCGTTGATAGTTATAAGTTGTAGTCAATTGTTCATTGTGAGTTGCAATCAAAACCGTTGTACCGACTTTATTTAATTCAACAAAAAGGCGCATCAATTTACCGGCAATTTCCGAATCCACGCTACCGGTAGGCTCGTCGGCAAAAAGAATATCCGGCCTGTTGATAACAGCTCTGGCAATGGCAACACGTTGTTTTTCACCACCGGAGAGAGTATTGCATGTTTTATAAATATATTCGCTGAGTTCAACCCAATTCAAAAGCTCAGATACGCGTCTGAAAATTTCTTTTTCATTCATACCTCTTACTCTCAAAGGCAAAGCTATGTTATCAAAAACACTTAAATGCTCAAGTAATCTGAAGTCTTGGAAAACAACTCCGACTCGCTGACGCAACAGTGATAAAACATCGCGATTTGAAAAATTGATATTTTTGCCAAACACTCTTAAAACACCTTTACTCGGCTTTTTGGTTAAGTATAATGTATTAAGCAAAGTTGTTTTGCCCGAACCGCTCTTTCCGGTAATAAAAGTAAACGATCCTTGCTCCAACTCAATGCTGACATTACTCAGCACCTCTTCATTTCCTTCATAACCGACGGAAACGTTTTGCATATATATAATAGGTTGTTTTTCATTTATGCTATCAGACATATTCCCTCCAAACATAATTTAGGATAGAATATATCAATATTTTTTTTAATAAAGTATTTTTTTTCTTTTATTCTTAATATTTTTAGAATATAGTACTCCATTGAGAGGTTAAAATGTTAATAAGTTGCCCGAGATGTAATTCAGTATATATAGTAGATGCCAAGCAAATTCCGGAAAGCGGTAAGAGGTTTAAGTGTGCCGAATGCGGTAAAATTTGGGCTGTAACTCCAAAAGATTTGTTTGAAGCAGAACCGGAAAAACGTAAATTTAAAACACAAAAAGTTCGTCCTGCTTCAGAATTTGACAGTGATAATGAAAATGTCCGCAAGATGTTTGAAATGCTTGATCGCGACACTAAAGGACTGTTTGATTCGGCTCCGGAACAATATACATCAAACGAAGAAATAAATAAACTTATCCGCCATTTAAGAATCCGCATTTCACCGCTTATGGTAAACGGAGCAATAATGATTGTCATACTTATTTTATCGGCATTTATTGCCTATTTTGACAGATATGATGTTGTGCGGATTATTCCGCGAATGCAATATTTTTATGATAAATTTAATATTGACTGCATTTACTACGGCAGAGATTTGAAATTCAATGAAGTAGCTACAAAGCACATTACCAAAAAAGGCAAACACTATATTGAGGCTCACGGTGTTATAGCAAATGAAGGAGACTATAAATCTGATGTTCCGCCGATTAAAGCGGTTGTTTCAACCGTTAGCGGTGAACCATTGGTTGAATTGGTAAAAAATCCGGTCATTCCGAGTATTGATGCTCACTTCAGTTCTTTATTCAGAATATTGATTGAAAGCACGGATAATGATGCCAAATTATTGGAAATTTCGTTTCTTTCCAAAGAAGAACAAGCACAACGTGCCGAAGAAGCTTTGGCAAACAATGACGCGAAAGTTTCAGATAAAAATCAAGGTAAACGCAAACGCTTTGACTTGAACGCCAGAAAGAGCGAACAAATTGATAAATTTTAACAAAATAACAGGAGATATATAAAATGCTGAGAGATGATTTGCAAAATGAACTTAAAAATGCAATGAAAAATAAAGATATGACAACGGTTGCGGCAATTCGTTTGATTATTGCCGGTCAAAAAGAAAAAGATGTTGAAGCCAGAGGTAAAGGTTTGGAAAAAGCTTCTGATGCCGACTTGTTGTCCATGATGCAAACAATGATTAAGCAACGCAACGAATCCATTAAGATTTATGTTGAAGGAAATCGTCAGGATTTAGCAGATAAAGAACAAAGTGAAATTGATGTAATTATGCGCTTTTTGCCAAAGCAATTATCTGAAGCTGAAGTTGAAAGTGCAATTAAATCCGTTATTGCGTCTACCGGTGCCACAAGCATAAAAGATATGGGTAAAATCATGGGCGCACTCAAAAGCCAATATAACGGACAAATGGATTTCGGAGCAGCGTCTGCTGTGATTAAAAAACTTTTAGGATAATAATGCCGGCTAAAAACGACTTACAAAATATTTTGGAAGAAATTAAGGCTCGCGTGTCGATAGCTGATGTTGTCGGCGCAAAGGTGAAATTGATAAAACGCGGGCGAGATTATGTGGGTCTGTGTCCTTTTCATAACGAAAAAACACCTTCTTTTTCCGTAAATACGGCGCAAGGATATTATCATTGTTTCGGTTGCGGTGAACATGGCGATATTTTTTCTTTTGAAATGAAAAACAACGGTTTGAGCTTTATGGATGCCGTACATAAACTGGCAGATAAGGCCGGAGTTGTTGTGCCTACGCTTTCAAAAGAAAGTATTGAACAGCAACAAAAACGTAAATCGTTTTATGAAATTATGGAATTAGCCATTGCTTTTTATGAAAAAAAATTAAGGCTCAGTGAAGGAGCTTTCGGGCTTGCTTATTTCAAAGGAAAACGCGGATTAAGTGAAGAGACAATCAAAAAATTTCGTTTAGGATATGCTCCTAACGGCAGTGCCTTAAAAGCCGAACTGACATCAAAAGGTATAGATCCAAAAGATTTGGAACAGCTCGGACTTATAACAAATTCCGATGACGGCAAGCGCAATTCTTATGACTTTTTTTATGACAGAGTTATGATTCCGATTATGGATAAGCGCGGTCGCCCGATTGCCTTCGGTGGCAGGATTATGGATAAGAGTGAACCGAAATACCTAAATTCGCCGGAAACGCCTATTTTTAATAAGCGCCGGATCCTTTTTAATATGAATAACGCTCAAGAACCTGCTCATAAAGCTAATCGGTTGATTGTTTGCGAAGGATATATGGATGTTATCGCGCTTGATTCTTTCGGTTTTTCTTATGCTGTGGCTCCTCTCGGTACGGCATTAACTGAAGAGCAAATTTCCGAAGCGTGGAAAATGTGCCCTACTCCCATTCTTTGTTTTGACGGAGATAGTGCCGGAATCAGAGCGGCAATTCGTTCAATTGACAGAGTTTTGCCCATATTAAAAGCCGGATATTCGGTGAAATACATATTTTTGAAAAACTACAAAGATCCTGATGAATTGTTGCATAATGCCGGAGCGGAAACTTTTGAACAATATTTGCAAAAGGCAAAACCGCTTGTTGATGTATTGTGGCATAAATGCAAAATGAACAGAACCATTACAACTCCTGAAGAAAAAGCGCTTTTAGAAAAAGATACTTTAGCTGAAGTTGCAAAAATTCAAGATGCGCAAATCCGCAGTTATTACACTCAAGAAATGAAAAATCGCCTGCGTGATGAATTCGGCTTGGAAACAATAAATAAAAAACCGATTAAAGAGCAGAAAAAATCAAAACAACAAACTTATAACTTTGTGAAGAAACCTCCGCTTGATGATATGGCTTTAAGAAAAATTGCCGCAAATTTAATATTATATCCTAAGTTATCGGAAACTTTTGCTTCAAGATTAAGTGATTTTGAATTCGGAACCTCGATAATGGCCAAAATCTTAACCGAAATCCTGAATATTTATGAAGAAGAAGGGGTGCAAGAAAGTGCTGTTTTGCAAGAAAAATTAAAGATGAACTATCCTGTTCAGATAAAAGAACTTTGGCAAATTGATATGATAAAAAAACAAAATCCGAGTATTCCCGATGCCAGAAAAGAAATAAACTCTTGTTTGATATCTATTCAATTAAAACAATTAGATAACGAGATAAATGAATGTAGCACATCAATAAAAAATCAACCGGGAAATTTTAATGAATTGTATCAAAAATATGAAAATTTGAAAAAAGAGCGCAATCGCTTGTTGCAATTATCGGAAGAATAATTAAAAAGGGACGTTATTGTGAAAGAGTTATTAAAATACTTATCCGACATATTTACAATCGCAGTTTTATATATCGGATTTATTGCATTATTTTTGGTGTTGTATACGAATTATACATGGGGTAATGTGTATGTTGAACAAATGATTATTGCCGCCCTAAATGATTTTGACACCATCGGCTCTTATATTGTTACAAAATATATTCTGTTTGCCTTTGTGCCGGCATGCATAATGACACTTATTTGCCGTTGGTTTATCAAAAAAAACTTGTGGCTTAATATAGCGGCAATTTGTATGATAGGATATGCCGTTTGGTCAATAAAGCTGGTTGAATACTTATTAAATCAAAATGTTTATACAGAACTTTACGAAACAGAATATGCTAATCCTGCGGACTTAAATTTTAAGTTTCCGGATAAAAAGCGCAATCTTATATTGTTTTATCTCGAATCAATTGAAGCAGATTATGCCGACAGCAAATTAACAGGCGACAACTTACTGCCGAATTTAAGCAAATATCAGAAAAACGAATTACATTTTCCAAACTTTTTCCAGATGCCGATGCAAGATTATACGATTGCATCAATGGTGTCTTCAATGTGCGGAGTTCCATATAGAACGCCGAAAGGAATAAATCCTTATAAAATCAAGAATTTTTTGCCTCATCTCAAATGTTTTCCGCAAATTTTAAAAGAAAACGATTATGAAAATTATACCTTGAGATCCAGTGATTTAGATTTTGCCGGTGCCCGAAAATTTTTCAAACTTCACGGATTTAAGCACATGAAAGATAAAGCTGATATGGAAAAAGACATTGAGTTGCAAAATCACAAAGGAACGTCTTGGGGTTATAATGACAGAACCTACTATGAGGCAGTAAAAAAAGAGTTGACGGAAATTGCTGAAAAGAAAACTCCGTTCATGTTTGTTATGATAACGCTTGACACGCATGCTCCTGATGTTTATTTGGATAAACAATGCGAAAAAACTTTTGATGATAAACGTGATGTAATAAAATGTGCCGATTCAATGGCTTCTGAGTTTTTAAGTTGGTTGCAAAAACAAGATTTTTACGAAAATACAACAGTTGTTGTGGTTGGTGATCACCCCGAAACAGGCAATAACAATATATATCCAACGCATAAAAATCGTAAGATAGTCAACTTTATTTTGAATCCGGCAAAAAATTCCATACCGCAAGAGCATAAAATCTGGTCAACCATAGATTTGGCGCCGACGATTTTGAATGCTCTCGGAATTGAATTTGACGGAGCAAAATTCGGTTTAGGACGTTCTTTATTAAAAAATGAACCTACATTGTATGAGGTTTATCAAAATCGTTTGAGTAATGAAATACTCAAATCATCGCACTTATATGACAGATTCTATCATAAAAAAGCGCCAAACGGTAATAAATAACTTATTTAGCCGAATTAAGTGATTTTTTGTTTGTGATTAAGTCTTTTTTTGTTATGGAAAAATAAATTCTGATGTGCTAATAAATAGCAAGTTTTAAGGAAAGGAATTTTAATTATGGCACGTAAAACACTTATTGCCGGTAACTGGAAGATGAATTGTCTGACGGCA
Organism: Alphaproteobacteria bacterium; assembly: GCA_045602545.1. Lineage (GTDB taxonomy): Bacteria > Pseudomonadota > Alphaproteobacteria > RF32 > CAG-239 > RUG410. The sequence continues at coordinate 23,925 of JAZSBR010000045.1, forward strand.
GACGGCACAACTTTGGCAAAAGATATTGCTTCAAAAGTTAAAGAAAATAAGTTTGATTGTGAATTTTTGGTTTGTCCTCCGTTCACTTTGTTGGCAACTGTTAAAAAATGCTTGCGCGGAGCAAAAATTGCTTTGGGCGCGCAAGATGTACATTTTGCCGACAAAGGCGCTCATACCGGCGATATCAGCCCTTATATGCTTACAGATTTGGGTTGTAAATATGTGATTATCGGACACTCGGAACGTCGTGTTGATCATTTAGAATCCAATGAATTGATTGCTAAAAAAGCCATTGCCGCGCATAATGCCGGTTTAACAACCGTTATTTGCATCGGAGAAACCTTGGAAGAACGTGAAAACGGTCGCACAATTCAAGTATGCCAAAATGAAATTTTCGGTTCCGTACCGGATGATTCCACAGCTAAAAATACCGTTATTGCTTATGAGCCTATTTGGGCAATCGGCACCGGGAAAACTCCTACCTCTGCCGATGTTGAAGAGGTTCATGCCAATGTTCGCAAAGCTTTGGCTAAAAAACTCGGTCGTTCAACAGCTGAAAAAATTCGCATTTTATACGGCGGTTCTGTTAAGCCGAGCAATGCAAAAGAATTTTTGTCATTGCCTGATGTTGACGGCGCTTTAATCGGCGGTGCCAGTCTTAAAGCTTCTGACTTTATTGAAATAGCAAAAAATGCTCCTAAGTTGAAATAGAAAGGAAAAAAATAATGGGAACAGTTTTACTCGTTTTACAGCTTATTGTTGCAATCTTTTTGGTTGCCGTAATTTTGTTACAACGTTCAAACGGCGGTGCTTTAAGCGGTTTAGGCGGCAGCACTAGTGTTAACGGTCTTTTAAGTGCGCGCGGTAAAGGCAATATTTTGACGCGTATTACCGCAATTTTAGCAACATTGTTTTTTGCACTTTCTTTAGCTCTTTCTATTTATTACAGCCACAAAGAAATTCGCGCCACATCAATTGTTGATGCTCAGCCTTCGCCGATAAGCACGCAAGTTCCGGTTGCAGATGAACAAAATGCACCGGCCGTTCCGGTCGCTGATGAAGCTCCGGCTCCAGCACCTGTTGAGCAAGCCCCTGCTCCGGCAGATGAAGCTCCGGCTGAGGAATAAACAATGAAATAATTTTTTAACATAAGGCACTTTGCTTTCGGTGAAGTGCCTTTGTCGCTTTTATAAAAGAAAAAAATATCAATTTAACGGAAGAAAATTATGTCTGAAATCAATGTAAATCCAAATGCTAAATTTATATTCATAACCGGCGGTGTTGTTTCGTCTTTGGGAAAAGGCTTGGCTTCTGCCTCATTGGCGGCAATTTTGCAGGCACGCGGTTATAAGGTTCGTCTTCGCAAGCTTGATCCGTATTTGAATGTTGACCCCGGAACAATGAACCCTTGCCAACACGGTGAAGTGTTTGTAACAGATGACGGCACCGAAGCTGATTTGGATTTGGGGCATTATGAACGTTTTTCCGGCGTTCCGGCAAAACGCACCGACAGTGTCACCACCGGTAAAATTTATTCCCGTGTGATTGAAAAAGAGCGCCATGGGTATTACTTAGGCTCAACCATTCAGGTTATTCCGCACGTTACAAACGAGATTAAGGAATTTATTTTATCAGATATCAGTGATGAAGATTTTGTTTTGTGCGAAATCGGCGGAACCGTTGGTGATATTGAGGGGCAACCTTATTTGGAAACGATTCGTCAGGTTGCTTATGAATTAGGGCGCGAGCGCACAATGTTTATTCATGTTACGCTTTTGCCGTTTATCCCAACTGCCGGAGAGTTGAAGACAAAACCTACGCAACATTCGGTTAAAAAGCTTCAGGAATATGGGATTCAGCCTGATATGATTCTTTGTCGCACACAAATTGACATTCCGGAAAATGAAAAGAAAAAGCTGGCGCTGTTTTGCAACATTAAGGAAGAAAATGTTATCACTGCCAAAGATGCCGCAAGCATATATCAGGTTCCGCTCGCTTATTCGGCTGAGGGTATGGACAGACAGGTTTGCAAACACTTCGGCTTGCCTTATGATAAGCCTACTGATTTGAGTAAATGGCAGAATATTGTTGACATCTTAAAATCACCGGAAGGAGAAGTCAGAATTGCGGTTGTCGGCAAATATATGATGCTTCTGGAGGCTTATAAATCTTTGCACGAGGCACTGATTCACGGCGGAATTGCCAACCATTATAAAGTTAAAATAAAATGGATTGATTCCGAACAGCTTGAAACTAGTGATGCTGCTTCAATATTAAAAGATGTCAGTGCAATTTTGGTTCCGGGCGGTTTCGGACTACGTGGCACTCAAGGCATGATAAATGCCATTCAATATGCCAGAGAGAACAATGTTCCGTTTTTAGGCATTTGTTTCGGTATGCAGATGGCAGTTATTGAAACCATGCGCAATTTGTGCGGAATAAAGAATGCCAATACCACCGAATTGGATGAAAATTGCGAGCCGGTAATCGGTTTGATGACCGAATGGGATAAAGACGGCGCTAAGCAGATTCGTCACAAAGACGGCGATTTGGGCGGAACTATGCGCCTTGGTGCTTATGATTGCGTATTGGCGCCGAATTCTTTGGTTGCGCAGATTTATGGTGCCGAAAAGATTTCCGAACGTCACAGACATCGCTATGAAGTTAATATCAAATATAAGGATATGTTGCAAAAAGCCGGTATGGAAATTGTCGGAACATCGCCTGACGGCGGATTGCCTGAAATTGTTGAGCGCCCTGAAAACACGTGGTTTGTCGGCGTACAATTTCATCCGGAGCTAAAGTCAAAACCGTTTGATCCGCATCCGTTGTTTGTTTCGTTTGTTAAAGCGGCGATTGATAACTCAAGATTAGTGTAATTATTTAAGTATCACGAGGGAAAATGCCCGATGTGGCAATATTTTTGCCACAAGCACCTCGGCGAAGCCGTCAGAATACTGTCATTATCGGGCGCGTCAAGCGAACCGATAATCTCAGCCAACCTAAAAGAGATCCTCGGTTGATTGCTACGCAATCCCCAAGGATGACAGAAAAGGCACTGTCATTGCGAGGAGCGAAGCGACGTGGCAATCTTACACATAAAAACCAGTGTTTATTATAAAATCATAGCACCGCCCTTAAACCGACGTGGAAGATTGCTTCGTCGAACATTCGTTCTCCTCGCAATGACAATAATCACTTCTTAAACGTAATCGTCACCGAATTGTTGTTGTCATCGGTCAGAACTTTTGCCGCCTCGGCAGGGGTATAACGCAAGCGGTCACATTCGCCATCATTTAAGCGGAAATTTGCACCGCAACCTTGAGAAGCGGCAACGCACTCGTTTTCTTTTCTTAAATATTTGTCTTTGCAACCGTCGAAGACTACTTTTTCACCTGTTTCGTCCCAATGGCAATTTTTTCCCGTGCCGCAAGCGTGGCAAGAGCTGTTTCCGAAAGCATAACCCGCATAACAAGCGTTGCAACCGCTACTGGTGTATGAGCTGCATTTTGTAACCGGTTCTACTCGATTAAAAGTTCTGTCTTCTGGTAAATAGCCATTAGTATCAAGAAGTGTTCTCAATGCAGCGCACTGAGCAACTGTTCCCGCACAATTTATTTCTGTTAAGCCGGTAATATTATGAAAAAGCTTAGCTCCTACTTCCGTTAAAGATCCCGGTAAAGTTATGCTGGTTAAACCGGTGGCACCTTGAAAGGCATTATTTCCGATACTGGTAACACCTTCCGGAATCGTGATGCTGGTCAAACCGGTGGCATTCTTAAAGGCCCGATCTCCGATACTGGTAACCGAATCCGGAATCGTGATGCTGGTTAAACTTTTGGCATGAGTAAAGGCATCATATCCGATACTGGTAAGTTGACTGTTTTCTCCAAAGTTAATGCTGGTTAAACTTTCGGCAAATCCAAAGGCACTAATTCCAATACTGGTAACCGAATCCGGAATCGTGATGCTGGTTAACCTTGTGGCACTCTCAAAGGCACTCTCTCCGATACTGGTAACCGAATCCGGAATCGTAATGCTGGTTAAACTGCTGGCATTTAGAAAGGCCATATTTCCGATACTGGTAATATTTTTATCAAGAGTTGCTGAAGTTATTTTTGATCGAACCTGTGACCACCCAGATATATCATCAGGAAAACCATTATCGCAACGGCTAAAAACATTTCCTCCTGAATCACCTTTAACCTCTAGACTATATTTGCCTGCATTATTTGGGTCGGGTGTAAAATTACAAGTAACCGCCAAGCTCTCGGATATGTTCAGCGAAAACATCGCCACGCTTGTTAATAAAAATAGTTTTTTATTCATATTTATTTCCTTCCCTTAAAAATTTTCCGTTTAAGGCATAAAAGAAAAAACCTCCGAACGGAGGTCGGAAGCTGATAACTATTCAAGAGATATAGTGCAATATATTGAAACTACAAAGTAGCTTTTATTCTACTGCCATCCGACCATAAAGTCGGTAAAATGCTTGACAAACAAGCTCTCTTGATTGAGGCTATCAGACCTCCGAGCCTTTTATGCTCAATTTTTATGCTATCAAAAAAAATAAAATTTGTAAAGCAAAAAATGCAAAACCGCCCTTTTGCGGGCGGTTTCATACGTATATTATTCAATAAAAATTATAAGCCGGCAACACGCATTGTGTCTTTGGCAATCATCAACTCTTCATCGGTTGGAATGATATAAACCTTTACTTTTGAATCCGGTGTTGAAATCATAATAGTTTCACCACGGACACGGTTGTTTTTTTCATCCAGCTTGATGCCTAAATATGCCAAGCGCTCAATAAGCTGTTTGCGCAAAACCCAACCGTTTTCGCCAACGCCAGCCGTGAAAACAATCGCATCAACACCGCCCAAAACGGCAATATATCCGCCGATGATTTTCAAAAGCGAGTGAACATAGCAATCGGTTGCAAAAATGCACTTTTCATCACCGTCAAAAATTCCGTTTTCAACATCACGATTGTCAGATTTCCCGCACAATGCAAGCATTCCGCTTTGTTTGTTGAGCATATTGTTGACTTCATCAACGCTTAAACCATCTTTTTTCATGATATAAAGCGGAATATATGGGTCAATATCACCCGAGCGAGTGCCCATAATTGTTCCGGCAAGCGGAGTAAATCCCATAGATGTATCAACACATTTGCCGTTTTCAATGGCGGAAATTGAAGCACCGTTGCCCAAGTGGCAAGTAATAATCTTGCCACGCTTGCCGATAAGTTTTGCACACTCCTCAGCCACATATTTATGCGAAGTTCCGTGAAAACCGTAACGACGGATTTTGTTTCTGGTATATTGGTCTTCCGGAATGGCATAGCGATATGCTTCCGGTTTCATTGTTTGATGAAAAGATGTATCAAAAACAACAACTTGCGGAATATTAGGCAAGATTTCTTTAACGGCCTTAATACCCAAAACATGCGCCGGATTATGCAAAGGTGCCAAATCGGAAAGTCCGGCAATTTGCTCAATTACCTTATCGGTAACGAGAACAGATTCCTTAAAGATATCTCCGCCCTGAACCACGCGGTGTCCAACGCCTGAAAGTTCATCCATACTGTTCAAAGCGCCGTTTAGCAGATAAGAAAATACACTCTTAATTGCTTCACTATGTGTAGGCATAACAACATCATGAGTTTGCTTAGGGCTGTCGCCGTATTGAATTTTAAGAACCGAATTATTCTCTCCGATTCTTTCGGCAATTCCTTTTGCCACAACATCATATTTATCGGCTTCAACATTATAAAGCTGAAACTTTAATGAAGAAGATCCGCAATTAATTACTAAAATTTTTTTCATTTTATTTATTCCTTTTTTAGTTCAATTATTTAACAGCTTGCAAGCAAGTAATGGCAATTGCGCCGACAATATCTTCGGCATAGCAACCGCGCGACAAATCATTAACCGGAGCATTTAAGCCTTGTAAAATCGGGCCGTATGCTTCGCAACCGCCTAAACGTTGCAACAATTTATAAGCAATATTTCCGGCATCTAAGTTCGGGAAAATCAAAACTTTGGCTTTTCCTGCAACCGAGCTGTTCGGAGCTTTTTTGGCAGCCACAACTTCACTGACGGCGGCATCAGCCTGCAATTCACCGTCCAATTTAATTCCCAAATTTTTATATTCATCTGTTTTCAATGCCTCCAAGGCAATTTCGGTAGCACGTTTTACTTTTTCAACTTCATCGCCCTTGCCCGAACCTTTGGTTGAAAAAGAAAGCATTGCCACATTCGGCTCAATTCCGAATTTGATGGCTGTTTCAGCCGCATTCAAAGCTATTCCGGCCAATTCTTCCGCAGTCGGGTTAATAATGATTCCGCAATCAGATAAAATATACGGCTCATTATTTGAAAGCACGATGAAAAATGACGAAACGCTACCGCCTTTTTTGGCAGACTTAATAATCTGCAAAGCCGGACGAACCGTGTCGGCAGTAGAGTGGTTTGCGCCTGATACCATACCGTCGGCATGACCGGATTTAATCATCAGCGTGCCGAAATAATTATGATTGAGCGCCAATTTTGCAGCATCTTCATGGCTCAAACCTTTTTCTTTGCGCAAATTATAGAGCAACTCGGTATATTCGCTTAAATTTTCGGATTTTTCCGGCTCAATAACTTCAATCCCGTTAAAATTCCAACCTTTACCGGCATAATAGGATTTTATCTCATTTTCGTTGCCGAGTATAATTATTTTTGCAAAGCCGGCTTCGGCAGTCAAGTGAGCCGCAACCAATACACGTTCATCCTCACCTTCCGGAAGAACTATTGTTTTAACATTTTTCTTAGCTTTTTCAATCAAGCTGTTAATATATTTACTTTCAATCATAATCTATTTTTCCTTTAATCTTTTAAAAGTTTTTGATAATAAACAACGAATTGTTCAAAAAGTCTAGAAAAAGTTTTGATTTTCATACAGTTTTATTATATGTTATGAAAAATTGCAGATTTAATGAGGCGTAAAAATGAAAAAAATTTGGTTAGTTTTGTGTTTTTTAAGCATTATCGGCACGGCTTTTGCAAAGTCTGATAACATTGCCAAGATAGAGGTTGATACAGATGCCGAAAATTCGGTTGAAGCAAAAGAAATGGCTATGAAAGAAGCGCAAAGAAAAGGATTCTTGCAAATAGCTTCCCAATACACCGAAGAAAAAAATGTTGAACTGCTTAATCAACTCAGTGATGATGAAATTTCAAAATTTGTGCAGTCTGTCGGAGTTGAAAACGAAAAAGCCGGCGGGACGAAATATAAAGCCCTGTTATCTGTGGAAATAAATGATGATCTGCTCAAAGATTATATGGCTGAAAATGATATGATTGATGTCAAAGAATCCGAACTTTTGGTTATTCCGGTATATCGCGGTGAATACGGCGGACGCATTGAATTATGGGAGAGCTCAAATGATTGGCGTAGGAGTTGGCTTTCAAAAGGTTTAATAAAATTCGGTGTTTTGCAGGTACGCACAATTGATTCGCGTTTTGAACAAATTGACGAGCTTGACGGCGAAAACGCTCTTTATATGAGTTCGGTTTTGTATGATAAAATCAGTCAAATAAACGGAGCTGACGGAATTTATGTTGTCTATGCCGAGTCATTGCCTAATCAAGATTTAAAAGTCACCATAAAAAATGAACGTTCAAAAACCGAAGATTCTTTTAGCGTTCTTTATTCCGAAGGCGAAAACATTTTTGATAAAGCTATTGAAAAGAGCGTTATGTTTATCTCAAATATGGAACGTTCCGCCAAAAAACAAAGTTCTGTTGCCGATACGGGGGTTGTCAGTGCCGTTTATACTTATGAAAACATGAAAGATTGGATTGATACCAGCAAGGCAATGCTTGATTTGAAAAACATTAAATCCATTGATACTAAAAGCTTAGGTGGCGGAAAAGTTAATTTTGATTTGCATTACACAGGCTCTTTGGAAGACTTATACAATGCCTTGCCGGAAATCGGATTATCATATAAAAACATGGGGAATTATATAATTGTTAGGTAAAATCAAATGACAAAATCAGAAACAAATAATCAGCGACACATATTTATTTTTGCAACATTGATAATTTGCTTGGCTTTGCTTTATGCCTTGCGTTCTATACTATTGCCTTTTGTTGTCGGAATTTTAACGGCATATTTTTTGAACCCGTTGGTCAACAGATTGACCGCGCACAAATTCTCGCGAAATTTGGCATCATTTTTGGTTTTAGGGTGTATTTTGATTATATTTGTGCCTCTTGTTATTTTGCTTGGTGGAGCCATTATTTCTCAACTGGCTGATTTTATTATCAAAATTCCGCATTATGTTCAAAATTTTGTGCATCGCCTTAATCCTTATTTACAAGATATGCAAGAACGTTTTGCTCTGTTTTCATCGGCAAATATGGAAGACTTTTTGCAAAAACACGCGTCCGATTCGCTTAAAATCGTCGGGAAAGTGTTGAACAATTTAATTAACGAAAGTTTCGCTTTCATAAATTTAATGTCGTTATTGCTTATTTCTCCGATTGTTGCGTTTTATATGCTGTGTGACTGGCCGAAAATTACATCAGGATTTATGGATTTGGTTCCATTAAAGCGTCAAAAAGACTTGAGTGAGATTTTTGCGCAAATAAATAAAATCATCTCCGGATATTTGCGCGGACAATTTGTGGTATGCTTATTTTTGGGCACATTTTATTCTTGCGGATTGCTTTTAATCGGGCTTGATTTAGGCTTGCTTGTCGGCTTTATAGCAGGATTGATTTCCTTTATTCCGTATGTCGGAAGCATTTCCGGCTTTTTGGCGGCAATAGTTTTGGCTTTAACCCAATACGGATTCGGCGTTGAGCTGGCTGAAGTTGTGGGATTGTTTGCACTCGGACAATTCATTGAAGGTAATTTTTTAACTCCGAAACTTGTGGGCGAGAACATCGGCCTTCATCCGGTGTGGGTAATGTTCGCCATTTTAGCCGGAGGTACGTTATTGGGATTTTTGGGAATGTTGATAGCTGTTCCTCTGGCAGCTATTATTGGTGTTTGCTTAAAAATTTTAATTAAATACTACAAAAACAGCAAAATTTATTCCGCCGGCTAGAAGGTAAAAATTGCAAAAAATTAAATAATAAAGGCCTTCTTTTTGATAAAGAAGACCTTTATTTTCCCGCCTTAAGGCGGAGGTATCATAAGTATCCTTAATTGTCATTGCGAGGAGCCACAGGTTCTGATGTGGTAATTTCAGGTTTGTAAATAAGAATTGTTATCAGTACCTTGTTCGAGGAAATAACCTCGTCTGACTAAAGTCCCCCTCGTTATGATTTTTTCATTTTTCATATAAAACATCTTAACTTTCCTTTTCTGAAAAATGATCCGTCTTCTCATAAAAGAAGATAAAAACCCGTATATTTACAGCAAAACAAGCAAAAAAACATAGCAGATGTAACAAGATAATTTTTCATAATACTTTAAAAAAGGATACCCGCCGGAGCGGTGAGGCTACGGCGGGGGAAAAATCCATGAAAAAAAAGAGAACAACAAACAAGGAGTAGTAATTAGAAGAACCGGCAGCTACCGACTCTCCCGTGTCTTAAGACAAAGTACCATAGGCGATAAGAGGTTTAACGGCCGAGTTC
>JAZSBR010000046.1:0-35057 GCA_045602545.1 Alphaproteobacteria bacterium
TTGACGAATAAAAAAGAATAGTTTATAAGGCATTTTACCGATGGGGTTGTGGCGGAATTGGTAGACGCGTCAGACTCAAAATCTGGTTCCCTCGGGAGTGAGAGTTCGATTCTCTCCGGCCCTACCATCAAAACAAAAAAAACGCTCTTTTAAGGGCGTTTTTTTGTTTGTAGGCGTCGGAGGAAGCGAACTCTCAACAGAGAGTTCGGAGCGGTAAGCCGGCGAAAACGATTTTAAGAAGTTTGAGCCGTTGCGTCGCGAAAGGCACTGATTTTGCAAGCCTGCTTGCAAAATTAGGAATATACATTCTCTCCGGCCCTACCATCAAAAACAAAAAAACGCTCTTTTAAGGGCGTTTTTTTGTTTGTAGGCGTCGGAGGAAGCGAACTCTCAACAGAGAGTTCGGAGTGGTAAGCCGGCGAAAACGATTTTAAGATTTTTTTGACAAAAGTGAAATTTATGCTTGATTCTTTTGAAAAGTTGTGCTATGTTTTCATCACTAACTTAAATTATTAATTAAAACCCCAAAAAAAATGTACAAGGAAATTATTATTAAGAGCGTGCGCGAAATCAACGACAAGGTCGTTATCTGTGCACAAATTGGCGACAAGGATGTTACATACTCTATCGCCAAAAAGGATCTGAAGGGTATCAAACTGAATGTCGGACAGGAAGTCGGTATCTTGGAATATCCGGGCTATCCAGGATTGGTTTCCGCATTGGATGCGAACGGATATCGTATCTTCACCAAGAGAAGGGAAAATATCGCGGACGAGTACTTTACCCTTTTGGAGCAGAAGATGTTCGCCAAGCTTACACCTATTGGTCTGGCGCGTCTTGAGATGTTTGAAAAGTTCCAAGACGGGTATATGCCGTCGGACAGGCTGTGCGAACTTCTGGCAATGAGCCTCGGACATGAACTCTATCTGGGAGTTGAGAACGAAGAGGACATCGATTCGTTCAAGGATTTGAGCCTGGAAAACCAGAAGATGCTTTCCTTCTTGCACCACCACTCGTTGCCACAGATTCCGGTTGAGACGGTGCAGGCTTATGCCAAGGCTTATCTTCATGACGAGTGGGCCGGTGTCTCGGGAATGGACAGTGATGATTTGTTCCGCTCGGAGCTTATGCATCTGCCGAATGCCAACTGGGAGAGCAGGAGTAAGTTCTGCGAGCCTAGAAATAAGTATATAGCTCTATATCAGGTACAACATTATGCTAATAAGAGCTGAACAATGAAAAAAGTTCTGAAATACTGTCGTAAGGCAGGTTTCAGAACTTTTTGTTTATAGAAAAGAATCTTTTATCTTTTGCGGAATGTGGCGTTTTTAACTAAGATATCGCACAAATCGGCAAAATTAATGCCGGCATATTTTGCCTGTTCCGGAACTAAAGAAAGCGAGGTCATTCCAGGCGCGGTGTTAATTTCAAGGAAAACGACTCCGTCATCTTCATTATAGCGAAAGTCCGAGCGCGAAAGAGTGTTGCAACCCAGCGATTTATGCATAATTTGAGCATATTTTAAGCAGGTTTGTTTTACTTCTTCCGGAATCTCAGCCGGTAATACATGTTTGGTGTAGCCGGAGGTATATTTTGCTTTATAATCATAAAATTCGGTTTTCGGCTTTAGTTCGGTAACGACATAGGATTTTCCTTCTAAGCACATAACCGTTAATTCGCGCCCCTTTATATAGCGTTCAATTATAACTTCCGTTTCAGCCGACGGATAGGAAACATTTTTTAAATCATCTTGGCTGTTGATAATAAATACCCCGACGCTTGAGCCGTCGGCAACCGGCTTTATCACATAAGGAAACGGTATATTCGTTCCGTTTTGCAAAAAGTCGGCAAAAGTTTTAACTTCTCCCGAAGCCGTTTTGACGCCGTTTTGCGAGGCGATGATTTTGCAAAGATGCTTGTTCATGCCCAAAACGGAAGCTTTTAAGCCGGAATGAGTGTAGGGAATTTTAAGCATATCAAGAAAACCTTGCAACTCGCCGTCTTCACCCCAATTACCGTATAAACCGTTGTAAACAACATCGGGCTGTTCTTTTTTAATGGTTTCAATAAGTTTCCAAACATCGGTTAAGTCAAGCTCCGTTACCTGATGACCTTTGCTTTTTAAGGCCTCGGAAATGTCGTCTTTTGAAGAAATGCTGACTTCGCGCTCGGCAGAAAATCCGCCGTATAATAACAAAACTTTGCTCATTACTTTATTTTTTTCCTTTATTATAAAAATTTTTCTGATATGTTAGGGGAAATTGTTTAAGGAATGGCTAAAATATGCGCTTTGTTTTTTTGATTGCAACGCTGGTCTTTTGCTTCGGTAAAAATGCTGAAGCGGTTAGTGTTTTGCACAATATCAAAACTCAAATAGGTATTTTTGACGCATGCGAAGAAACGTTTGAGTATTCTTTTTTCAACGATAAAGATTATAATGTTAAGACCACGCTGAAAACGAGTGGAACATTCGGCACGCTTTATCCTTTTAAGGCAACATATCATGCTGTCGGCACTTATGATAAAAAGCGCTTTTATCCACAAGACTATTTTTATGAAACGGATTCGTTTAATCACAGAACAAAAGAAATTGTTTATGATAAAGGTATGCCTGTTTATAGGATAAGCACCAAAAACGGCGTTAAACGTGAGGTAAAAATTGAGCCGGATTTGAAATATCAAACTTCAAATGACTTGCTCTCAACTTTTGCAGAACTGGCGCTTCTTGTGAAAAATGGCAAAAAATGCGATTTTGAGCAATACTCCTTTAACAGTAAAAAATATACCAAAATGACAAGCGAATATTTGGGAAAAGAAAAACTTGTTACGCCTTATTTTAAGGGCAGAGCAATGAAATGCAAAATCAGATTGAAAATATTGGAAGATACGGATGCCGGATTTTTGCTTAATCGCGATGAGCCGGCGTATTTATGGATATTGAATGATGAAAAAACGGGGCTTCCGTTTGTGGCGAAAATATTTATAAAATCAACGCCACTCGGAGAATTGGAAGCCTTAACAACCAAAGTAGAGGTGAAAAATGCTGAATAAAGCAGAGCTTTTGTTGCCGGCAGGGTCGCTGGTTAAACTTAAAACCGCCATTTTGTATGGCGCTGATGCGGTTTATGCCGGTACGCCGGATATGAGTTTGCGCACGCAATCAAAATTTTCTTTGGAAGAGCTGAAAGAAGGTATTGATTTTGTGCACTCTAAAGGCAAGAAAATCTATTTAACGCTCAATCTTTATATCCATAATGAAGAGGCTCAAAAATTGCCTCAATTTGTGGCAACTTTGCGCGAGTTGAAACCGGACGGGGTTTTGATTGCCGATCCGGGAGTCTTTTATTATCTGCAACAAAATGCACCGGAATTGAAGCGTTTTGTTTCAACACAAGCCAATATCTGCTCGGCGCAAACGGTTAAGTTTTGGCAATCTATGGGCGCAAGTTTGTGCGTTTTGGGGCGCGAGGTTACTTTTGCCGAAATGGAAGAAATAAGAAAACAATGTCCGGATATTTTGCTTGAATGCTTTGTTCACGGCGCAATGTGTATGTCTTATTCCGGACGTTGCCTGATTTCTAATTTTATGGCGGACAGAAGCGCAAACAAAGGAAAATGCGCGCACTGTTGCCGTTGGCACTATAAAATGCATTTGCGCTTGAAAGACGGCACAATTAAAGAAATTGAAATCAATCAGGATAATGCCAAGGCTTTTGAATTTTTGCTGGAAGAAGATTTCAGAAAAGGCGAATATTATGAAGTTGTTGAAGATGAACACGGCGGATATCTCTTAAATTCAAAAGATATGTGTCTTATGCCGCGCCTGAATGATATATTGCGAATCGGTATGGATTCGCTCAAAATAGAAGGGCGCAACAAAACCGAATATTATGCCGGGACGGTGGCAAGAGCATATCGCAAAGCTATTGATGATTATTATGAAAATCCTGACAGTTGGGATTATACAAAGTATATGGATGAATTATATGCCTTGCAAAACAGAGGCTATTGCTTGGGCTTTCATGACGGAAAACTGACCAATATCAGCCAAAATTATGAATATACCAGAACACTCGGTGAGTGGCTTTTTGCCGGCTCAATTGTTGAATGGCAGGGCGACGATGCAATTTTTGAAATTCGCAACTATATAAACTCGGGCGAACCGATAGATTTTCTGATTCCGAACGGATTGGAGCTTGAACGCTTGATTTTAACGGAATTTGAAGATGCGGACTCTGGCGAAATAACTCCGCGCGTTTCCGCCGGCGAAGGCAAAAAAATCAGGATTCGTCCCGACAAATGGTCAAAGCCGATAGCTGAAATCAAAAAACTTTTGCCGCAATATGTTATTGCCCGTAAATATCAGGGTTTGAAAGGTGAAAATCAGGAATTTTACGAACATAAAAAACAAGAATTTGAACAGCTGATAGCCGGCTGTCCGATGGAGGAATAAGCAAATGATAAAAAATCCGGTTGTGGTGATTACGGGGCCGACAGCGTGCGGTAAATCGCAGTTGGCAATTGACTTAGCTTTGAAAATTAACGGAGTGGTTATAAATTGCGATTCTATGCAGATTTATAAAGGTATTCCGATTATTTCAGCCGCTCCGAGCGATGAAGACAAGAAAAAAGTTGATCACCGCCTGTTTGAAGTTTATGATTGCGATAAACGCGGAAATGTTGTTGAATGGGTTGAAGCTTGCGCTTGGGAAGTTCGCTCGGCTTGGCAGGAAAAGAAAATTCCGATTGTTGTCGGCGGTACAGGATTGTATGTTGAAACGCTGATTGAAGGAATGACGCCGATTCCGCCGATTCCTCCCGAAATTCGTAAGGAAGTCAAAGAAATGTATGCTCAAAAGGGCTTATCTGAGGTCTATAACTATCTTAAAACAATAGACAGTTTCAGCGCTCAGCGCTTGGCACCGAATGACAAGAGCAGGATTATGCGCGCGGTTGAAGTTTATAAGGCAACAAAACGCAGAATGTCTGATTGGTATAAAGTACCGCAAGTCAGAAAACTGCCTGAAGCAAATTTTTTGGTGATTAAGTTTTTCCCTAATGTTCAGGAAATTGAGGCTCGTTGCCGAGCTCGCCTTGATAAAATGGTTAATGAATTGGGCGTATTAAAAGAAATTTCCGATTTGCTGGAACTGAACCTTTCCAACGATATGCCGGCAATGAAGGCTTTGGGCGTGCAGGAATTGGGGCAATTTATTAAAGGTGAAAAAACTTTGAAAGACGCCTTAAAACTTGCAAAATTGCATACCAGACAATATGTTAAACGGCAAAGAACATGGCTGAAAAGCAAATTGAAAGCCGATATTGAGTTTAAGGAAATTTATACCGGACAGGCGGAATTTGTGCGCAAGATTATGAGCGACTTAAATTATTAAATAAAGTTTTGTGAAAAACTCTATTAAAACTTGCACATTATCTTTTGCGGATATAAAAAGAATTAAAAATGTCTTAATTTTTTGGAGAATTTTATATGTTTGGAAAATTGTTGAGTATGTTTGCTGCCGATATGGCAATTGATTTGGGTACGGCAAACACACTTGTTTATGTTCGCGGTAAGGGAATCGTCTTAAATGAACCTTCGGTTGTGGCAATTGAAGAATATAAGGGGCGCAAGCAGGTTTTGGCTGTCGGAAATGAGGCAAAACAAATGCTGGGACGTACTCCGGGCAATATTCAGGCGATTCGTCCGCTGAAAGACGGTGTTATTGCTGATTTTGAAATTGCCGAAGAAATGATTAAATATTTTATCAGCAAAGTGCATAATCGCCGTACTTTTGTGACTTCATTGATTGTTATTTGTGTGCCGTCCGGCTCAACCGCTGTTGAACGCAAGGCGATTCAGGAATCGGCTGAATATGCCGGTGCGCGCAAGGTTTTGTTGATTGAAGAGCCGATGGCTGCTGCCATAGGTGCAGGACTTCCGGTGACGGAAGCTGCCGGAAGTATGGTGGTTGATATCGGCGGTGGCACAACTGAAGTTGCCGTTTTGTCGCTGGGCGGTATTGTTTATGCTCGCTCAATCAGAACGGGCGGTGATAAAATGGATAGCGCAATCGTGAACTATATTCGTCGCAATCGCAACCTCTTGATTGGTGAAAGCAGTGCCGAAAAAATTAAAAAAGAAATCGGTTCGGCATGTGTTCCGGCAGAAGGTGACGGACGCAAAGTTGAAGTTAAGGGGCGCGATCTTATTAACGGTGTTCCTAAGGAAATTGAAGTTACGGAACGTCAGATTGCTGAAAGTTTGACAGAACCGGTATCGGAAATTGTGGAAGCTGTTAAAGTCGCCTTGGAAAATACCGCACCGGAATTGGCGGCGGATATTGTGGATAAGGGAATTGTATTGACAGGTGGCGGAGCGCTCTTGAAAAATCTGGATTTGGTTTTGCGCGAGGCAACCGAACTGCCGGTTGTTATTGCCGATGAGCCTCTTGCTTGTGTTGCCAAAGGTTGCGGTATGGCTCTTGATCAGGTTAATCGCCTCAAAAGTGCTTTGTCAAGTATAGGGTAAGTCTGTTTTTTTTTAATTGAAAAACAAGGGATAACGGCATGAATTTTAATATTCTTCGGCTTATTAAATTTAAGGCTGTTGGTAGGTTTTTGCAAAAATCATTTGTTGTTATCTTTTTGTTTCTTTCAATAGTTTTTATCGGCTTGAATAAAACGGATAATGCCATTGTCGGAAAGATCAATGCTGCCGGTCTGGAATTTGTTGGTCCGGTTATGTATGTTTTGGAATTTCCGGCCAGAGTTATTCATAGGGCTTATACTTACGTTTATGATATGCAACGGGTTTATGCCGATAATCAGGCCTTAAAAGAGGAAAATAAGCAAATGCTTTATTTGCAAAATAAGGTGCATACATTACAAGTTGAAAATGAGTTGCTCTCTCAACTTTTGAATTATTCTCCGCCTCCCGAGGCAAAGCATATAAGTGCAAAAGTTATTGCGGAAACAGGTGATGATTTTACGCACACATTGATAATATATATCGGTGATGCAAAAGTGAAAAAAGGGCAGGTGGTGTTGGCCTCGGAAAGCGTTATCGGGCGCATTGACCATGTAGGAAAAAGATATGCCAAAGTCTTATTGCTTAATGATATTAACTCAAAAATTCCGGTCTTAATTGAGCGAAATCGTGTGAGAGGCATTTTGAGCGGAAATAATACTCAACTTCCTCAGCTTATTTTTACAAAATCAACCGCCGATATTCAGGAAGGTGATTTGGTTGTGACATCCGGAGTCGGAGGTATTTTTCCGGCAGGACTTCCGATAGGGTTTGTTAATTCGGTTCGAGGAACTGAAATAGATGTTGAAACAATATCTGATTTGGATAGGGTGGAGTATGTCAGAATTATTGACTACGGCTTAAGTGCCGAAGATTCTGATATCAGTGATTTGACGGATGATGAAAATGAATGATAATTTCAGTGAAATTATGTATCATTTTTTCAGGCACAGAATTCCTTTGATTTTATCTATGCTTTTGGTAATTTTGTTTTGTATGCCGTTGAATTTTTTGGAACTCAGCGGTTTGCGCCCGCAGGTAGGAGTTATTTGCGTCTATTACTGGGTTGAAAAAAGACCTTATATGTTTGGTCCGATCTCGGCATTTTTGCTGGGATTATTGACAGATGTTTGTTGCGCCACTCCGCTGGGAATAAACTGTTTATTGCTGATGGTTTTTGCCTTTGTCTTAAATCAGATTTATCACTATTTTCATCCGGCATCATTTGTTACGGACTGGTTGTTTTTTGCGCTTATAGCTACGTGTTTAGCCTTTTTGAAATGGCTGATTTTTGCTCTTTATTTCGGGCATTTTCTGAACCTTTTAACAATTATGCCGAATGTTTTTTCTACCATAATGTTTTATCCGCTGATTGCTTATATCAATAACTTTGTGCAAAATAATTGCCTTCTGCCGGAGAGAATCAATGAATAGAAACATTGAAAAAAAGCGCATTCTCGGCAGTAGAGTATCAATAATAATTTTAGTCAATATTTTGATGTTTGTCGTATTGCTCTGTCGGCTGTATTATCTTCAAGTTTTTGAAGCCGGCAAATATAAAACGATGTCTGATGAAAACCGTATATCAACGCGTTTTTTGCTTTCTCCGCGCGGAGCTATTTATGACCGAAACGGGGAAATTATTGCAAAAAACGAGCAGGATTTTCAGGCAATGCTGATTGCCGAGCAAGCTCCGGATATTCAGGGAGTTGTTGATAAATTCAGTGAAATCATAGAGTTAAGTAATGAAGATAAAGAAAAAATAGAACAATCAATCAATAAGAGATATCGTTTTATTCCGGTCAGGTTGAAAAATAATCTTTCATGGCAGGAAGTTTCAAAGCTGATGTTGCATTCTTCTGATTTGGCAGGTCTGGAAATCAGCGAAGGACTGAGCAGAAAATATCCTTACGGCAATATTTATGCCCATGTCTTAGGCTATGTCGGTCCGGTTTCGGAAAGTGAAAAAAACGGCAATCCGCTTTATATGGTGCCGGGGTTTAAGCTCGGTAAATCAGGTTTGGAAAAATATTTTGATGAGCGCTTGCGCGGAATTAGCGGAACCATAAAGTTGGAAGTTAATGCTTTCGGGCGTGTGATGAATGAAATTGAACGTGATGCCGGTGTTCAAGGAGAAAATATAACCACAACCTTGGATACACAATTGCAAAAAGTTGCTTATGAGGCATTTGGCGATAACAGCGGGGCGGCGGTTGTTTTGAATGTGAATACCGGTGAAATTTTAGCGCTTGTTTCAACACCGTCATTTGACCCTAATTTATTTACAAACGGTATCAGCTATAAAAATTGGAACGAACTTTTGAATAATGAGCGCACTCCGCTGATAAATAAGGCTGTTTCCGGACAATATTCTCCCGGTTCAACCTTCAAAATTGTGGTGGCATTGGCGGCTTTGGAAGCCGGAGTAATTACTCCTTCCACCAGAATTTATTGTAACGGCGGTATGGAAATCGGCAATACCCGTTTTCACTGTTGGAAGCATTCAGGTCACGGAAGCCTGAATGTTGTTGAGGCTTTGAAATATTCCTGCGATATTTTTTTCTATGAAGTTGCTATGCGGGTTGGTATTGATAAAATTAAAGAAATGGCAGTTAAACTCGGTATGAGCGAGGCGCTTAATGTCGGGTTGGATAATGAAAAAGGCGGTCTTATACCAAGCACTGATTGGAAGTATGCAAAATACGGCACAAGCTGGACCAAAGGAGATTCGGCAAATTCCGGAATCGGGCAGGGGTATGTTTTAGTTACTCCTATTCAGCTTGCAACTATGCTTGCGCGAGTTGTGAACGGGGGATATGAAGTTAAGCCTACATTTATTAAGCCGACGGGAAAAGACTTGGCAAACATCAGAAGACTTGATATTTCAACGCGAAACATTGAAATTGTAAAGCAGGGAATGTATGAAGTTGTGAATACTCGCGGAGGAACGGCCTCGCGTGCCAAAATTAACGTTAACGGCGCTAAAATGGGCGGGAAAACCGGCACAACGCAAGTGCGCCGTATTTCAATGAAAGAACGGGCCGGCGGAGTTATCAGCGATTCAAAGTTGCCGTGGAATTTGCGTAATCATGCGCTTTTTGTGGGATTTGCGCCGGTTGATAACCCGAAATATGCAGTTGCCGTTGTGGTGGAACATGGCTCCTCAGGCTCGGGTGTTGCGGCGCCGATTGCCGGAAAAATCTTGAAAGAAGCCCTGATTTTGGATATAAAGTGAGGAAATATGCGTCATTTGAGCGGAAATAATCATAGCCATAATTTGAAGAATAAGTTTTTGCAACTTAATTTCCTTTATATTGTGCTGATTTGTTGTCTGGCATTTATCGGAACTTTGACGCTTTATTCTGCCGGAAACGGAAATTGGAATCCGTGGGCGTGGAAACATTTGTGTCGCTTCGGAATGGCGTTTGTGATTATGCTGGGACTGGCAATGGTTAATATGCGCTTTTATTATAAATATGCTTATGTTTTTTATTTTGTAGTGCTGTTGTTGTTGGTCGCGGTGGAAATAACCGGACATATAGGAATGGGGGCGCAACGTTGGGTTGATGTCGGTTTTTTCAAAATTCAACCGTCTGAGCTGATGAAAATCGGTTTGGTGCTTTGCTTGGCGCGCTATTTTGATGCGACAACCGTGCAAGGCATAAAATCTTTTCGCGGGCTTATTATTCCGGCAATTATGGCATTTGTGCCGGTTCTGCTTATTGTTTTGCAACCTGATTTGGGAACCGGACTGATGCTTATTTTTACAGCCGGAATTATGCTTTTTGCGGTTGGTGTGCAATGGTGGAAGTTTGCTCTCGGTCTTGCGACTGTGGGAGGATTATTGCCGATTATCTGGAATTTTTTGCATGACTATCAAAAAGAACGCGTTTTGACTTTTTTGAATCCGGAACGTGACCCATTGGGCGCCGGTTATCATATTATTCAATCAAAAATAGCTTTCGGTTCCGGCGGAATTTTCGGTAAAGGCTTTTTGAACGGTACGCAAACACACTTGAATTTTTTGCCTGAAAAGCACACGGATTTTATTTTTACGATGTTTTCTGAAGAGTTCGGATTAATCGGAAGCTCTTTATTGTTGGTGCTTAATTTGCTGATAATAATTATGGGATATGCGTTTGCCTTTCGCACAAACAGCTATTTTGCAAAATTGGTGATTATCGGGCTGAATACAAATTTCTTTTTGTATGTGTTCATCAACACGGCAATGGTTATGGGTTTGTTGCCGGTTGTCGGCGTTCCGTTTCCGCTCATTTCATACGGCGGAACGGTAATGATCTCGGTTATGGCGAGTTTCGGAATAATTCTTTGTATGAATATCAATCGTAGCAATCGCGAAGAACTTGACGATTAAATCGTGCGCTCATTTACTAAACTGCTCGGAATGTTGTTAATACGCTGTTTTGAGGTTAAGTTATCAGGCGTATGATTGAGCATTTCGCGTTTTGCACGAGAGATATTTCTTCCGGCAATATGCGACTGAATTGCTTGAGATTGCTCTTCCGAGAGTTTGATATTTGAGAGAATTGTTTGCGATAAAGCATCTAAAACTTCACCATCAAATCTGGCTAAACGTTTTTGTACCATTGGGTTTGAAAGGTGTTCAAGCAAAGCTTCATGGCGACCTGATGCCTCAATTCTGCTCATCAATTCGCGGGTGGTATCGCTGAGTTCGGCGGCAGAAATCTTTCCGCGATTATATTTGGAAAAAATATGTACGAGCAATTTTTCCGGACTGTTTTCTGCCCAATCTTTTCTGATGATATCACGAGTCTTTTCACGGCTCTTGCGCCAAATTTCTTTTTCTTCGGCCGTCATGGTGTTGTTGCGAGCCTTGTCGGCAAGAAGCTCACGAAACATACTTTCTTGAGCCAAAGCCAATGATGCTTGCTGCGAATAACCGCGCTCAATTGCCGTTGCAAAAGCAACTGTTGCCATAATCTGTTCAGGCTCAGGAGCAAAAGACTCGTAAGATGTGGAATAAGTATCTTCAGATTCTTTGATATAATACGGATCAAGCTGAAGTTTGCGATAATTGCCTTGTGAGGCGGCAACCATTATTTCTTCAGGAGGATTTCCGTTCCAGTGCAACAAAACGTCATACGGAACCTCTTTCCAAATATCAAATTCACGGGCATGCTTGCTGATGATGCTGTTTTTAACATCTTCTGAAACTTTGTCATCCGTAAATTTAAGATAATCATCCGGATATTTACTTTTTAAGTAGTAATAAAAAGCAAAACCTTCGTCCATGCTACTCATCGCGGCCTCCTTTGTTCATAGGGTTTTGTGCGTTCTTAAAGATAAAGGTAGCTTTGTCAGGGTTGACGGGTTTAACGTTTTCTGCTGTACCTTTAGCCAAAGCAGCAAGCATATTTTTGCGCTCAAGGACATGATTGATTCTGTGCTGCGCCGGATTATATGGTCCCGGTAAAGGTTCATTTTCAGTAACCTTTTCAGAAGGCTTTTCCTCTGCCGGCTTTTCTTGTGTGGTCTTTTCCGCAGGTGCTTTTTCTTGCTTTGACAATGCGGCCCGAACTTGAGCTATTTGTTTATCCTCTAAGTTGATCTTTGCCAAGGTTGCCTCATCAAGTTCAAAACCTTCAGCGCCGTTAACTTTATGACCGTTTAATACGGCGGCAACAAACAAATTTGTTCTAAATTCCGCAGTTGCATCTTCAGGAAGGCGAACGGCTTTTCCGGCGTTTGACGGCTCTTTCATCATGGTATCAAAAACTTTGTATGAAGAGTCCTTGGTAACGCTGACATCGTTTGGCGAAGTGTATGTAACCGTGCCGTTATCAATCTCAGCCGTGAAAGTTCCGGCGGTTTTATCTCCGTTGAACTCCTTGATGGCGGCCTTACCATCCTCTTTCATCTTAGTATAGTCACGGATTTTTTCATCAATCCAGTGCATGTCGGTATGCTCTGCCGGTGTCGGCTGAGGAGGGGTATCTTGCTCATCTTTGTATTTGACTATTTCAGTCTTTGGAATAACAGCCAACTCAGTGTTTTTATTTTTTTTGTTTTCAAGAGATAATGGTTTTTTTAATATTCCATCTATATTTGGATATTCTTCAGTGGTTTGACGTAATTTAAATTTTCCACCTTTCGTAAGCACACTATGTATATTTTGGAATAATTTTGTTGATTTATTTTTATCTCCAATGATGTTTTTATCAGGATGGAGCGGGGTTATTATATGTTTCAAAATAGCCGCATTTATTTCTGATTGTTCTACGGGTTTACCTTTGTAGAGAATTCTATCACCATCAATAAAATAATCTTTTTTCTCCCAAATTGCTTTTATCTCATCTTTGCTTTTACCTATAAAATCTTTCAAATCTATTCCTGCCAAAGCGCACGCTTTGACTTCAAGAGAGGTAAGATTTACCTCCATTTCATCGGTGATGGCTGTTTCATTACCTTTTTTATTACCATTATTAACGACAACAAGTCCTCTTTCATCATTATTAACATCAGCCATTTCACTTTCTCCTTTTTCTGCTTTTGGAGTATCGGTTTTGTTTTTTGCTTCTTCTAAAATTTCAGCAAGCTCACTTAAGTCATTGGTGGTGCGACGCTTTTTATCACTTTTATCTTTATCATCACTGTTGTTTTTTGTCTTAGCCGGAGTTAGTTGTTCATCTGTTTGCTCTTTTTTAGGTTTTGAACTATTACCTTTGCCTTCTAATCCATATTTTTCCCAGAAACCTACCATCTTCTTTCTCCAACTGTTTTAATGTTTATAGCCTATCATATCACATAAAAAATATTTTGTCTAGTGTTTTTTGGCAGAAAAACGCAAAAAATCACAAAAAAATGCAAAAAATTTTAGCAAAATGAGAAACTGTCCGGCAAAAGGTGGTGAAAAGTGCATTTGATGCAATTAAAAGTAAGTTTTTACGCCATAAGCTATGAGCCATAATAAAACGGCGGCCATAAGTCCGGCGCAAACATCATCAAACATTACGCCGTAAGCGTTCTTGACTTTGGAATCAAAAAACTTTACCGGCCCCATTTTGCAAATATCAAAAAAGCGAAACAACGCAAAGCCGGTGAGATATATCCACCAAGCGTTGAAATTATGGTATAAAATTCCACTCATAAAAACAAAAGTCAAAAGCTGACCGGCAACTTCATCAATCACGACTCGTTTAGGGTCTTTATCTTCCTGCCCGTCTATTAAAGCGGAGGTTGCCGGAATGCCGATTACAATGCTGATGAACACCGCAATCAGCAAACCGGTCAACCCGAAATAACAGCACACGGCAAAAGCAAGCGGTAATGTAGCCAAAGAACCTACCGTTCCGGGTGCTTTCGGCGAAAGTCCGAAACCAAAATAGGTGGCAATCACCGTTGCAAGCTTTTTATTCACGGATTTTATCCTCCATATAGCGCCCATAGCATTGATTTGCCAAGCGATCATACCAGGTAGAGCCTTCTCCGCATTTGTCTTTTATTTCTTCCTTAGTCATGGTTTTTTCGGCATAGGCTTCCAAAGGCGATTTGCCGGTGAAGTAAAGATATCCGTAATAGCCGATTCCGGCAATCAATGCCAGCGTGAACACGGTTTTTATAATCTTGAAAAATGTGCCGATGATGAACAAAATTACCAGCATAATGATAAAATTAGGCTGATAAAAAAACGCAAACAGAGGACTGTCACTGCGGAAAATATTGTTGGCATAAACCGCTAATAAAGCCAGTAAAGCCGATAATTTGGCAATCAGTAAAATCATAAAAAATCTCCTTTTTATAAAACTAAAGAATTATAGCATAATATTCTTAAAAAAGCAAGCTTTGGGTTAAAAATACACAAAATTTCTTAATAAGGAGTTTAAATTCCAAATAACATAATTATGTATAGAGACGTGTAAGTTTCAATAAAATAGGAGAAAAAAATGGAAATTTTAAGAAAATTGGCGTTGTGGTTGACCATTATCGGCGGTTTTAACTGGGGCTTGGTCGGTGCTTTTGACTTCAACCTGTTGACGTTTTTGTTCGGTTATGCTCCGCTGTTGGTGGCTATTTTGGAAATTGTGGTCGGCATATGCGCATGCTATACGGCATTTGAATATTATGATAAATAAAATATCAAATAAAGGCGGTCGGGGATTATTTCTCGGCCGTTTTTTGTTTTATTATCTCAGATATTTTTATAATTTCATCTTCAATGACTTTGTGCGCCAGTTCGGGATAAATGAAAGTATGAAAATCAATGCCGTGCTCTTTCAGCCAAAGAGATGTTGAAGATAAGGTTTTGTATTGAACTTTTGCGTCTTTTTGACCGTGAAAAAGATATATCGAAGGTTTGGAATTTATGTTTTTTGATAATTCATCCACACCGGCAACAAGTCCGGACAGCATAAAGATTCCGCCGTATGTTTTTGAGGCGCTGATACCGGAATATAAGGCAAGCATTGCACCTTGCGAAAAGCCGATGAGAAAAGTATTTTTTGCGCTGATTTGATATTTTTGTTGCATTTGCGCGACAAAATCATTTATTTCAGCGGATCGGGCAGATATTTCAGCTGATGCGCGGTTATAAATTTCAAAAATCTGTTCTGTCGGGGTGTCTTTCTGATAGCGCAAATCATCGGCATCATATTTTTTCAAGCCGAACCACTGTCTTTTGTTGGCATTTTTATCACAAATTTCCGGCGCTTCGGGGATAATAAGGATGCTGTTTGAAAGGTGTTTTTTCAAGTGATTTATTATATAAGCATGGTCTTCAATCGTGCCGTTGTATCCGTGCAGAAAGATAGCTAACGAAGACGGCTCATTTCTTATATTTTCAGCGTGAAAGTCAAACATAATTACCTCATTTATATCGTCATAATATAAGGAGATTATATTTAAAATCAACAAAAATAAGAAAAATGTTTTTTTTATAAATAATAAACTGTTGACTTGCGAAAGTTTTTTTTCTAGACTGACGAAAAACAAACAAGAGAGGTGTTTTATGAAAAAATTTTTGATTGTTTTTGCTTGCGCTTTTTTAGCGCTTGAAACAGCAAATGCCAAGGATGAAAACAAAGCGGTTAATTGCTCTATGCAAGATAATTTGCAATATTGCGTTGATGAAGCCGGCAAACCGATAACCGGAAAAGTTGCCATTAAGGACGAAAACGGCATGACCAAGTCGCTTGAAAACTTGAAAAACGGCTATCGCAACGGCTTGCAAACCGAGTTTGATGAAAAAGGTGCGCTGTTTCGCCGAGCATATTATGATATGGGGGTTTTGAACGGTCAATACAAGCTTTATCACAAAAATCGCCAACTCAAGATTTTTGCCAACAATAAAGACGGAGTTCTGCACGGAAGTTCGGAAATTTATGATGATCAGGGCAATTTAATCGGCAAAATTTTATATAATAAAGGGCGCGTAAAAAGCGGATATTGCCGTAAAGATGCCAAAGCAAAAAAGACAAAGCTGACATTTTTTGAAATTCAGAATTTTCCCGATAACTATCTGATTACGTGTGGTCAATGATGAAAACAGGGTTAGTTTTGGAAGGCGGAGCCCATCGCGCCATATATGTTGCCGGCGTTCTGGATGTTTTTATGGAAAAAGGCATTACTTTTGACGGAGTTGTCGGTGTTTCCGCCGGCGCTATTCACGGTGGTTCATACGTTGCCAAACAAAAGGGCAGAAATATCGGTTATACCTTAAAATATGCTTCCGATAAGCGCTATATGAGTTTTTATTCGTTGATAACAACCGGCGATTTGGTCGGAAAAAAATTTTGTTATTGCGATTTGCCGGATAAGCTTGTGCCGTTTGATTATGAGGCTTTTAAAAAGGCTAAAACCAAGTTTTATGCCGTGTGCAGTAATCTTGAAAGCGGTGAGGGCGAAATAATTGAAATAAAAGACATGAAAAAACAGATGGATGTTTTGCGCGCTTCCGCCTCAATGCCTTTGGTTTCGCAAATTGTTGAGTTTGACGGCAAAAAGTATCTTGACGGCGGTATTGCCGACAGCATTCCTTTGCGCAAATTCCAAAAAGCCGGTTATGAAAAATGCGTGGTGGTGGAAACTCGTCCCTCGGGATATGAAAAAAAGCCGAATCCGCTGGCGTGGCTGGCAAAAATCGTTTATCGCAAATATCCGAATTTTGTGAAAGCGCTGGTGTTAAGGCACAACAATTATAATGCCGAACTTTATGATATTGAAACGGCATCAAAAAACGGCGAAATCTTTTTAATCAGGCCGAGCAAATTTTTGAAAATCGGACGCATGGAAAAAGACAAAGAAAAGCTGAAATCAATGTATGAGTTGGGGCGCGCCGATGCCTTGAAAAACTTGCTGAATTTGAAAAAATTTTTGAACATAAAGTAAAACTTTAGGCCTGTTTATTTTCAAAAATAAGTGCATATATCCTTGAAAGAAGGGAGAAAAAATATGCAAAAATTTGCCGTTATTTTACTCAGTTTTTTATCAACCATTGCGGTTTTGGCGCAAAACGACGGATTTCAAGAGATTGATGCGCAAGTTACGGAAACCATAACTCAGCCGAAATATGATTTTGCCCCTGATGAAGATAGCCCTGATGTTGAAGTTGCGCCCTTGGCTGTTAATGCCAAAGACCAAGATGTTCCGCTCAAACCGACGATAAGCGAAAGCGTGGAAGTGGAAGAAAATTCCGCCAATTCGGATAATGATGATAATTAAAAATATTTCTTTTCATCTTTACAAATAAAAAAAATTATGCTAGCTTGAAATCAGAGCATAAAAGGCTCGGAGGTACCAAAACCTCAGACAGATTTGTCCTTTTATAGGGATAGTTTTATTTTCAGTCATACATGTATGGCTGGAAGGTGATTAGATAAGAAAGCATGGCTTTACGAATAAATAGTTCGCAACTTCCAGTCTCCCTTTATGAGGCGATTTTTCTTTTGTGCTTAAGTGGAATAATTTTAGAAAAGGAAGTAAAAGATGAAGAAAATAATTTTGATTGCAAGTGTGGCAGTTTTGTGTTTTGGGGTAATTTACAAATCGCAGGCTGGGAATTGTGATTATCCTTGTTTATCTTGCAGTTCTGATGGACAATTTTGTACATCATGCGCTGATGGTTATGGTGTTGGACCGGGAATGTGCATGACTTGTTCCAATTTACACAATTCAAATTGTTTAACATGTAATTCTAGTACATGCACTTCATGTAAAGATGGTTTAGTTCCTGATGGTTGGACATGCAAGCCTGAGAATCCGGATCCAAATTGCAAAGGATACAATTCAAGCGGAGTATGTAGTGGTTGTAATTCTGGATACGAAAATACACCAGATGGTTGTAAAGCTTGTACAATAACATCATCTCAGCAGTGCAAAACTTGTTCAGGTGATAAATGTACAAGCTGTGAAGAAGGATTCACACTCAAAAACGGTTCCTGCATAAACTGCAAGGCAATGTATGGGGATAGCTGTAATACTTGTGATAATGGAAAATGTACTAAATGTGAAGTTGGGTATGGTTTTCATGATAATGGTACTTGTCAACAACTACCGACAGGTTGTTTGAGTACAACTGGAAGAAGTCTGGATATTTGTTATAAATGTGATATACAGTATAAAAATCTCTATGGAAAATGCACACCTTTATCAGATCCTTGTCCTAACGGAGAAGTGTTGAAGTATGACCAATATGAGAATAAATATGCTTGTTGGGATAATAATTGTTCGAGTTATTCAACAACACATGGAACTGGGTTTTGTGATGAATGTATGAACGGAAAAACAGCAAAAAATGGAAAATGTGTAGATAGTTGTGGCGAAGGATATACTATTTTAACTACCCCATCCAATAGGTATGTTGACAAAAGGCCTGTATCTAAGTGTATACCTGATGATTGCTATGGTAATATAAGCACATGCGTCAAATGTAAAAATGGATTTGTACAAGATGGAGTTTGTGTTACTGAATGTGATGAAGGATATATTCAGGGTAAGAATAAATTTGGTTATGCAACTTGTTTCCCTGCAGATCTTGGGTGCGGTTATGGGGAAAAACAAGTCGGAGATGAATGCGTTGCACGTGAAGATGGCGAAGGTTGCGGAGCAGGCTTCTACTTAAAAGATAATCTTTGCGTTTCCGAATCCAAAGGCTGTGGTGATGGTTATTTAGGAAAAGACGGAGTTTGCATAAGTTCTGCCAATGGCTGTGGTGAGGGATATAAAGATATGGGTGGATTTTGCAACCGCATTCAATATACCCCTGCCGAAGCAGCGCCTTTATTGAATGATGACGACAACTTTGTTGTATTGACATTCAAAAAGTGATTGTATTAACAAAATCATCATACATCATAAGCTTTTGAGCTCAATCAAAAGCTTATGATGCCTCCGCCTTAAGGCGGGCATTAAAGGACTTTGCAATAGCAAAGTCCTTTAATGTTGGATTCATTTGTTGCATATATTACTTGTAACGGAGAATAATGAAGTTTGGGCTCAAAACATTATTTGATATATAATAAAAATTTAATTCGAAGATGCCTTGAAAAATTTTAGGGATGACTTTTCTTTTTTTGATTCGGCTGAGATTATCGGTTCTTGCTTTGCAAGCCCGATAATGACTGTGTTTTTTATGGTTTCGCCGAGGAACTTGCTCAATGAGATTGCCGCGTCGTTTTGCTCTTCGCGATAATGTTTCTTATTAAATCCGCTTTTGTATCAGCTCATCAACATGGGCGAAAACTTCGGCGATGTTCAAATCTGAAGTATCAATTATTATGGCATCATCTGCCGGTTTAAGCGGTGCGGTTGAGCGGTTTGAATCGCGCTCATCACGAGCCTTTATATCTGCCAAAACTTCTTCATAAACGGCAGACATGCCCTTTTGCAAAAATTCATCATAACGGCGCTTGGCTCTGACTTCCGGCGATGCGGTAATGAAAAGCTTTAAGTCAGCATTCGGGCAAACAACGGTGCCGGTGTCACGCCCGTCATAAACAACGCCGTTTGCTTTTGTTCCATCGGCAAATACCGGATTTAAGGCAAAATTTTGTTGCATGGAAAGCAATGCCGAACGCACGCCCTTTATGGCAGAAACGATTGAGGCTGCCTGACCGCCTTTTGCCGAGCGAAATTCCGGATTTTTTGCCAATTCCATCATCTGCGGAAAGGTTAAATCAGAGGCAAAATTAATGGCGGACTTTTCATCGGATAAATCTTTATTATTTAATATCATCAGCAATCCGACAGCGCGATAAACCATGCCCGTATCAAAATAAGCAAATTTATATTTTGCGGCAATGGCGCTTGCCAGAGTTCCTTTTCCGGCTGCGGCCGGTCCGTCAATCGTGATAATCATTTTTTACCTCAAAAAAATTACATCTTATCCTTTCTTTAACACATAATGTTTTATGATGGCAAAAAGAATTTGCGGTTATTCAATGTTTTTTGAAAGTTTTTGTTATGTTGGTGCGAATTTTCATAAAAGATTTATTGTCCGAAGGAAAAGAAATCGCCTTAGATGAAAAACAAAGCAACTATGTGGCTAATGTCTTGCGAATGAAAGAGCAAGACAAACTCAATGTTTTTGACGGACAAAGCGGAGAATATGAAGCACAAATCATAAAAATAAGCAAAAAAAACAGTCTGCTGAAAGTTGAAACAAAAGTGCGTGAATTTTCGCCTTGTCCCGATATTTGGCTTTTGTTTGCACCGTTGAAAAAAGACAATACCGATATGGTGATTCAAAAGGCGACCGAACTCGGAGTTGGTAAAATCATTCCGGTTATTACCAAGCGCACAAATGCCGAAAAAGTGCGAACAGAGCGTTTTGTTGCGCAAAGTATTGAGGCCTCGGAACAGTGCAGACGGACGGATATTCCGCAAATCAGTGAATCGCAAAAATTGGAAGATGTATTGCGTTCTTGGCCGGATGATCGCACTTTGTTTTTCTTAAATGAAAGCGGAAGCGGTGAAAATATTTTGCAAAAAATGCAATCTCATAAAGGCAAAGCGGCAATTCTTATCGGGCCGGAAGGCGGATTTGATGAGGATGAAATAAAAAAAGTTTTGGAAAATTCAAAAACCTGTGATATATTTTTGAATAACAGAATTTTGCGGGCGGAAACAGCCGTGATTGCGGCGTTA
The DNA here is from genome assembly GCA_045602545.1 of Alphaproteobacteria bacterium. Classification (GTDB taxonomy): domain Bacteria; phylum Pseudomonadota; class Alphaproteobacteria; order RF32; family CAG-239; genus RUG410. The sequence goes on from JAZSBR010000046.1 coordinate 20,648, forward strand.
TCGTGTTGGCAAGCCGTGAACGGTGATTGGTAGGTGAGAAATGAAGTTTTTGGTTGCAGATGATCATGAATTGTTTCTTCAAGGGTTGGAATTTATCCTAAAAAAAGAATATCCTGAAGTTGATTTGGTTTTGGCAGGCGATTATGCCCAGATTCTTGATATCTTAAACAAACAAAACGATTTTGATTTGTTGATAACGGATTTGGCTATGCCGGGCGGAAATTGGCTTGAGGCCTTGCAAAAAGTGCATTCACAAGCGCCGGAAATGCCGATTATTGTTGTTTCGGCGGTTTTTGATAAGGAAATTTTGCAAAAAACCTATAATATCGGGGTTTCAGGCTATGTTTCAAAATCTTTTCCGAATAATATCATCATAAGTGCAATCAATTTAGTGCTGGCGGGAGGCATGTATATTCCGCCTGATTTGGTGAAATTAAGCTCACAATTTACCACCGGACAACTTAATGATTTGATTAAAGGTTTTGATAATTCGCAGAAAAAACAAACAGATGAAAAGCTTTTAACCCCGCGTCAATTGGAGGTTTTACAATGTTTGGCTAACGGAATGTCTAATAAGCAAATTGCTTATAAACTCGGTTTGAGCGAAGGAACGGTTAAAATCCACATTACGCTTTTAATGCGTGCGCTTAATGTTACGAATCGCGTGGCCGCCGTCAGGGCAGGGGAACGTGCCGGATTGATTAAAGGAGATGATTAAGATGAGTGAAAAAACAAAAACCCCTGAATATATGAATGTTTTTGCCAATAAAATATATAACAGCGAATTTTGGAGCGGTATCTGTGATGATGAAAGAATAACCGCGCTCAGAACGCTGTTTTCCAACGATGCTCTGGTGATTGATTTGGCAAAAGAGGTGGCTAAAAATGCGCATGTTTTGCAAATCGGGTTGACTTTCGGTAATCAGATTGAAACGATTTATCGCAAAATCTGCAAACAGGGAAAATATGATATTTTTGATGTTTCTGATAAACAAATTAAGTCAGCCGAAGAAAAATTCGGACACTATAATATAAATATCATAAAACATGATGCCAGAGAGCCTTGGACGGAAAAGTATGATGTTATTATTTGCTATAATCTCTTGAGTGATTTGCCTCCGCAAAGCAGAACAAAGGTTATGGATAATGTATTGACTTCATTATCAAAAGGCGGGAAAGCGGTTTTTGTTGATTGTTGCAAACCGGATAAATGGAATATTTGGAAACCGTTTTTGAAGGTATATAATTTATTATATCGTCCGTTTGCGCTTGATTTATGGAATACGCCGATAGAAAACTTCAGCACACTTAAAAGTGCTTTTCGTTGGCACCACGTCTATTACAGCGGAAAACGTTATCAAAAAGTTACGGCCGTGCGCAAGATTTTGAGCTCGGAAGATGTCAGAAAATTGACCTCAATGTTCCGTGCGACGGAATAGGCGAAGATAAATAAGCTTATAGCGATTCATCAATCAATTTGAATTTCGGGTATTCATAGCCCTCGGGATATTTATTCGGGGCGTCTTTGATGGCACGGAAAAATAAATCTTTTATCCGTACCAGCTGATTATTATGCATAACGGTTTCTTTCGGAAGTTTTCTCAAAACATCAAATCCGAGTTCGCCTGATGCCACATAAGGGTCAAGCGCGCAAGTAAATGTTTCGTTCTTATCAAGCGGTTCGGCATTGTCGTCCAAAAGCTTATTACCGTTGATATAAATTTGGCGCACGGTTCCCCAATTATCGGCATTTTTTGCACATACAATCGTTATGTTTTGCGAACATTGTAAAAATCTGGTGTTGCCGGACTTTTGAATATAGCGATTGCGTAGAGCGTTGTTGAAAATATCTCGCAAGTCAGAGCTGTGCAAAACCATTGTTTGCAAAACAACCTCCGCAGATAATGCGCGCTCCAAATTATAATAAGTCAAAATTTTATCTTTTTCAAAGCGCAAAGCGTGACTGGTGTAACCGGTGGAAATTATGCCGATATCGGTTTTGGCTTCCTGTTTCATTAAATCAGCAATAAATGTGCCTAAAGAGCAGGGGTCGGAATATCTTTTTTCTAAATTGATGGTGCTTCTGGCAACCTCAATATTTAAGCCTGATTTTTGCTCATATTCTTCCAAAAGCGGTAAATAGACGCTATTTGGGACAATTCCCTTGGATATATATTCTTTTTGAAAAGATATTTGCGCCTTATTTTCTTTAAATTCGCACGAAAATTCCAACATATTTTTATTGAAAGCCAGCGGATAATAAATATGTTTTTCCTCATTTGTTTCAACCGGTGAATGCTCGTGTCCGCCGATCATCAAATCAACACGAATGCCTGATTTTTCAGCCAACTCTGCCAGTTTTAATGAATTATTGTATAAGTCATGATTCAAAATTATCAGCAAGTCAGGCGCAATATGCTTTATGGTATCGCTAAGATCAATAAACGACTGCGCCGTGTTATCAAGCCTTAATTTATATTTTTGCAACTTTATGTAGTTTATGCAAAAAGCGGTAACCATAATTTTTTTACCGTCTATATCAAGCAAAATATAGGGGTCAACCCATTTCGGACGCTTGTTTGTGTCTTCTTCATAAAGGTTGGCGCACAAAAGATGGATGTTTGATTGATTGAAAACTGATGCGGTTTTTTGTAAGTATTGCAAGCTTTCAAGATTGAAGCCGAAATCATTATTACCAAGTGCCATAACGATTTTGGCCTCCGGCAAAGATTTGCGCAGTCTTAAATAACTTTCAACGCATATATCTCGGTCATAAATGCCCTTAAACAAATCTCCGCAATCACAAATCAGGGTGTTTTTCCCGCGCTCAAAAGTATTTTGTTCAATAAGAGAAAACAGTGCGCACAATTTTCGGGCTTCCTGATGGCTGTCCGTTAAGGCGAAAATGTTTATGTTTTTATTTAAGTTTATCATCTCAGTTTTTTTATTTTACGCACAACTTACAATGTTTTTTTTATTTATCAATAGAAAATTAAAATTATTGCGCTATTTTTGGGCATATGTTGATTAAAAAACGGAGATTTTGATGAAAGCTTATTGGAATTTGTTGTTATGTTCGGTTATGTTATCTGCTTGTGCGCAAGATCCGTATCATTTGGATATTACAAACAATATGGCGTCGGCTCACGGGCAAAGTGTTTATTATCGCAGTAATATGCGCACATCTTATGCCGGTCAGCTGCGTCGTGCCTTGAGTAAAAAGTTCGGTGAAATGGGCTTAAAGCCGGCAACGGCGATTGAGCATGCCGATTATATCGCAATTTTTGATATTGAAACGTTTTATAAGCAATCAAATGACAAGTTTAATCCTGCGGCGTATGAAACATCGGAAAACACTTCCGTTTTGTTCAGCGATGCCGAAGATGATGAAAGTTTGGGTTTCTCCGGAAATGCAAATATGATTGTTGATCATGATAAAACCTGTTTTACCTTGAAAATGGGACCGAAAGGAACTTCGCGCATTTTATACAGCTCGTCGTTTTGTGCTGACGGAGTGCTTGACAGCGAAGAAATGTTGCCGGCCGTTATTGATGTATATTCAAAATATGCCACATATCAAAGAGCAGATGTCGGGGTCAGATGTGTGCAAAATGAGGCCGGAGAAGTTTCTTGCAACGCAATCAATGATCGCCAGCAGGAATTTATAAATTCCTTATGGATTGAACGTTCAATTTCCGAATATTAAAGCTTAAGAAGCATTTTTTTGGCGGTTTTATATTCCGCATCATCAATTTTGCCGGTATCATACAATTCGGCAAGCTTTATGAGTTGCTCAATTTTGCTCTTCGGAAGCGGGATAAGCCTTCTGATGCAAAGAGCATATATTCCGAAAAGTGTGAAGTATATGGCAAAGAAAATAAGTAAATTTACCCAAATATCAAAGAAAAAAAACTCTATTATCAAATATTCCATCGCGCCGGAAATTACGAAAATCAGTGCATGAACAGGGTGCAAAATAATGAGAGCCAGCACCCAAAGTGCCATAACGCAAGCGATTAAAAATAAGGAAGTCGTTATTGAAAAAACACCGCTTCCGAGCGATAAGACAGATAATGAAGGCAACATCGTAAATCCTTTCTGTTTGTTTGGTCAGGCAGAGTTTAACAACAAAAATCAAAAAGAGCAAGGTTAAAAGACAAATTTGATAAAATACTTGTCGTAAAAGCCATTTTTTACTTGAAAACGGATGTTTTTTGTGATATATTATAAACATAATAAAGGGACTGTCTGATGCGTATGACCGCGTTGTCTTGCGAGCCAACAGAAGATTTTCGGGAACTGTCTCTGTCCGGATCGTGGTCCGGTTACATGGTGCCCACTTAAGTAGCAAGCGGTTCGACATAGAAACTATAAGTTACGGTCAGATGGTCCTTCTTTTATGTGAGCTTATTTGACGCCTGTTTCGGCGTTTTTTATTTTGCATAAAATTTTATTGTGCTTGACAAGCGCCGTATTGTTGTTAAAGTCTACTTAAAATAAGGGGACTTGATATGACAATAAGACAGATTTTTGTTAAGGTTTTTCGCAGTTTTTTGCCGAAGAAATGGCGCCAATATCTGAAGGCTAATTTTGATTTTTTTGACCTTAATGTTTATAAGGCGCACACGAAGGTCTATGGCACATTTTATCTGCCGATTTATAATTCGCACCGAAAAATTGACGGCACCGAGCCTGATATATATAATTCCGAGGGGCAAAAACTTCACTCATTTTTCTTGCGTGATAATCAGTTTATTGTGGAAAATCCGCTTGTTTCAAAGTATTTTATTTTTAACAGATATAATTTTGAGTTGCCCGTGCATTTTTATACTCATGATTGTATGCGTCAACGGCTGGGAACTCCTAAAAAACGTTACGGACTGTTGATTGAACCGCGCAGTGTTGATTGGCAGGATTATCGCTTGTTGGAAAAAAATAAAAAACTGGCGGAAAGCTTTGATCGCATTTTTACTTTTGATGAAAAATTGCTTGATGAACTGCCGAATGCCTATCCGTTTTGCTATAATGCCAAAATAAGAATTGAAAAGTATGATGATGCATTTTTACAAAACCTTAGGCATCACGAAAAAACAAAAAATATTTCAATTGTATCTTCGGCAAAATTGTTGTGCGATTTGCATAAACTGCGCTATGATTGGGCTATGCATTTCAAAAACGGTGATAAAGTTGATACATTCGGAACTTTTGACGGCGGTGGCTGGATTAATATGTCGGAATATTTATATGACTATCGCTATTCGATTATCGTTGAAAATGATATTCAGCCGTATTGGTTCACCGAAAAAATTCTGAATTGTTTTGCCTTAAGAGTTGTGCCGATTTATGTCGGACATCGTAACATCGGAAAAATATTTAATCCGGACGGAATCATCTTTGTTGAACCTAAAGATTACAGCAACATTGATGAAATTATCAAACAATGCACTCCGGCTGACTATGAAGCCAGATTGCCGGCGATTGAGGACAATTTGCAAAGGGTTCAGTCTTATTGGAATTCGTATGATAACTTATATGAGCAGGTTATTAAAAACGATCTGAAATAATAAAAATAAAAAAAAATTAAATTTATTTTTGAAGACCCATGTAATCTAACATATTGTTTTTGCTTTAATTTTTGCTCTAGTGGTTTCTTGAAGGAAACTATGAAACGGCAAAGTGCCTACTTTTATTTGAAAAAATAAGTACTTATAATAATGGTTATATAGTTATTATAAGGTGCAAAAAAAATGAAAGATTTGAAGAAAATTATCATCTCGGGAGCCGAGGTTTTTCCTCTGGTTGAGGGCGGAAAAGGCATAAACGGAACAGACGGAAAAAGCTCAGGTGCTTGGGCAAAAGAGGGCGGGGTCGGAACAATTTCGCTTGTCAGCCCGACTTTTGTGAATGAAAATGGCGAAATTATAGAGGAAATTTTTACGGAAAAACAACGAGAAAAGCGCCATCGTGAAATGGTTGAATATGCCATAAAGGGGGGAATTTCGCAGGCAAAAATCGCACATGAAATTGCTCAAAATAACGGGCGCATTCACTTCAACATGCTTTGGGAAATGGCTGATTCCGAAGAAGTGATAACCCGCGTGCTGGACGGCACAAAAGGACTTGTTCACGGCATAACCAGCGGTGCGGGATTGCCGTATAATTTGGGCAAAATAGCTTCCGAGCGCGGGATTTATTATTATCCGATTATTTCTTCGGCTCGTGCTTTCGGAATTTTGTGGAAGCGTTCATACAAAAATTTTGCCGAATATCTCGGCGGTGTTGTTTATGAAGATCCATGGCTTGCCGGCGGGCATAACGGCTTGTCAAACGCCGAAAATCCGAACGAGCCTCAGCGTCCGCTTGAAAGAGTGATTGAACTGCGCAAAGTTATGAGCGAATGTGGGTTAAAAAATTTGCCGATTATCATTGCCGGCGGGGTTTGGTGCTTGTCCGAGTGGCAGGAATATATTGATAATCCGGAGCTTGGTCCGGTTGCTTTCCAATTTGGTACACGACCAATGATAACCAAAGAAAGCCCGATTAGCGACGCATGGAAAAAGCTTATGCTTAAAACCAAAAAAGGCGATGTTGTTTTGCAAAAATTCAGCCCGACCGGATTTTATTCTTCAGCAATCAAAAACGATTTTTTAAGTCGCTTAATTGAACGCAAAAATAATGAAATTGCTTATAGTAATGAACAAACTGAAGAGTTTAACTGTTTGATAGAACTGAATAAGTTTCGTAATGTTTATATCAAATCGGCGGATTTGAATCAGGTTAAAAAAATGCAAAGCAGTGGATTTACGCACCTTGAACCGACACCGGATTCAACGCTGGTATTTTTGACGCCGGCGGAATTTGAGCAGATAAAACTGGATCGTTCTCACTGCGTAGGTTGTTTATCGCAATGCCAATTTTCAGCTTGGTCACGCGCGAACGGTTGCACCGGAAAAATTCCGGATTGCCGTACATATTGCATACATAAAACCTTAATGGAAATCGGGCATAACGGCGATGTTGAAAATAATCTTGCTTTTGCCGGACACAATGTTTATCGTTTCGGTGATGATGCAATGTATAAAAACGGGCATATTCCGAGCGTGCATGAGCTGTTTACGGCGATTTTGAACGGAAAATAGTTTTATCAGCAATTAAAAAAAATAATGCTTGCTTTAATAAAAAGGTAGCGCTATAAATATGCCTGAAATATGGTTTGCGGATGTAATTCAATGGTAGAATAGAAGCTTCCCAAGCTTATAACGGGGGTTCGATTCCCCTCATCCGCTCCAATAAAACCGGCATCTTAACGGCGCCGGTTTTGGTGTATAAGAACTGTTTTATTTAATCTTTTTCCCGTCTGTCTTTAATATCTTTATTCATAAACTCGTTAATACATTTCGTTAATTTACCGGCACCGGTAATGTTTAAGTGATCCCAATCTTCAAAATCTGTATTTTTAAAAATATCAGAATCATACATGTTTAGAACTGCAATATTATTTTGTTTGCAGGTGTCAAATAATTCGGAAAACAATATTGAAGAATCCGGTAGACTTTTCTTATAATCAATTGTTGCGGGAGGGATTACAACAAAGAAATTTGCATGATTTTTGTCTGCCAGATCTTTAATCTTTACAACATAATCTGTTTGATGATTGTTTCTCTGATTATTTTTTAAATGAGGAGCAGCTCTGTCAGCGGCTAGCGGAGGTTTGAAGCACGTTATATATGAAACTTCATTGCCTCTGTATTTTTTATCAAATATAAATTTCTTTTTGAATTTTTTATATTGGCGTTTATAGTCGCACTCTAATTTATATAATCTTTTTTCCTCGGCAGTGTTTTTATCCTGATAATCAAAACCGACAATGGTCTTATATACAGTCATTGTATCGGCAAATTTGCTTTTTATTGTTTGAGCACCCGGAGAAAATACCGAATAAAACAGAATAATATTTTTGATTTTTGGGTTATTATACTTTTTATACAAATTATAACTGCAATATAAATCTTGAAAAGAAAGTCCTAAGTTGAATTCATTATCTTTGGCGCGGTAACCCAATTGAGCGTGAGAAGAGCCTAAAATTATGGTATCAATAGAATCTTTTATTTCTTCATAAGATAAAATTTTTTGTCCTAATTCGCAGATATGGGAATTTTTAGGTAGTTTTTTTCGCAGTTTATTTATAAGCTTTTGGATGAACTGTATTCTCACTTTAATTCTCTTCTGTTTTTGATAATTCTTTACCAGCTAAATATGATTTTGTGTTTGTTGAACATACATCAGGCGTGCGTGGCAGATAGACTACCTCACAATAATCTTTAAGAAAGTCAAATTTTCCTTTCCAATCATCACCCATAACAAATATGTCTGCTTGATATTTTTTTACGTCATCAATTTTTTGTTCCCAAGAATATTCTGGAATGACAAGGTCAACATATCGGCATGCTTCCAAGATTATTTTTCGCTGTTCATAGGTATAATAAGATTGCTTATGCTTTATTTTGTTAAACTCATCACTGGAGAGAACGACGATTAAATAATCGCCTAAAGCCTTCGCTCGTTTAAGCAAATTTATATGTCCGTAATGCAAAACATCAAAAGTTCCGTAAGTTATTACTCTTTTCATAATATTTCCAGTCCCAGATTATTTTTTAGTTCATTGATAATTTTTGAAGTGGAATCATATTTTTTAATATTCAATTTTTCTAAAACTTGCAATCTTTCAGTTTTACGCGGATCATTATTTTTAATCAAAACATCCTCAAGAGCTTTTTCTAACTCATTCATATTTAATGTTTGATAATATGACTGTGCGGCAAGTTTAACAGAAGGAATATCATCGTGTCTATAATGACTCATCAAAAGAATAACAGGTTGTTTTGTCGGTAAAAATTCTATCAAAAACGAGCCACAGTCGGTTATTAAGCATTTTGCCTGTTTGAATAAATCAAAGTATAATCCGTCGTTATAACATATTCCGATTTTTTCCCATCTTTTGTAATATTCTTCAATTTCTTCAGCACTCATTATGTTGTTTTGAATTACCGCAGATTTAAAGCGCGGATGAGGTTTAAATACCCAATTAAATTCCGGATGCTTTTCGGCATACTCAAGGATATATTTTCCGTTCCATTGGAATGTGGCAAAATTAAGAGAATCTGCTTCAAAAGAGTGATGCGGGGCATATATAACGTATTTATGCTCGTAATCTTCTTCTTTATATCCCTTATAAACATCAAGTTTCGGATGTCCGACAACAGCCAAATTTGCGCCTTTATCATGCATCTCTGATTTGTATTCATCTTCTTCGGCTTTGCTGAATACAAAATATTTATATAACAACGAATAAAAATCCTTGTACATACTTTTTATGCAATGAATGGAATCGCTCATAGCATACGAAAAATGGTATGTCAGTGCAAAATTTGAAACATATTTAACATCTTGATTTTCATATAATTCCCATGGCTGTTGATAAAAAACAATATCGGGACTAAAGTTTTTCAAGTCTATACCTTGTTTAGTTTGTTCATCCCAACCGATTTTCACATCATCGGCGCAAGAACGATAAAATTCCAAAAGATGTGAGTATGACGGGCGATTAGTTCTGTTCTGCAGGTTTGAGACAACAATAAACGGCTCGAAATAAGGACTCTTTTTAAGTTCGTTATATACACTTTGTGCATTCCATTTTGCAGTTTCGTTTACTAAAAAACAAACTCTTAATTTTCGGTGATGAACATCTTTTCTTAGTTTAGTCAGTGTTTTATTGTAGTTTTTGAAAATTTTTTTTGGAAATTTTTCTTTTTCCTTTTGAATTTTAGTTTTAAACCGAAAATTGTAATGATTTTATGCTTTTTATCCGATGAATTTTTGAAGCTAAAGATTTCTTGAAAAAAATAAGAAAAAGGGTAAAAAAGCTTTATTGATTTAGAAAGTTTTTTTGTACTTAAATCCTGTGAATTTTTGGTTTCTTTATTGAAATATTCAAAATTTTTCAATGTTTGTGCTGTTAATATATCAAGTTTAAATTGTTTTGCGAATTTTAAATTATCTAATATACCTAAAAAGGCATTTTGTGCGATTGTTTGAGTAACCACAAAAGGTTTATGATTGTATCGGTACGCATAACAACATTTTTTAATTGCATAAAACTTTTCAGCTAAGTACATAGCCCTAACTAAAAAAACAGGATCTTCGTAGTGGGTATAATTTGGAAAAAACAAGTTATTATCTAATAAAAATTTTCTATTATAGATAAATCTTGTAAAACCATAACTAAATTGATAATCCTTATAATACATAATACCTTCTTTATCAAATATAAACTCTTTATCAGTGGGCCTTTGATATGACTGTGTATGATTATCAAATCTGTAAAGCTCACCGCCTGAAATTAGGACGTTGTTTTTTACAGCATTTAGATATAAGATTTCTAAAATATCAATATTCGGGTATAAATCATCAGCATCAACAAAGCATATAAACTCGCCTTTTGCTGATTTTATACCCTTATTACGTGCAACTGAAACGCCCGAATTATCTTGGTTTATAACCTTTATTCTATCGTCTTTTTTGGCATAATCTCGCAGAATTTTAAGAGAACCATCGGTTGAACCGTCATTTATGCAAATGATTTCAATATCTTTTAAGGTCTGATTGATAACCGAATCCAAGCATTGTGCGAGATACTTTTCAACATTATAAACCGGTATGATTATTGATATCTTAGGCATTTTTCTTTTTCCTTTTAAACTTCAATTTCAATCCCAAAATTGTGACAATCTTGTGCTTTTTATTAGGTGAATTTTTGAGCGAAAAAATATGTCCACAAAAATTGAAAAGATGCATATATTTCAGCCTTAAATACATCTTCAATATCTTTTTATCATGATTTGTTGTGTTGTAATATTCTTTTATTTGTCTTAAAGCTTCGGAGCGATATTTTTTCGGCATGCGAGAAAACAAATTTTTTACATTACCCGCATATAATCTGGTTAAATACTTATGATAATCATCGATAACTTTATGTTCTTTGACAGTGTTATAAATTATTTTTTCAATTTCCAGAATATCTAAAACCTTCGGCGAGTTATTTCTTGTTCCCATAATGGAATCAGCGCGTCTTAAGTAATTATACAGCTTTTCATCAAGATAATAATAATTTCTACAGTGCACCATATATATCCATAAAAAGGCCTCATCTTCGTTAATCAGTCCTTCCGGAAAACGGCAATGATATTTGTTGATGAGGTCTGTTTTATAAAGCTTATTCCAAGCAACAGATGCTATTTTATGGCTAATTTCAAGAGGAATCTCATGAATACCGTTGTTTTTTGAATAACCCTTAAACCATTCTTGATTATCTTCAGCTACCTGAAGACAGAAATCATCTTCCGCAATTACATTTGCTTCATGAACTACTGCATCAACATCATTTTCGTTAATCACATTTACTAATTTTTCAAGAGTATTAAGTTCAATCCAATCATCGGAATCTAAAAAATAGCAATATTTTCCGCTCGCAATATCTAAACCGCTGTTTCTGGCGTTTGAAAGTCCTCCATTTTCTTGGTTTATAACCTTTATTCTATCGTCTTTTTTGGCATATTCTTCCAAAATTTTTGCGGAACCGTCGGTTGAACCGTCATTTATGCAAATGATTTCAATATCTTTTAAGGTCTGGTTGATAACCGAATCCAAACATTTTGCGAGATATTTTTCAACATTGTAAACCGGTATGATTACGGATACTTTAGGCATTTTTAGTCCTCTTTAGTCCTTTAGAATACATAAAAAAAAGTATAACGCTTTCTGCATACAATAATTTTTTCAGCTTGTCCACAACAAAATAAAAAAAGAGCCGAGAAAAATTTTCGGCTCTTTTACAAATTAAAGGAGAACGAAACTTTATTCTACGCAACCATAGCCTTTGTATGAATAATCGACAATAACGCCGTTGACTATAATAAACGAAGTGCGGCAGTTATAATTTTCCGGCATCGGCTGAGTCTTATATTTGCTGATTATGGCATCCCATCTTTCGTTGAATGGACGATAATATCCGGCTGATTGCTTAACAGGTCGGATGTGTGTGCTACGATTCAGCTTGTAATATGTTTCCAAATAGGTATTTTCATCTATTGATTGTGTTGCCTGCGGATAGCCCCATTCGGCATATAATTCGGCAGCTCCGTGCCCGACCAAATTTGAAACATTGCGGTTATAGGCCTCGGGAGTCGGACGATAAAAATATGCACTTCCGCATCCGGTGCAAGCCAAAATCAATAGTGCTGTAATTAAACTCTTTTTCATGTTGTTTTCTCCTCATTTTAGCAAGAGTTCAGTCATCTTATTTCAACCATTATCACAATATTGCTTAAAAAATGTTAAAAAATATTGAGTATTTTTAAAAATATAATAGAATACCGAAAAATGGAGGTAAAAATAATGTTGTATGTTCTTTGCGGTTTTTTGTTCGGGTGTTTAATTCCTTATTTGGCGAGAAAGCTGGGAAAACTTATTTCCTATTCGGCAGGCTATGTTTGGGTGAAAATTTTTGTGCCTTGTCACGCCCTGAGTTTTGCTAAATTAAAAGAAAATCCGCAATATATGCATTTGTTTTATCGCTATTTGATGCGCTCGCTCGGTTGGGGAATTTTTTGCGGTGCCGTAAGCTGGCTGTTTGTTGAGTGCTTTGATAATCTTTATACGTCTTGGTATTTGGCATTTTTATGGATAATGCTTCTTTTGGTGGAAGTCGATAAGCGTTTTATGTTGTTGCCTGATGTTTTGACTTTGCCGCTTTTGATTTTGGGATTCGGATATGCCGCTATTGGCGGAAATTGGCTGATTACCCCTGAACCGGAAATTATGAGCGCGGCTTTTAACAGCTTTTTGGGAGCGGTGTTCGGTTATGTTATGCCGACAATTGCCAGTATGTTTATTATCTGGAAATATCCTGACGCTTTCGGTGGCGGTGATATCAAGCTTTTGGCGGCAATCGGTGCTTGGGTGGGATTGGAGGCAACCTCGTATATTATCTTGCTTTCATGCGTGATTTTTGCCGTTCAGTGCCTAATCGCCAAGCAAAAAGCCGGAGCATTCGGGCCGGCGATTGTTTATGCAACCATCATCACGCAGATTTTTTTGCAAGGTTTTGAATAAAGAAAGGTATGATAATGAAAAAAATATTTGTTTTGTTGGTATTTTTGCTTAGTGCTTGCACTTTGCCGATTACTTATAATGATACGCATCAACAGGCTAAACCTAACTCAAACTTGTTGCCGGCGATGCATACGAAAGTTTATACACAGAATTTGAAAGCCGCTTTTGCCGATATTACCAATGATGAAGAAAAACCGGATAAAACCACACGCGATGTAATTGTTGATGATGCCATCAATATTTTTGAGCGCGAGGTGGAGCAAAATATTACAACAGGTGAGGGCGAAAAGAACGGCTATATCGCCTTAAGAGTGCAGTATGTTGAATTGCAGCATTCTACAGGTTTGAGAGCAGCTTCAATCGCAACCTTGGGACTTTTGAATATGGTGGGATTTCCGGTTGATAAACATACTCAAATTATGGAAGCGGAAGTTGAAATTATGAATAAAAAGCACGGTGTTATCAAGCGTTATACCGAAACGGTGGAATCAAGCGCATTCCGCGCGCTTTATTGGGGATATCAGCGCTCCGACGTAAATCGTAAAGTTTCAGCCGAAAATATGAAGAAATTTATGCAAATTATCAGCGCAAAAATCAACTCCGACGCATCGGAAATCAAAGAAAAATTGAAATAGAGATTTGTTCTCGGAATAAAAGGCGAAAGTAGTTTTTATGGGCTATTTTCGCTTTTTTGCTTTACAAAATCGATTTTTTTTGATAGCATCAAAAACGAGCATAAAAGGCTCGGAGGTGTAGTAACCTCATTTCAACCTATTTGCGAAAGCAAGCATAAAGAGTTCCGACTTATAGGTCGGAAGGTGACGGAATAGTAAACCTTTAGGTTTGAATACGTTACACTATCTGGTTGAAAATAGTTACTAACTTCCGACCTCCGTTCGGAGGTTTTTCTTTTATGCTAAAACAGAATAAGTTTTCTAGAAAAGGAAGTAAAAGATGACTACGAATTTTGATAGTGTGAAAGTGCTTAAATCAAGCGATGATTGCAACAAATTTTCTAAGAGTGTTTCGTATGAAACACTCGTCATTGGTGCTGCGACAACCGGCAGTGAATGTGGCGAAGCGCTTGAAATAGAGGGCGTCATAACGAGGAGGACTTCAGTCCGACGTGGTTATCTCCCTGAGCAGTGTACTCATGCAAATAAAGAATCCTTATTTGCAAGCGTCACTTGTTTTATGAGATTACCACGTCGCATTCAAAGAATGCTCCTCGTAATGACGA
>JAZSBR010000047.1:0-57451 GCA_045602545.1 Alphaproteobacteria bacterium
AATTAAATTAAATAGGAAGCGGCGTTTGTGTGCCTTACGGCACGACGCCGGAGCAGAGATTCCTTGAGCGCCTGACGCGCCGCGCAGGCGCAGGAATGACAGTATCTTCACGTTGGCGAAGCCATAAAACACGAGTCATCCCTTTTTTGCGTAGCAAAAATCAAGGGATCTTCGAATTAATTAAACCGGAGCAATTTGTTCGTATAAATCGTTCCATTGAGGGTTTAAATTCGTTATCAACTTCATTTTCGTGACCCTATAACATTTTTTCAGGTATTTTTCACGTTCAATTGCCGTTTTTTTCGTCTTCATATGTTTCAAAATAAACCAGCTTGTGCAAATCATATTGTGAAGTAAAACCTTTGAGAATTTCGTTTTTATGTTCCCACACCCGGCGTACCAAATTATTCGTCACTCCAACATAAAGGGAAGTGTTGTTTTTATTAGTCATTATATAAACATACATTGTTTTCATATTTTTATTATGACTTTGTTTTTGCGCCTTTCAATTATTTAATTCGAAGATCCCTGGAAAAAATTTTCTTAAAGAAAATTTTTAGGGATGACTCTTTTTTATTGTTTTCACAAAAAACCGGCGGGGGATAAGAACACCTCCGCCGGTTGTAATAATTATGTATCAAAACTATTAAAACCTAAAACATACCTTTGTTCGCGTTCCTGGAACGTTATAACAATTATTTCTTGGTGAACAATTTCGCTCAGTACTATTTCCGTTTTTAACTATATTTTTAACTACATCGCAATCATAATATGTTTGCCCAGGCTGTGTAGGATTTGGATTATTGATATAAACAGGTATCGCTGCTTTATATGTTCCGGAATATACTGTTTTACCATTTTTCTTCAAAACATATGATGCTTTTGCTATAACAGGACCGCCTGGTTCAAGTTTTGAATGCGAATCACTGTCAAGATATTTTTTCTCAATCAGAGAGCTTCCGAAACTACCCTCAAACATCCCGCTTCCATATGTATCTTGCCATCCACCGATTCCACATGACGATGCAGTATTTCCTGAAAGATTATTACAGGTATAGCTTCCATCTTTAAGCTCAATGTTGTTTACTTCATAAGTATAACCGCTCAATGCTCCACTTCTATCTGCCGTTACAGTAAGGTATGCATTAAAATCTTGAGCACAATATGTTCTATAAACCGTACACTCATTGGAATTTCTACGTCTAACTTTTAAATCGACATACACGGTTGGATTTGCAGGTATAGTAGTAGGTTTTATTACTATAGGGTCATCTTCATTATTGTAATTAACTATACCACCTAAATCTTCAATTTCTTTAACAAATGAAGCAAGAGTATAATCATCACTCGAGTAACTATTTACATATTCACAAGAGTCCGTATTATCATCACAATATCCACCATCTTCATCATCATACCAACCTCCTGTCATACAAGTTAAAGAGACTTCCGATGTATCGACAGTTCTAGTAATGTACACCACCGCGCCTGAAGGCAAACCGCTAACAGCAAGAGAGCGAAAATCACCATCCGTATGCAGATATCCTTCCTCACTAGTACAGCCATGCTCGTCAAACTCTCCCAGAGAATAATCCATATCACCATCATATTCACCAGTAAATTTAAATATTGAGTTAGGACCAATTTTGTACACACCATGAGAAACAGTTATATTTGTACCTTTTAAATCAATGGTATACGAATCGTCGCTATCAATTTCAACATATAAATACTCTTCATCATCTGGCGCTTCCATACATTCATCAGGAATGGCTTGATTTTGCGCCATGCATTGTTCAATACATGTAGTGGTTTCATCATCATACATAATAGAATCATTCAAATCAGCAGCAGTTTGAAAACCGCAAGATGCAGGTCCGCCAGGCCCGTAATCCAAAACATATCTGGTTCCACTGGTGCAGAAATCAGCATGCTGTGTTACGCAAGATGTTTCACATCCATACTTGTTTCTCATAATTATTCTATTTTGTTCGCATTCCGAGGCACTCCAACAAACATTTGTTGACGAGCTTCCGGAATTGCCTGCCAATGTATTTTCAATTTCAGAAGCACATCTTGAGCAAGCAAGACATTCTCCTTCATATTCAAATTGATCAGCATTACACATATTTTTCCGTACCCAGCATCCGCTTTCAGTCTCTTCACATGATGCATATGCATTAAAACATTCACACATATCCATGCAATTTAGCTCATCCCTCACACAACTACCGCCTTCAGCATGATACCCTTCTTTACATTCGCATGAGCAGACACCATTAGCCTTTGCCAAGCGTTTACCTTCCCCACATTCCGGCGTTTTTGTTTCCTTATAGCATTTTCCGGAACCACACACCATATCTTGAGTACTGTAACATCCGCCGGCAGGCTCTTCCGAAACATATCCCTCCGGACAATGTGCATCCACCGTACTATATATCAAACATTCCTTCCCGCCGGAATATACAGGATTAACCGAGCTTATGCTGTTGCATTCATGACACTCATCAGGCACGCAATCGGTCGACGCATTTGACGGACATGCGTTCGGTTTTTCTTCACATCTCTCAAGGTCTATCGTATAACCGCTCCTTGGAGTTGCACCCACCAAATCACAACTACATTTATATTTGTTATAGTTTAAGCTATTTGCATCATTACAATTTTGACAATCCCATCCTCCTGGCAACATTGATGTTTCATTATATCCCGAACAACTTGATTTTATGCACCACATATCACCGTTTTTATAATATGAATCCATCTCTGACGTGCGTGCAGACATTGCTTCTGCTTTGGTCGCAAAACAGTCTTTCGGATAGGTTGGAGTTCCTCCGTATTCTTCATACGGCACCATCTCGCAACCTTTGCTGTCCGGCAAAAAGCATACATCCGCGCGCGCAATATTGATAGCACTTGTTGCCAACACAACCGCCAATGAAAGTAAATAAAAACAGGAGTTTAAGCTAAGTTCATTATGGCTTACTCCTTCTCGTAAGAATTTTCTAAGGTTATTAAACATAGCTAATCTCCTGTACTTAAAAAATTTAAACTTTTCACTATAAAAATTGTAACGAAAAAAATCACAAAAGTCAACCGATTTTCATAAACTATGGCAATTTGTAACAAAAGTGTAACATTTGAAAAAGCGCAAAAATTATTGCCCTATTTCATCATCAATCGTGCTTTTTCTCTTGACCAATCGCGATCCTTTGCTGTTTCACGCTTGTCATAAAGTTTTTTACCGCGCCCGAGACCTATCTCCAATTTTGCCCTTCCGTTGGTATCAAAAAACAGCTTTATGGCAATCAGAGTTGAGCCTTTTTTATTTAAAGCATTTTGAATTTTCACAATTTCCTTATGATTAAGCAAAAGCTTACGATTACGGCGTTCAATATGCGATTCGTAGCCCTTATTAACATACTCGGCAATAAACATATTAGACATATAAATTTCGCCCTTTTCAATGATTCCGTAAGCATCATTGATGTTGGCGTGTCCCAAACGCAACGATTTTACTTCCGTACCGCTTAAAACCAAGCCGGCAATATAGGTTTCATCAATAATATAATCAAAATGAGCGCGCCGATTCTGTGCCACCAAACCGGTTGAAATGTAATCAGATTTTTTGCTTTGTTTAGCCATTATTATCGGCCTTTTGAGCTTCCGAAGGCTGTTCCGCCTGCTTGTTTTGACGACTGCGCGGAATGCAGTTTCCTTCAACATAAGCCCCCGGCTCAAGCGCAATTTTGTTATAATATGCATCACCGATAACACGAGCATTATTGGCAACAAATAATTCTTCCACATCAATTTTTCCGCTGATTGTACCATAAACACTCAAAGACTTGGCTTTTATATCGCCCGAAATATATCCGCGCGTGCCGATAATAACTTCGTTGCACATAATATTGCCTTCAATTTTACCGTCAATATGAATGGTATCACCGCCCCAAATATCGCCTTTTATTTTTGTATCATAGCTGATAATGCTGGGAACCGGAGTGTTTGAACCACGGCTCATTCTGGCAATTTTCAAATAAATCAAACGTTTAAGACTTCTCATTTTTTCCTCCTTAAATAGAGTTCGGACTCTTTAAGTTGACAAAGGTTAACGGATTAACATTTATTCCGCGATAAAGCACCTCATAATGCAGGTGATTACCTGTTGCACGGCCGGTATGCCCGACCTCGCCGAGAGCCTGATTAAATTTCACGACATCGCCTTTTTTGACATATATTTTATTTAAATGCGCATATTTAGAAGAAAATCCGTTGCCGTGGTCAATTTCAACAACATTACCATAGCCGTTTTTTTGATATGTTGCAGTAATAACTTTTCCTCCGGCCTGCGCCGAAACACGGCTACCTAATGAAGCGCGCATATCAATGCCTTTGTGCTTTGCCAAATGCTTTTTAAACGGGTCCGAGCGCGTACCGAACTCAGAGCTTAGTTGATAGCGATATACCGGCTCTCCCAACGGAACATTTTTCAAAGCATTCTTATAGTTTGCAAGCATATCAATCGATTCAAAAGTTGACGATATTTTTTCAGTCAGCTCTTTGCTTTCTATTTCCGAAGGAATATAGGCTCCTCCTTCTGCTTTTTTGACATTGGCAAGCGGATTAAAGTAGCGATTTTTTTCTTTCAGCGAAGAATTTATTTTATTAAGCGATGTTTTAAGTTGTTCAATTTCCTTGCCCGAAAGCACCGCGATTTTATCCAAAATTGCAATTTCCGCATCTTCCAAACCTTTAACGGTTTTTTGCAGTTGGTCAATTTTAGAGCCTAAAACAACAATTTTTTGCTTGAGCTGCGTATTTTCGCTTTCAACCAAATTTTTTTTGATCAAGGCATCTTTGGCGTTTAATTTATCATTCAAATCATCGCCGTTAATCCAGCTTTCGGAATCCGTAATTTTTTTGATTTTATCTTCAACCACAAGCGCTTGTTCTTTATAATCTTTCAAATCCTCAAGCCCGTTTCCGGCTTCATCTAAAGATAGCACAACATCTTTAAGATTTTTTTGCAATGCGGCGACATCGGTCATCAAATCAACATAGGCATCACGTGTCTTCCCGAGTTCTTTATCTTTTTTACTGATAATTTTATCGGAAATATGATAAAAATGATAGCTGTATCCCGACCAGCAAAAAATAACAGCCATAAAGAAAAGCGCAAAAACCTGCAAACGGTGCGAAATATTAAAAACCTTCGCCCTTCCGGCACTGCGGAAAATAATTTCTTTATCCGCCAGAAAAGGCTTTTTTTCAATGTACTGAACTTTTTCTTTTTTTATTTTATATTTGTTCTTTTTTAGAAACTGTTTTTTCAAAAGAAACACCTCTTATGAGTTATCACATGCCAAAACGCATATCACAAAAAAAACAAAAAAGGAAGTTTTTTTATCATAAAGCCCACAAATAATCTAGTTTCCGTATGATACAGGCACATAATCACCTCTGGCATTGTATCCGTAGCCGATTTTATTATCACCTTTTGCCATCGGCACATAATCTCCTTTGGCATTATAACCATACTCAATATCATCATTACCGATTGCTGACGGCGCATAATCTCCTTTGGCATTATAGCCGTATTCTATGCTCTCATCGCCGATTTTGGTCGGCACATAGTCGCCCTTTGCGTTATAGCCGTATTCTACTCTTCTATCGCCGATCGCCGTTTGTACATAATCGCCTTTGGCATTATAGCCGTATTCAACGCGCTCGCCGTCAATTTTAATCGGCACATATTCGCCTTTGGCGTTATAGCCGTACTCAATATCGCCGGCAAAAGCCAAAAAACCGAAAAGACAAGGTACAATCGCAATCAAATAAATATTCTTCATTTTTTTATCCTTTTAATTTTCAATCTCTAAATAATCACTTTTTTACCTAAAACAAGTTTATTGTCGGGCAAGCGGGATGGATACTTCAAAAGTTGTGCCTCTGCCGAGCTTGCTTTTAACCTTTATTCGTCCCTTAAATCGCTCAATAAGGCTGCTGACAATAGCCAATCCCAAACCGGAGCTTTTCTTTTTATTGGCAGAATAAAACGGTTCAAAAATATGTTTCAGCTGTTCTTGACTGATTCCGATGCCGGTATCCGATATGTTAATAATGACCTTGTTTTTAACTTCTTGAGCACTGATATTGAGGCTTCCGCCGTCAGGCATTGCTTTAATAGCGTTTTGCGCCAGATTTAAGATAATCATCTTAAAATCTGCCTCATTACCATAAATATAAAGACCTTCGCGCAAATCGGTATTGATGGCAATTCCGCGTCTTTTGGCATCATAATCAACCATCACTATCATGTCTTTTATCGCAACCGATGCATCTATCTTAGTGTTTTCATCTTCCGAATATTGTGCCAAACGCAGTAGTCTTTCCGGCGTTTTCACGCTTTCCACAAGCTGTTTATGGGCTTTTTCCAAATATGTTTTAATTTCATTATCATCAGGAACATCCTTAAAATAATTATCCAAAATTCCTTCAAAAATAAGCCTGATGGCACCGAGATTATTTTTCATTTCATGCGCTACCGAAGTTGAAATAAAGGCCAAAGAGCTGACTTTTTGCTGATGAGAAAACAGCACATCATTGCTCAAATCATGAAAAGCTTCAATGATATAATAATCTTCTTTTCCGGCACCGAATTGCAGTTTTGCGGCATTAAGATAAAGCGGAGCGTGATATACTTCATGAATGGTTGACAAGGCTTCTTGCTTGCCGTTTAAAAACTCTTTAAGCGGGCATAAATATTTGCTTTGCAAACAACCTTCACAGTTATAACCATAAGCTTTGTAGCATTTCTGCCCGACACAGGAATTCTTAATTTTCAGCAATTTATTAAATGCCGAATTAACCATAATAACATTGTATTTTTTATCAATAACCCGAATCGCATCAGGTATGGAATCAATCAATTGTTGCAAAAAGCGCTCACGCGATTTTGTTTTTTCCAAATTCATTTCCGTACTCTCAAGCATTTGATTAAATGCCGTTGAAAGAATATCGAACTCATCGCGCAATTTCTTTTTGCCGATTTTCAAACGGCTGGAATATATACCTTTTGTAACATCACGGCTTATTTGCGTCAATTTCTCCACCGGTCCCAAAACCCAATAATTTAAGAGGAATATCAACAAAATTACAAACAAAATCACAATCACCATACTAAAGGCAATGATTCTGGAACCGGCAAGCAGTGCTTCACGATTTTTATCATAATTTTTTTTGAGTTCTTCATTAAGTTGCTGTTCGTTTGAGAGTTCTTTTTGCGTCAAGTTCAAACCTTGAGAAATTGTTTGCAATCTTTGCGACTTTAAGAGATGCGGATATTTTTCGGCGATTTCTCTTAAATCTTTTCTCAAATTTATATTATCAAACAATAAATCTACAACATATTGGTTGCGCATATAAATTTGGTTTTGCCCTTCTTCCAAACGTTGAACATAAAAAGTAAAAAAGATGGAAAAGAAAATACCGGTAATAAAAACCAAAAAGATTATGATACTTATCAAAATTTTTTTATTAAGGCTTATAAACATTTTCTACCTCCGCTTTTTATTTTGCTTCAACATCTCTCAAAACAGGGAGCATGTCGGTTTTGTTCAACTTATAATACGAGATATTAAAATCAAGCATGCCCGTAATATTTTTGAGTTTTCCTTCATAGGTCATAACGGCAATAATTTGTTCTCCCAAAACTTTGCGTCCGATTTTGTTTGAGGCCTCTCTTGCCGTCCAGATAAACTGATATGTAATATTTGTGTTTAGCTTATGCATAAAGGAGCGCAACCCGTCTTCCAATGAATCAAATTTGGCATATTTGAAGTCAGCTCTGCCGGCGGTTTCAGGCTCAATTCCTTCATCAGAATACCAAACTTCTTCACGAAACAGCGAATTTGCAACCATTGCAAGACGCGAATTTCCCCAATCGGAAAAAACACCGGCATATGCAATCAAAAAGCCTGCCGGCAGTTCATCAACTCTTTCTTTTAAGCCGTTCAACAAAAGTTTATAGCGCTTTTCGTTTTTATTGGGCGTGAACACATCGTATTTTAAGGCTTTTTCTTCTACGAAATTTTTTTCTTTGTCGTTCAAAGGTTGCTCTTTTTTTAATAAAGACAATATCGCACTTCTTTCAACGGCGATTTCTTCATTGATTTTCATAATAAGCGGTAACAAAATTTTGATAAACATTTTGTTTTTATCATCACTTTTTTCTATTTTTTCCCAATCA
Organism: Alphaproteobacteria bacterium; assembly: GCA_045602545.1. Classification (GTDB taxonomy): domain Bacteria; phylum Pseudomonadota; class Alphaproteobacteria; order RF32; family CAG-239; genus RUG410. The sequence continues at coordinate 8,252 of JAZSBR010000047.1, forward strand.
ACCGGCAGTGTTTTCAGATAAATTCGCGGAATTTGTAATCGTGGTGTGCCGAATTCGGTATATCCGTATTTTTCAAACAATTTTTCCGTTTCGGCATAAGTAGCATTTTCAATCATGAGCGCGCCTTGTTTTGCCTTAATGACTGCTTTGGCAAAACAAGCATCAGAAAGGAAAAAACAAGTAATAAAAACAAGCGCAAAAAATTTTTTCATTCCACCAACCTTATCTCTTTTATATCCGGAATAAAGCGTTTTAAGGCGCCGGCAATAACGTTGTTAAGGGTATTTTGCGCAAACGGACAGCCGGCGCAATGCCCGACAAATTTAATGGAAAGCGTATTTTCTTCAAATTTGAGTATTTCAACATCCCCTTTATCGCGATTTAAGGTCGGCCGAATATAAGAATCGGCGATTGCCTGCGCAAGAGATAAAACATCTTTTTCACAGCCGAATCCCGACAAGTCTTGCGGATTGGCAAAAAAATCTTCAACTTCAGCCATAATCAGCATTTTTAAGGTTTCAACATCGGCATTTTCCGGATATTTATAAGCTATCAAATCAGGCGTAATCAAAAAGCGCCCGCCTCCGGTATATTCAAAAATATTTTTTACAAAATCCGGCAATTTAGCGCTGTTTTCATCAAATAACAGAGCCGATTCATCAACCTGACCTTCTACATAAAAGTTCACGACATTAAGGTTTTTAAGGGATTCAATTTGCACTTGCATAAAAATATTCTCCCAAACGATTATTGATTTTTTCAGCTTCCGCACGTGCTGTTGACAGATAATAGTTTTGCCCCAAAAGATGGTTAGGAGCAAGCATCGAATTCGGTTTTCCGTTTCTGACAAACGATACTTCAAATTGCGCCGCTTTTTGTAAATTTGCTTCCAATAATGTCCAATCGGCGTAAACATCTGAAGCTAAAATAATTTGCTTAAAATCAACCGCTAAAGAATCACATATTTGCCAAAGCGAAAAAGCATAACCTTTGTTATAATAAAACAAATCATCGTCATGCAAATCAACAAAATTTGAAGAAAATTCTCGCACTCTTTCTTCATTTTTCGCGCTTAAGTTTTGTAAATTTTTTGCCATGTTTTTCAATATAAGACGCAAATTTTCCGGTGCAATTGAATATCCGTCAATTTTTTCAAGTTCTTTTCGCGCTTTGCGATATTGCGAATTTGAAGACGGAGCAATACTAAATGCGCTTTTTTGCGACAAAAGCCAAACATCCGGCGGATAATCTAACATTTTAAGCGCGTTCTTAAAGTGTTTTTTATCTTCATTATTAACGGAAAAATCTTTGAATATTTTAACGCTGTCGTTAACGCAACTTACGGCTCCGATTTGAAAATTAGGCATATTATCCAACACATACGCCGGAAAAACAGGCGGAACATTCGGCGTCCAGATATGCTTATCAACTTCACGATTAAGTATTGTTTGCATTGTTTCCAGCACTCTTGACTTAGCCATATTTTCACTTTGGTTTTTATTAACCGGCTCAACACTGATATTTTCGGAAACAAGCGCACCGATAATATAATAACAAAGCAAAAAGCTCGGTACTCCGATAACAAAGGGTTTCCATGTATCAGAAACAATTTTTGAGGTTTTTTTGCAAAATTTAACAAGAGTTTTTTTAATTTTTTTAATCTTGAGTTTTCTCACGGCTGAAATAAAACCGAAAAATATGTTTTTACTCTTCAGATAAAAATCTTTGGCTTTTATTTTTAACAAAGCGATTTTTTCTTTCATTTTTTCACCTTAAGCATTCTCAAAATTTCGGCAAAATCAATAATGCCGAAGATTCTCGCTAAAATCAAGAAAAATAAACACCCGAAACTCAAGATAACACCGAGAATAAGCAATAACATTATTTTTGATCCGCTCAAAACTTGAGGAAAAAAGATACTAACACCCTTATTTTCCATCATCAGGAAAACACCCGTCAGCAAAGAAGCAACGGCAATTTTTGCCAGTTTTTTCAATAAATTTTTTGAAAATTTCCAATATCCGCGTTTATAAAGTCCGCATATATATTGTCCCAAAGAAACAAAAGCCGCGATTGAAGTTGCGCAGGCAATACCAACATGCCCGAACCATTGCATCAAAATAAGATTAAAAGTAAGATTAACCGCAAAAACCACCGCACTGTATTTAACCGGTGTAACCGTATCACCTCGGGCAAAAAAGTTTGGCATGAGTGCTTTGGTCATAACATAGCAGGGAAGTCCCACAGAATAAGCTACAACAGCCAGAGCGGTTTTATCCGAATCGCCGGCATTAAACCTGCCATGCTCAAACAAAAGTGAAACAATCGGGTGAGCCATAACAATCAAAATAACCATAGCCGGCACCGAGAGCAAAAATCCATATTCCACAGCTTTATCCTGCGTGATTTTAGCTTCCTCGGAATTGCCGGCTTTCAGAGCTTTAGAAAGAATCGGTAACAGTGCTACACTGATGGCTGCCCCGACAACCCCCAAAGGCAGTTGTTGAAGCCTGTTGGCATAATAAAGCCAAGAAATAGCGCCCGTTCCGACCAATGAAACCAAAATCGTGTCAACCGCCATATTTATTTGATAAATTCCTGCACCCATAACCCCCGGAGCAATGCGCTTGAACAAGGTTTTAATTTCCGGATTTTTCGCAATTTTATTAACATGCAGATAAAGCGGAACTCTGACATCAATTTTTCTCAGAAAATGACGGAGCCATAAAATTTCCAAAACACCGGCAAGAGTAATACCGCAAGCGATTCCGTGCGCTGCCGACGGCAAAAACGGCGTAAAAATAAAAGCCGACGCAATCATGGTCAGATTTAAGATAACCGGAGCGGTTGCCGGTGCCGCAAATTTTTCAAAAGAATTTAAGATTCCTCCTTGAAAAGAAACAATGGAAATCAAGAGCAAAAAAGGAAATGTAATACGGCAAAGCACGACAGCGAGGGCAATTTTTTCTTCATCATCAACAAATCCCGGAGCCAAAACTTCAACCACATACGGCATGGCAATTTCAAAAAGTATAACAAACAACCCCACGATTAAAATCAATAGCGAGATTGCCTGTGCTGCAAAAAACAGCGATTTCTTCTTGCCGTCGGATACGAGTTTTTGCGAAAAAAGCGGAACAAAAGCACTGGTAAAAGCACCTTCCGCAAACAAGCTTCGGAACAGATTAGGCAACTTAAACGCTACAACAAAAGCATCGGCAACGGCGCCGGCTCCCAAAAAATTAGCCAAAACCATATCTCGCAAAAATCCGGTGATACGGCTGACAAGCGTGAGGCCTCCAAATGTTGCAACCGATTTAAATAGTGACATACAATCTCCGTTTTTCTCTTAATTTTGCTATAAAATAGCGCATTAAAACCCTTTTGTATAACAAAAACACAAAATTTATCACAATATTTTGCAAAAAAGTCAAAAAAATACTTGACAAAACCAAAAAAGAATGTTAAAGTTAGACAAAAGATAAAAAAAAGAAGGATAAAAAAGATGTCTAAGACGGATGAATTAGTAAAAAAATATATGGCAGGCGGTAATGTTTCCTACCTACTTAACAAGATGGTTATGGAAAATGTTGATCCGAAAGAATTAACGGAAGCCGTTATGGCTTTGGATAAAGCATCTGCCGTTCGCGGTGATCAAAAAAGCATTACCGATGGTGAAGTTATTGCTATTCAGACTTACGGCACATTGGAACAATTAAAAGCAAACTTTGCCAACAAATTGATGGAAAACGGAGATAATGAGAATATAAATCTGCCGGAACAAAAGGCAAAATTGCATTGTATGATGAATGAAAATAAATCTTTGCCATTGAAAACCCCTAAGATTGATCTCGTAAAAATGGGAATGGTAAAATCCGGAAAAGAAATATAATAGAAGTTTTTTTCATAGTAACCTCCTAGCTCCGCCTGATAAGACGGAGCATTTTTTTATATGTTTTTTTCAAACTTACCTCTTGCGGGCGCAAAAAAATATTCCCATATAAGAGATATGGTTTATAAAGGAGAAAATTTATGAGCAGAAAACAAAAATTCAAAACCGAAGTCAGCAAACTTCTGGATATTGTAATCAATTCACTTTATTCCGAAAAATATATCTTTTTGCGTGAGCTTATCTCTAATGCCAGCGACGCTTGTGACAAACTGCGTTATTATGCCTTGATGAATCCGGGAATCGCTAAAGATAACGGTGAATTTAAGGTAACGATTACCCCGAATTCGGAAGAAAATACGCTCATTATCAGCGACAACGGAATCGGTATGAACAAAGATGATTTAATCAATCATTTAGGCACAATTGCCAAGTCCGGCACGGCAGATTTTGTGAACAATGCCAAAGATAATGGCTCGGTTGTTGACTTAATCGGCAAATTCGGCGTTGGTTTTTATTCGGCCTTCATGGTTGCAAACAAGGTTGAAGTAATCACCAAGCGCGCCGGTGAACAGCAGGCTTATAAATGGATTTCAAACGGTGTTGACGGTTTTGAAATTGAAGAAGCCGAGCGTGAAAAATTCGGTACGGATATCAAGCTTTATTTGAAGGACGATGCCAAGGATTATACCGACACAATCTATTTGCGCCACATTATCCGCACCTATTCCGACCACATAAATTACCCGATTGTTCTTGATTTAGGCAAGGCCGGCGAAGAAACCGTTAATACCGGTCAGGCTTTATGGACCAAAAACAAGGCCGACATCACCGACGAGCAATATAATGAGTTTTATCATCACATTTCGCACAATTTTGACACACCGTGGATGCGTCTTCATTTCAAAGCCGAGGGCAGTATTGAATACACCGGTTTGTTGTTTATTCCTTCTGAGGCGCCGTATGATTTGTTTCAGCCGGACCGTTCACAGAGCCTGAAATTATACGTCAACCGCGTGTTCATCACCGACAAGCTCGATGATTTGATGCCGGCATATTTGCGCTTTGTTAAAGGCGTTATTGACAGCGCCGATTTACCGCTCAATATTTCGCGTGAAATGCTCCAACAAAACGCTTTAATTGCCAAGATTCGCAACGGAGTTGTTTCGCGCATTTTGAAGGAGTTGAAAAAGCGCGCCGAAAACTATGATGATTATATGAAGTTTTGGAAGGCTTTCGGCACGGCATTCAAAGAGGGCATTTATGAAGATGTCGCCAACCGCCTTGAAATTGCCGAATTATCGCGATTCTACTCCACAAATTCCGAAGAAAAACTCACCTCTTTGGATGAATATATTTCGCGCGTTCAAGAGGGGCAAACCAGCATTTACTACATAACCGGCGATGATATTCCGACCATGCGCAACAACCCGCAATTAGAGGCGTTTAATGCCAAAGGAATTGAGGTTTTGCTCTTAACAGACCCGATTGATGAATTTTGGGTTCAGGTTTTGACCAACTTCAAGGGTTATAACATCAAACACATTTCATCAGCCGATTTGGATTTAAAGATGGAACGCGATACGCCTCGCGCCGATGAGGGCAGTTTGAAAAAATTGACCGATTACTTAACGGATTTATTTAAAAATGAAGTCGGCAAGGTTACTATCACGGAAAAACTCACGAAAAGTCCGGTCAGCTTAACGGTTGAAAACGGTCAAATGAGCATTCACCTTGAGCGCTTAATGCGTAACCATCAGCAACAAACAAAATTTGCCAGCACGCGGATTTTAGAGCTTAATCCGTATCATCCGCTGATTATAAAATTGGCAGATTCAATGTTTGATGAGGATAAATCACAGGTTGAAACCGTGGCAAAACTTCTGCTCGACCAAGCCAAAATTGCCGAGGGTGAGGCAATCAGCGACAGTTCGTTCTTTGCCGAAAATATCAGCGATTACATCCTGCGCGGCTGGAAATAAAAATTTTCAAACTATAAACACAAAAAGCGGGATAATACCCGCTTTTTGCTTTACATGGCTTGCGACACATCTCCCGAAGCACTCAAGAAACCCCACTTGGTTTCTTCATCAGGCATCAGCTCAAAAATGCGCTCGCTTTTTGTCTCGGTGCAGACCACCTTGCAATCGGTTGCAATAAACCTTGAGTTTGGCTCAACATAGATTTTTATTGCCTCCCCCGGCTTAAAACGATAGGTTTTTTCGCCGATTTTTACCACCGCGCCTTTCTCACGAATCATATCTGTCGCCTTTGGAAACGCGCAAACACAATCCGGAGTAATACAGAACTTTCCGTTTTTCACCTCATAGCTAACGCCGGCAACACACTCAACAAAGTTAGGGTATTGCGGGCGCACGGAAAAAGGCAAAATGCGATGGGCACCGCTCTCGGTTGTCAAACGCCAGTCCGTTGAAGAAACAAAATTCCTTCCGGTGTGACCGATTACAACTGCAATTCGTGCTTCCTTGATTTCTTCAAAAATCATAAAATACGCACATCTCTTAACCTGCTCCACATTATTGTAAGTGGGGCAAAACTTTTCCTTCATCATAATATCTTAAGCTTAAATTAAACAGCTTGATTTTATATTTTTTTGAGAAATTTGTCAATAAAAAATCTGATTATTTTTTACTTCCATAAATTGCGCTTTGTCTTTCAATAACTTAAAATTCTGCGCTTCGGTTGATGTTATCCACGCCTGAAGATTCAGCGCCAATATTTTTTCAAGCAGGGCATCGCGCTTTTTATCGTCCAAATGCGTGGCAACTTCATCAAGCAGAAGCACCGGCGCAAAATTTTTATCCAATATCTGGCACTTTGTTTGCGCCAAAATAATGCTGATAAGCAGGGCTTTTTGCTCGCCGGTTGAACACAAATCTGCCGGCATATTTTTCTTTTTGAAAAAGACTTTGAAGTCAGTATGATTAACCCCGTCAACCGAGTTATTATATAAAACATTAACTCTTTGCTTTGCCAGATTTTCAACATAAAAATCCTCAACGCCGAGCGCAGATTTATCATCAAGCATTTTTTCTATTAAGCCGTCAATTTCAATCCTGACATCGGGAAAAACATCATCAGGCTCGCGCAAAATAAAAGTGTTTAATCTTGCCGCCAGCTCCCGCCGTGCCGCCGCAATAGCCACTCCGAGCGCCGCCATTTCCTGCTCTATGGAGCAAAGCCAATTATTATCCTTGCACCCCTGTTTCAAAAGCTGAAACCATTGCCTATACAAATGCTCAAAATTTGCCGTACGCTTTGCATGCTCCAAATCAAAAGCATAAACAAGCCGGTCCAAAAAGCTTCTTCTCGGTTGCGGTCCGCCCTGAAAAATCCTATCCATCTGCGGAGTAATCCAGATTGAGGAAATATATTTTCCAAGCTCACTTTGTTGCGCAACTTTTTGCTGATTTATTTTAACGATTCGGCGCTCATAGGAGTGCAATTCGTCTTCTTTATCATAATCTGTTACGGTCTGCTTTTGTATGCCCGTACCGATTAAATGTTCTTCATTATTTTTCAAGATTTTTGCAGCAACCGACCAGCCTGATTCGGTGGCTGAACCGATTCGTTTTATATCACCGAGTCTGGCACTTCTCAAACCTCTTCCGGGTGTTAGAAACGAAATTGCTTCCAATATATTTGTTTTTCCGCTACCGTTTTCACCGGTAATAACGAGCGGGGCAAATTTTGCTTCAATTCTAAGGCTTTGATAATTTCTGAAGTCAGATAAAGTCAGGCACTTAATACCTGACTTTTCTTTAGTAATTTCTTCAATTTTCGCGTTTAATTCACTCACGCTTAAACTCTCATCGGCATCAAAACATAAATTGCACTGGAGTCGGAAGTATCGTGAATAACAGACGGCGAAGAGCCGTCACTGAAGCTGATTTTAGCATTTTCACCTTTGATATTAGCAAGAATATCCAACAAATAGCGGAAATTATAACCAACTTCCAAAGATTCACTATCATAACTTGCTTCAACTTCTTCAACGGCACTGCCCCATTCCGGACTGGATGTTGTTATTGTAACATGGTTTTTGTTAACAATAATCTTAACGGCGCGAGTGCGCTCAGCAACAACCGAAACACGGTCAACCGCATTTGCCAGATTTTTAACATTAAGCTCCAAAATCTTGTCATTAGAGGTCGGAATAACGCGTTCATAATCAGGATATGTGCCGTCAATAAGCTTGGAGGCAAGCGTAATATCTTCCAAAACAAAGCGGATTTTGCTGTCTGAAAGAGAAATTCTGACTTCTTCGGCACCGGTATCATCCAAAAGTTTTCTGATTTCACCAACGGTTTTGCGTGGCAAAATAACACCCTGCATATTTTCGGCACCTTGCGGAAGCGGAGATTCAACACAAGCCAAACGATGACCGTCTGTTGCAACAATTCTCAAAACTTTTGTATCGCCTTCGTTTTTCGGGTGAATGTAAAGACCATTCAGATAATATCTTGTTTCTTCGGTTGATGCGGCAAATTGCGTACGATCAATCACGTCTTTCAAATCTTCACGTTTCATCACAAAATTTGTCGGCAATGAATCGGCAGAAATAGCCGGAAAATCATTGACGTCAATAGTTGAAAGAGAGAATTTTGAACGTCCCGAAGAAATGCTCAACTGCTGTTTTTCATCAGGATAAATCAATTCCACTTCCGAGCCGTCGGTCAGTTTTTTAGCAATATCATAAAGCATATGAGCCGGAGCGGTTGTTGCACCGTTTTCCAAGATTTTGGCATCAACAACTTCGGTTATTTCCGTATCCATATCAGTAGCTTTGAAGCTGATACCGTCATTACCGGCTTCAATACGTACATTGGAAAGCACCGGAACGGTGTTTCTTTTTTCCACGATATTTTGCACGTGGCTGAGTGTTTTCAATAATATTGCTCTTTCAATCGTAAACTTCATAACATATTACCTATTCAAAAATTAACTGTTTTACCTTAACAATATTTATGCAAAATCAGAACATCTTTTCAAAGAGTATTCACAATTTTTTTTGCACAAATTCAGTTTTCCAAATCTTTTCTCAAAGCATTGACGCTTTCTGCCAGTGAATTATCTTCAACAATCAACTCTTCAACTTTGCGAACGGCATGCATAACGGTTGTATGGTCGCGGTCAAATTTGCGTCCGATTTCTGGCAAGGATCTTGAAGTCAACTGTTTTGCCAAATACATTGCGATTTGGCGCGGACGAGCCACATTGCGAGCGCGACGCGAAGATTGCATCTCTTTAACCGAGATGTTGAAGAACTCCGCAACTTTTTTCTGAATTTCATCAATCGTCGTTTTGCGGTCCATAGAACGGAGCATATCTTTCAAGATATCCTGCGTCATTTCCAAAGTGATTTCACGGCTTGAAAATTGAGAGTGGGCTGCGATTCGCTTCAAAGAGCCGTCCAATTCACGGATATTTGAAGAAAGCTTTTGAGCCAAAAATTCCGTAACCGTTGCCGGCAATTCAATTCCGAGTTGTTCGGCTTTTTTATTCAAGATACCGATTCTCAAATCAAAATCCGTCGGCATAATATCAGCAACCAATCCGCTGTTAAGACGAGATTTTAAACGTGTTTCAATACCATCAAGATCATTTGGAGATTTATCTGCCGAAAGAATAATCTGGCGACCGCCCTCCATAAGAGAATCAAAGGTATAAAAGAATTCTTCCTGTGTCTGTGCTTTGTTTGATAAGAACTGGACATCATCAATCATCAAAACATCTACCGAACGGAATTGCTCTTTAAATGCAGCGGCATCTTTATAGCGCAAAGCCTTCACGAATTTGAACAAGAATTGTTCGGCAGAGATATAGACAACATTTCGGGTCGGATCCTGATTTTTTATATACCAGGCAATTGCATGCATCAGGTGTGTTTTGCCTAAGCCGACTCCGGAATATAAAAACAAAGGATTAAAGGAAACATTGCGCGATTCGGCAACTTTTTTTGCGGCTGCATAAGCAAATTCATTTGTTTTTCCGACCACAAAGTTTTCAAAAGTATAGGCCGGATTAAGCTGAGAAGTTATATACTTGTCATCGCCGTAAGAATTGGCGGCATTGCTCAAACCATAAATACTTTGCGGAGTCGGGGTAGACTTAATTTTCTTTAATAAAGAGGTATCTCCTTTTAAAAGCGATGAAGAGGAACCGCCCATATTTTGCACAACGAATTGCACTTTTTTAATTTCCGGATTTTTATGTTCCCAGATTTTATGGATTCTGTCTGAATAGTGTGCGATAACCCAGTTTTTGATAAAAGAGGTCGGGACTCGCATATTGACAACACCATCATTCAGAGAGCCGACACTAAGCGGTTTAAGCCAACTTTCAAACGCCGTTTCACCAAACTCAAGTCTTAATTGACCGCAGATTTGCCCCCATTGGTCGTTAATTGAACATTCATTATTTTTCAACGATTCTTTAGCTACATCAAATGATTCTTCAGTCATACTATTCAACGCTTCTTCAGCCATTTTAAAATCCTCTTAAACTAACTTTTTCAAATATAACTTAACCTTCGATTTTCTCAAGCCCTCATCATATTTCGCACTTGAAATTCGTAAACAGAATATTAACAGATAAAATTGTAAATTCAATAGAACTTTTATAGAACATTGCAATTATTTTTCTTGACAAGTTTTTTTTAAGCGATTCGCGTTGTAAGTGCTTGTTTTAACAAATAAAAATGCACATTGCATACCTAAGTGGAGCAATCTGCATTTTTATTAAAAAACTTATTTTAAAGCGAAATTAAAGAGCTTTAATTTTTTGTGCCAAACGAGAAATCGTACGAGAAGCAGTATTCTTTTTGAACACGCCTTTTTGAGCAGCTCTCATCATTTCACTTTCAGCAACCTTAAAAGCTACCAATGCAGCCTCTTTATCAGCGCTGGCAATCAAAGCATCAACTTTTTTTACAAAAGTTCTAACTCTGCTTTTACGAGCGCCGTTAATTTGGCTACGTTTATTGTTTCTAACGATTCTTGTTTTTGCCGACTTATGATTGGCCATAACTTTTCTTCCTTAAAAATGTTAATAAAATATTTATACTGGCTAACCTTATAAACGCAACTTAATCCATAAGTCAACAAGTTTTTTAAAATTTTCTTATTTTTTACGGTTTTGTTTTTAATGTTATGCGTACAATCAACGGGTTAACAGCTTCTTTAACCACTTCCAAATTTTCTCCGTCGCGATAAAAAAGCAGGCTGTCACCGCGGTTTCCCTGATAATTCCACCCGAGTTGCGGCAGAGAATCCACATAAAAATCGGAAACGTCCGAAAATTTGAGTTTTTTTGAGGTAACGTAAGCTTCAACGAGTCGCGTTTCCTCATTTCCGAAAGAAAAATCATCATTCGTTATTTGTTGCAAGCCTTCAGCCAGCGGAACATCTTCCATTCCTTCAACAAATTCAGCCGCAATTGCATTTGAAAAAGAGAAAAACAAAACAAATAAAAAAATTCCGATTCGCATCATCTTAAATCCTCATTTTTGTAAGTGTTCACAATAAAAAGTTGAGCGAGAGCCCATAACAACCTTTTTAATTCCGCCGGTTTTCATATCACAAATACAGTCAGGACAACGCTTTCCGGTGCGCCCGTAAACGCAAAGGCTGTCTTGAAAATGTCCGGTATCTCCGTCGGGAGTCTTGAAGTCGTGAATCGTTGATCCGCCGGCGTTTATGGCATTTTGCAAAACTTCACGAGTATAAAAAATAATTTCTTTTGCCTCCGATTCGCTGATTGTCACAGCGCTTCTGTCGGGGCGGATTCTTGCTTTATATAATATCTCCGAAGCATAAATATTGCCGATTCCGCAAATAATTTCCTGATCAAGAAGACAAATTTTAATCGGCATTTTTTTATTTTTCAGTTTATTAAGCAAATATTCGGCGGTCAGATTTTCGTCCCACGGATCGAGTCCGAGTTTTGAAATAAGGTGATTCTCCTTTATTTTTGCCGATTCGCAACATGTCACTAACCCGAATCTGCGCACATCATTATAAACCAAAACACCTTTATTAGTGATAATAACAATGTGATCGTGCTTATCTAAAGTTTTCGGTTTTGCTTTAAAAATTTTGAATTTACCGCTCATACCGAAATGCCAAATAATCGTATATCCGTTATCAAGTTCAGCCAGCATATATTTAGCGATTCGGCGCAAAGCCACAACTTTTGCACCTTTGAATATTTTTTCAAAATCTTGTGGCACCTGCTCTCTGAATTTACGTTGCTTTACTTCAACATCAAGAACAACCGCGTCGTTCAAGACCTCGGCAACCATATTCTTAATTGTTTCAACTTCAGGTAATTCCGGCATAAAAATCTCCGTTTTTTCAATTTTGTTATACATCTTAATAATTTGTTTAGCTATAACTTGCATTTATTTATAAACAGGATTAAACTGCTTTTAAGATGAAAAAACGTACAAGAAAATACTATGCTCCGCAAAACGAAAATGTTGCCCACATTTGCGATCATGAGGGTTGCAATGAAAAGGGTGAGTATCGCGCGCCTAAAGACCGCAATTTGAAGGAATATTACTGGTTTTGTTTAAAGCATGTACAAGAATATAACGCAAAATGGAATTATTATTCCGGCGAAGAAGAGGCCGAAGAAGAGAAAGTCAAAAAGAAAATGCACTTCGGCGGTGGTTTTAAGTCAAAAATTCGCTATCAGTTCGGCTATGATTTGTGGGAAGAGGCGCAGTTTTTTGACTCTGATTATGCCGACAATTATAACACCGGCGGAGAATATTCGGCCGACGGCATTTATTTCACCATAGAAGAGCGTAAGTGCCTAAAGATATTGGAGATTGATTTAAAAGAGATAAATCCGGAGGTTTTGAAGAAAAAATATAAGGCTCTGGCCAAGAAACACCACCCTGACTTAAACCGAGGCGATAAAGAGGCGGAAGAAAAATTTAAGCAAATTTCTGCCGCTTATCAAACATTAAGCGATAAATTCGCACGCATTCCGAATTATGATATGCAATAAAAAGATACTTAATCACTTGTGATTAAGGAAGAGGTGATAAGGTGGCTTCTGATTAAATATAAGGGCTATATTCCCAGCCTTTTGCGACGTAATCTTGAATATACCGACTCGTTTTGGCGCTGTTCTTGTGACGGATTGCTTCCAACACCGAACACGGTGTAGCGCAACGCAAAGGTGCAATTATTATCTTTGCATTTGCAACCCGATTTTGCATTTCCGCGCGAGAACGGAGTAGGCAAAAAGTGGTCATCAGGCTTGCTGACATTCATGCTGTAATGACGACGCTGGCGAATGCTACGCTTTCTTCCCTTATCATCGGTAAAAGAGGAAAACTTAACATCTGTTTCTTTGCGGTCAATATCATTTAATGCTTCGTCAACACCGGTTTTTTCATCATAACTGCCGATAGCAACCGCCAACAAACCTTTTACCTTGTCGCCCCAGTCCATCATCGCCAAATTAACGCAAACATCCTTCGGCAAACCCTGATATGACATCTTAAAGGTTGTGGATTCTACATTTTCCTTAACATTGCGCAATCTGTCGGACGGGGCAATAATAATGCTTCCGCCGTAGGGATTTACAAGCGTGTTGTCATCAGATATAATTGATTGCGGAATGGCATCAACCTCAATAAGGCGCTCAACCGAAGTTTCGGTTTCATCGTCATAAACCATATAGTGGGTTCGGATGTTATCAACCAAATTTGAAATCTGGTGTGTTGTATAATTCAGTTTTGTTAAAAATTTCAAGCTTTCGTAATTTATCTTCAAAAAACTGAAAACAAAGTATGCGGCGGTGCCGTAAAGAATTATGCTTACTCCATATTTTCGCACCAAATCAAGGGGCTTTTTATGTTTTTTACGCCACTCGAGATAAGAAAACTTTTGTTTCTTTTGCTTTTTTTGAGGCATGTCTTGAAATTTATCAAACATATTTTTTATCCTGCTATTTGTCCGTGACAATGCTTGAATTTTTTACCGCTGCCGCAAGGACATGGGTCGTTGCGGGCAACATTTTCAAAAGCTGAAGGATCTAATTTTTGCGTTATGCCGGCATTTTCATGAACGGCTGACATTTTGCGGTTTTGCTGCTTTTCTTCAGCTCTTTGAACTGCTTCAGGTGTGTTTGTCTGAATTACCGTATGGCAAATCACGATTGTAACGCGCTCTTTTAATACGTCCAGCAACCTTGAGAACATGTCAAAAGCTTCTTTTTTATATTCATTGAGCGGATTTTTTTGCCCGTATGCACGCAAAACAATGGTGTGACGCATTAAATCAAGCGTGGCAATATGGTCTTTCCATAATTGATCCAAAACCTGAAGGAAGATGCTTTTTTGCACCATCTTTACAATGTCTGCCGGAAGTTGTGATTCTCTTTCGGCCATGCGCTCATCAACTTCTTTTAAGATTTTTTCACGCAAGTCATCGGCATCAAGATTTTTGTCATTGCACCAGTTGGAAATCGGCAAAACAAAACCGGTTACCATTGATAAATCATGCTTTAAGCCCTCAATATTCCATTCTGAAGAAGAAGTTCCGTACGGGGCGTGTGAAGTGATGATGGAATTTAAGTATTCATCACGCATATCTTTAATGGTTGCCGACAAATCATCGGTTTCCATAATTTCACGGCGCTGTTCATATATGATTTTGCGCTGATCGTTCATTACATTATCATATTTAAGCAGGTCTTTTCTGATGTCAAAGTTGCGCTCTTCAACCTTTTGCTGAGCCTTTTCCAAAGCCTTGCTGATCCACGGGTGAACAAGAGCTTCACCTTCAGGCAAGCCAAGTCTTTGCATAACCGTTGACATCTTTTCCGAACCGAAAATGCGCATCAAATCATCTTGCATGGAAAGGAAGAATTTTGAAGTTCCCGGATCGCCCTGACGGCCGGAACGACCGCGCAATTGGTTATCAATACGACGACTTTCATGGCGCTCTGTTCCCAAAATATATAAACCGCCGGCTTTAAGAACTTTTTCCTTATCTTCGGCAACTTCTTTTTCTATTTTTTCTTTTAATTTTGCAATCTGTTCAGGGGTTTCATCTCCCTTCAAGGCTTCCTTAAGCTTCATATCAGGGTTACCGCCGAGCTGAATATCGGTACCGCGACCGGCCATGTTTGTGGCAATTGTAACAGCCCCGGAAATACCAGCTTGAGCCACAATATATGCTTCGCGTTCGTGATAACGTGCGTTTAACACTTCAAACTTAATGTCCGGCGCGGCTTTTTTGAGTAAATCTGCCACAATCTCGGATTTTTCAACCGATGTTGTACCGACCAAAACCGGCTGGCCTTTTTTATGGCACTCGATAATCGTATTGATAATCGCACGATATTTTTCATTCTCCGTGCGGTAAATTTCATCTTGCAAATCCTGACGGGCAACCGGACGATTCGTCGGAATTTCAATACAAATCAAGTTATAAATATCGGAAAACTCGGTTTCTTCGGTCATTGCCGTACCGGTCATGCCGGAAAGCTTCGGATATAGTCTGAAATAGTTTTGGAAAGTTATGGATGCCAATGTCTGATTTTCAGACTGAATGGTAACGCCTTCTTTGGCTTCCAACGCCTGGTGCAAACCATCGCTGAAACGGCGGCCTTCCATAATACGGCCCGTAAATTCATCAACAATCACAACCTTGTCATCTTTGACGATATAGTCAACATCGCGCTGAAACATGGTAGCAGCGCGCAAAGCATTGTTGACATGCTGAACAAGATTAACGTTGCCGATGTCATAAAGCGAACCATCGCTGATTAAACCGGCTTCACGCAACATTTTTTCAACGTGCTCCATGCCGGCTTCGGTCAAAGTTACATTCTTTTGTTTTTCATCTTTTTCATAATCTTCAGCATTCAAATTCGGAATGATTTTCGCCATTTTGATATAGGTTTCCGAAGAATCCTCGGCCTCGCCGGAAATAATCAACGGCGTGCGTGCCTCATCAATCAAAATTGAATCAACCTCATCGACAATCGCAAAATTAAAATCACGTTGAACACGCTCAGGCAAGCTGAATTTCATATTGTCACGCAAATAATCAAAGCCAAGCTCGTTATTGGTGCCATAAACAATATCACTGGCATAGGCCATACGGCGCTCATTATCACTCTTGCCGTGAACAATATAATCAACACTCAAGCCCAAAAAGCGGTAAATTTGTCCCATCCACTCGGCATCGCGTTTTGCCAAATAGTCATTGACCGTGACAACGTGAACTCCTTTGCCTTCCAAAGCATTGAGGTAAGCCGCCAAGGTTGCAACCAAAGTCTTTCCTTCACCGGTTTTCATCTCGGCAATCATGCCTTTATGCAACACAATACCACCGATAAGCTGAACATCATAATGACGCTGGCCTAAAACACGTTTTGCCGCCTCACGAACGGTGGCAAAGGCCTCAGGTAAAATATCATCAAGCGTTTCGCCGTTTTTTAAGCGATTTCTGAATTCATCGGTCTTGGCCTTAAGCTCTTCATCGGAAAGCTTAATAAACTCCTGCTCTATCTCATTTATGTGTCTGACTATCTTATATTGTTTTCTGATATATCTGTCGTTTGAACTACCGAAAATTTTGCGGGCAATTTTTCCTAACATCTTATTTTTATGTCCTTAATATTTATTATACTTGACAAGAATTTAGTTTGAATAAAACATATTGTCAAGCTTATCAAGAAAAAAGTTATAAACTTGTGCGAAAAAAATCTTTGAAATTTATAATTTATGTGTATATTATGCAAAAAGTTTTGTTTTGTAATTTGGAGGAATTTATGCAAAAAAAATATTTATTGGCAACCAGTGCTATTGTTGTTGTGCTTCTTGCCGGTGCCGCAACCTATAAAGTTTGGGCTGAAAAAAATAACGGCATTGCCGCTATTGTGAACGGTGAACAAATTACCGTTGCCGAAATCAAAGAAGCTTATGATGAAAATCCGCAAATTAAAGCTCAAGTGCCGTTTGAGGAATTTTATTCAAGGGCTTTGGATGTTATCGTTAACGGAAAACTTGCTCTGCAAGCTGCCACAAAAGCAAATGTTCAAGCCTCTGCCGAATATCAAAAAGAATTGGCTCAAATGCAGGAAGATTTGGCTCGCAAAGTTTATATTGACCAACAGGTTGAAGCCAGAGTGACTGACGAAGAAGTTAAAAAGTTCTATGACGAATATGTTAAAAACTTTAAAAGCGTGAAAGAAATCAAAGCTAAACATATTTTGGTCGATACCGAAGATTTGGCTAAAGAAATTATCGCAAAATTAGATAAAAAAGCAAAATTTGATGATTTGGCCCGCGAATATTCTAAAGACCAGCCTGATTTAGGCTATTTTACCGAAGAAATGATGGTTCCGGAATTTTCTTCCGTTGCTTTTGCTATGGAAAAAGGCACCTATTCAAAAGAGCCGGTTAAAACCGAATTCGGTTATCATATTATCTATGTTGAAGACATCAGAGATACCAAGCCTTTGGAACTTAGCGCGATTGAACCGCAAATCAAAGGCAATCTGGCTCAAAAAGCCGTTGATGATGTAATCGCCGATCTGCATAAAAATGCACAAATTGAGAAATTTGATATTGAAGGGAAGAAAATCAAAGAGCCAAAATAAAAAACTCGTCTAACGGGTAACTACTTGAGGGGCTTCTCCTCGTGTACCTCTTTGTACACGTCGTCGAAGTCCCTCTTCGTATTTACCTCGTTATCCGAGTTTTTAAGGTGCCGTGCCGGTTGAGGGCTTCTCTTCTTATGTACTAGTTTGTACACTGCGAAGAGAAACCTTTTTCTATTAGCCTCGTTAGCCGAGTTTTTATGGCGTGGGTGATATTTAGTGAAAAGCCAACATAACTTCACAATTGTTTTCCGAGCAATCACAAGATTGTGTTGCAAGGGATATTGGCACAGGAATTTGTTTTTTTCCGCATATTGAGCAAGCCATTAAAGTTTTCCCATCCGCATAATCATATACTTCATTATCATCACTACAACTAGCATATTCTTCAAAATAGCAAGCGAACAAATCTGCCTCATCTGTATCCAAAATATTTTGCGAAATAATCCCTACGAAACCACTAGTTTGAATATTTCCCCAATCAGCACTTGTTAGTTCTATACAAGCTGATTTAGGTATTCCAGAAATAACAATTGAAAAAGAATCAATATCAGGCCATCTTGTGCGAACTAAATATTTTCCATCCCATATGTTTTTGGCACTTTTTACATCATCGGGTAACATTATTTCATTAAAATCTCCATCAGCTCTTTGATAATATTTATTTCCATCTTTTTGGTGCTGAGAGGCATAAAGTGTCTGAACATGCGTAATGGTGTGGGATATCTGCTCAAAAGTTTTATTTATCTTAAACTTCATCATCGCCTTGGAATAGCCTGCGATTCCTCCAACTGATAAAACACCGATGATTGCCAGCACTCCAAGCATTTCAATCATACTTCTTCCTGATTCTTTTTGCATATTTTTTCCTTTCCTTAAAAATTATCCATTTCAGCATAAAAGAAAAATCGCCACATAAACGGGCGACTGGAAGTTAGTAACTATTGGAAATCGGATAGTGTGACTTATTCGTAAAGGTTACCCTCCTTATTTCGCCACCTTCCAGCCATACAAGTATGACTGAAAAACAAAACCATCCTTGAAAAGGATACATTTCCATGAGGTTACTACACCTCCGAGCCTTTTATGCTCATTTGAAATGCTAGCAAAATTTTTTTTCTTTGTAAAGAGGGATTTTGAGTGTTCAATAAAAAAACATACCAAAAAGCATAAAAAAAGTGTTGCGAAAATAAATTTTTTTCTTTATACATACCTCCCAGTATGAATTTTTAACAGAGCTTTTAATATGCGACGAACTAAAGAAGATGCCGAACAAACTAAAGAAAGTATTTTGCTTTCGGCTATGAACCTGTTTTATGAAAAAGGTTATTCAAAAACCACCTTTGATGAAATTGCAAAACGTATCAATTTAACCAAAGGTGCCGTTTATTGGTATTTCAGAAATAAGCCGGATATCGTGGCGGCTTTGATTAACCGCTATGTTCGCGAATTTTTGGAAAAACAGGTTTTGACCCTGCCAAAAGATGATGATTTAACTTTTGAAGATTTAGTTAATTTTGTGTTAGGTAACAGTAAACTGATTCAAAGTGATGAACGCGTGTATAAATTTGTGTTTTTTCTCAGTTGTCAGATGGAATGGAGTGAGGCTATAATCACGAAAATCAGTCCGCTGATTGAAGAAACAAAAAAGTATTCGCGAAATATTTACTATCATTGTCTTGAAGTTTTGCAAAAAAAAGGTGAAATCAGAAAAGATGTTGATATTAAACTGATAAACGAAATTCTGCTTACTATGTATGGCGGAGCTTTAGAGGCGTATTTAACCAAGCGCGCTGATGCGGATTTTGATACAGTTATAAAAACTGGATTTAATTTGATTTATAATGGAATAAAAAAGAAAGGTGAAAATAAATGAAAATAAGCTATCCTGATTTGAAATTAATAAGCAAGAGAATCGCTTTTGTGCTGTTGTGCATGGCGGCCGGTTGGTATTTGAAAGGGCGCTTTTCGCCAAGCGGATCAGGTATGCCTATGGGAGGAGAAGTTTATGTTTTAGCGCAAAAAACTGCTGTTAAAGATGTTACGCAGGCAACAAGCAAAATCTCGTATGTTGAGGCAATAAACGAGGTTAATCTTCTGCCGAAAGTTACCGGTACGGTTGAAAAAGTTTTGTTCAAAGAAGGAAGTCTGGTGAACGAAGGCGATGTCTTGTTTGAAATTGAGCCGGATAAATATCAGGCAGCTTATGATCTGGCAAAAGCTCAGCTTGACAGCGCTAATGCTAATTTGGTTAAAGCCGAACGCGATTATAATCGCCAGCTTAAATTAAGTGACCAAAAATTTGCCTCTAAAGCAACTTTTGATATGGCACAAAGTGCTTATCTGCAAGCAAAAGCCGCTGTTGAAGAAGCAAAAGCCCGTTTGGATGTGGCAACTCTTGATTTGGATTATACAAAAGTAAAAGCTCCTATCAGCGGAAAAATCGGTAAGGCTCTGGTTACAATCGGAAACTATGTTGTTGCTTCAAGTCAGCCTTTAGCAAAAATTGTGCAGGTTAATCCGATGAGAATTTCTTTTTCTTTAACCGACAAAGAAGCGGTGGAAGTTGCAGAAGCAAAGTATTCTCCGGATAATCTTACAGCTCTCATTACACTTCCTACGGCAAAAACATTGAATGAAGAAGTGGTAAATATCTTTGTGGATAACAAAGTTAATGCCGCAACGGCAACAGTTGCCGTCTTTGTTGATGTTGATAATTCAAACGACTTATTGATTCCGGGAAATTATGTGCAAACGGCAATTATTACCGGCAAAACAAAAGAAGGTGTTACAATTCCGCAATCTGCCATCAATTATGACCAAGAAGGGGCGTTTGTTTACGTGGTTAAAGTTGATCCGACAAAAAGCTCTGATGTGGAAATTCACGGAACTGCCGAACAACGCAGAGTTAAACTCGGAGATGTTGTCGAAGAAACAGAACAAGCTGTTCTCTCGGGCTTGAATGCAGACGAAATGATTGTTGTTCAGGGTAGTGTTAAACTGCAAAATAATTCTCCGGTTAAGGTTGGATTGATTAAATAAAATTGAAGGAAGTTAAAGATGGTTTCAAAGTTTTTTATTGACAGACCTCGCTTTGCGGTGGTGATTGCCATTGTGATGGCGCTTGCCGGTATTGTTTCGGTTATCAGCATGCCTATCGGTATGTATCCGGAAATTGCTCCGCCGGAAATTATGGTCCAAACACAATATCCGGGCGCAAGTGCCGAAACGGTTGCCAACAATGTGGGTATTCCGATTGAAAAAGCCATTAACGGTATTGAAAATATGCTTTATATGTCTTCCTCATCATATAACTCCGGTGCATATCAGCTCTCGGTTGTTTTTGAAACGGGTACCGATCCGGATATTGACCAGGTTAAAGTGCAAAACCGTATTCAGCAGGTTGTGGCAACTCTGCCGAAAGAAGTGCAGGATATCGGTGTTACCGTGCGTCGCAGGTCCTCTGATATTTTGGCGTTTATGCAGGTTACTTCTCCGAACGGAACATATGACAGTAACTTTTTGAATAACTACGTTGAAAACAATATTAAAGTGTCACTCGGTCGTGCTTATGGTGTTGGCGAAGTGATGGTTTTGGGTGCGGCAACTTCAATGCGTGTGTGGATTGATGCCGATAAAGCAACTGCCTTAAATATTCCGTTAAGTACCATAAAAGCGGCTATCCAAAGCCAAAATGTGCAACCTTCTTTAGGTTCTGTCGGTTCGGCTCCGGGCGATGGAAATCAGGTTTTGGTTTATTCTTTGGAAACTAAAGGACGTTTGAACGACCCGAAAGATTTTGAAAACATTATCGTTCGTACGGCAGAAGAGGGCGGACTTGTGCGTCTTAAAGATATTGCCCGTGTGGAACTGGGTTCGGAAAGTTATTTGTTTAACTCAACTGTTGACGGCAGACCTTCGGTGGCAATGATTATAAATAAATCGTCCGGTGCAAATGCCGTTAATGCCATGAAGGCCGTGAAAGCTGAAATGAAAAAACTTGAACGTTTTTATCCGGAAGATTTTGAAGTTAAAATCTTTGTTGATACGACAGACTTTATTTTGGCCTCTATTGAAGAAGTGTTCTTTACACTGTTTCTCACCTTTATTTTGGTGGTTATCGTTTGTTATGTCTTTTTGCAGGATTGGCGTGCAACCTTGGTGCCGTCAATCGCAATTCCGGTGTCAATTCTGGCAACATTTGCCGTGATGAAGGCGCTCGGATTTAACTTAAATATTTTGACCTTGTTCGGTTTGGTGCTGGCTATCGGCTTGGTGGTTGATGATGCTATTGTGGTGGTTGAACGTACGCTTTATTTGATGCAAAGCGAAAAATTGAACTCCAAGCAGGCGGCAACAAAAGCTATGGAACAGGTATCTTCCGCCGTGGTGGCAACCACACTCGTGTTATTGGCAATTTTTGTGCCGATTGCTTTTATGGGCGGAATTACCGGAAAAATCTATCAGCAATTTGCAATTGCCATTTCTTTTGCCGTGGCATTTTCCGCAGTTAATGCCTTAACGTTATCACCGGCGCTCTCGGCAACATTTTTGCGCCCGTTTGAGCCGAGCAAAACCGGTTATCTTGGCTTGTTTAACCGTTTTATTGCCGGTGCAACCAATAAATATCTGGTTGCTGTCGGTTATTTGGGAAGAAGAATTGCGACAATCGTCTTTATTCTTGCCTTTTTACTGTTTGCTAATGCCTTTTTCTTAAAATTTACCGCAACTTCGTTTTTGCCTGATGAAGACCAAGGCGTGATTATGGTAAATGTCCAACTTCCGGAAGGTGCTTCAAATGTGCGTACCAAAGCGGTTAATAAAAAGATTTTGGAGGCAACTAAAGACCATCCGGCGGTTAAATCGGTGATGAATCTTGATGGTTTCAGTATTATGGCCGGACAAGGCGAAAATGTGGGATTCGGTGTGCTGGCGCTGAAAAACTGGAAAGATCGTACTGATCCGAATATGTATTCTACAACGGTTAAAAACGAGCTCTCGGCGATTACCGATACATTTTCCGAAGCAAAAATCACAATGTTTGAGTTGCCGGCAATTCCGGGTTTGGGTGCGACAAACGCTATGGATATGAAAATTCAGTCGGTGGAAAGCACTGATCCGCGTGAATTGGAAAAGGTTGTTAATGCCTTCACAATGCAGGCTTTCGGTTTGCCGCAAATTATGTTGGCTTATTCAACATACAACGCTAAAACTCCGCACGCCTATATTGAAATTGACCGCGAAAAAGCTGAAAGTTTGGGGGTTGCGGTCGGCTCAATTTATTCCGCGTTGCAAACTTATGTCGGTTCAAGCTATATCAGCGATATCAATATTGGAACTCAGGTTAATAAAGTTAAAATTCAGGCCGATTGGAAATATCGTCGTGATTTGGACAGCTTAAACAAAATTTATGTTTCAAGCCTAAAAGGTGCAATGGTGCCATTGGGAAGTCTGATTAAAATAAACACTGTCTTGCTACCGCGCGGTATTGAGCGCTATAACCAGTATCCGAGTGCAACCATAAACGCTTTGGCTGCTCAGGGGTTCAGCTCAGGTGAGGCTATGCAGGCTTTGGAAGATTTGGCAATTAAATCACTTCCTAAGGGCTATACCTATGCTTGGTCCGGTTCAAGTTTGCAGGAAAAAAACAACCAAGGACAGATTTTTTATATCATCGCATTTGCCGTGTTGTTTGCTTATTTGTTCATGGTGGCGCAGTATGAAAGCTGGATGATTCCGCTGTCGGTTATGCTCTCGGTTACGGCGGCTATGCTCGGTGCGCTTATCGGCTTGTTTGTTACTAAGCTTCCGCTCAGTATTTATGCTCAACTCGGACTTGTGCTTTTGGTCGGATTGGCTGCTAAAAACGCTATTTTGATTGTGGAATTTGCACGTGATGCGCATGAGCAAGGACACTCAATTATGCAATCCGCACTTTATGGTACGCGAGAGCGTTTCCGTGCCGTGTTGATGACCGCGTTTACGTTTATTCTGGGTGTTGCTCCGCTTGTTTGGGCAACCGGCGCTTCTGCCGGAAGCCGTGTGGCGGTGGGCGTGCCGGTGTTCTCAGGAATGATTATCGGAACTTTTGCCGGTTTGGTTTTAATTCCGTTGATGTATATTTTAATTCAAAATATCACCGATTATAAATTTAAGGGAAAAAATGCAAAATCCTAGAATATTAAGCGCCGAAATATTAAGGAAAATTTTGGAAGACAAGGTTTTCTTCTCGGATTTGAAAGAACAAATCAAAGAAGAAAACCGAGCTTTCGTAAATCAGCTTGTTCTCGGTGCTTTAAGGTATTTTGTGCCTCTTAATAAAATATTAGCAAGGTTCATAAAAAAGAAAATTCCGCATAAACATCGCTTGGCAAATTATTTGCTAATCTTGGCGGTTTATGAACTGACGGATATGAAAACGCCCCAATATGCCGTCTTAAATGCAACAGTCGGGAACATCAGAGCAGTGAGTGATTCTTTTTTGGCGCGTATGGCAAATGCTGTTTTGCGCAATGTTTGTAAAGACCTTGGAAATATTAAATCTGATATGGCTCAGATAAGTAAAATTCCGCCGGAATTTGAAAAGATTCTGAAAGGTTATGAAAAAGAACAAATTAAAAAAATTGCCGATTGCTTGTCAGCGCCGGCGCCTGTTGATTTGACTGTGAAGGAAAATCATAAAACATGGGCTGAAAAGTTAAATGCCGAAATTTTGCCGAACGGATCATTGCGTCTTGAAGGTCTGAAAAAAGTTTCTAAAGCAGAAGGCTTTGCTGAAGGTTGTTGGTGGGTGCAAGATGTCGCGGCGTCGCTTCCGGCATTAACAGCAGGTGATTTGCACGGGAAAACGATTGCTGATTTATGTGCGGCTCCGGGCGGAAAAACCGCTCAGCTTGCCTTAACTGCCGATAAAGTTTTTGCCTTTGATATTTCCGCTTTAAGGATTGAAAGACTAAAAGAAAATATGGCGCGCCTTAATTTAAGCGAAAAAGTGGAGACCATTTGTGCCGATGCGGCAGAATATTGTGGGAAAAATCCGCAACAAAAATTTGATGTGATTTTGCTTGATGCGCCGTGTTCGGCAACCGGAACGATGCGCCGTCATCCGGAAGTTTTGCACATTAAAACCATGGAAGATGTTAAAGCGCAGGTTTCGGAACAAAGAAAGTTGTTGAAGGCTACCGCAAACAGTTTGAAAAAAGGCGGAATCCTTATATACAGCGTTTGCTCAATAGCCAAAGCGGAAGGCGAAGAGCAAATAGATTGGTTCTTAAATGAAAATGATAACTTTAAGTTAGTGAAAATAGCCGAAGACGAAATATCGGCTTTCGGTAAATGGGATGATGAACTGATTAAAGAAAACGGCACGGTTCGCACGCTTCCTTTTTATGCGCAAAATATCGGTGGAATGGACGCATTTTTCATTTGTAAGTTGCAAAAAATCAATTAACATATACATCAGTGCTATTAAAAAACTTTTCGGAGATTTTGAAAATGGGCATATCTTTGTTTTATTATGCGGTGTTTTTGATTTTCGGCTTTGTTGCCATGTATGCGGTGTTTGCTCCGCTTGCGAAAATGTTTGAAAAAAGCGGAAAAATGACATTTTCAATGCAACCGATTTTATATATTTTTTTCATTTACTGCTTGGGTGCTGTCGGGGCATATTTTTTGTGCGATAACAGAGATTTTGTTTCAATACCGGATTTTGCGCGAATTATTGCACCGCTTGTTTGTGTGGTGTTGATTTATGTTTCGGCTTTATTATTCGGGGAAAAAACAGCTTCGGTTATGCTTGTTTTAAGTGTTGCTTTGTGTGTTTTTTTGCAACCATTGGAAGCAAAAGCCGTGCCGTTCGGTTTGAACGAAACAGTGTTTAAGGTTTTGGCTGTTGTCTTTTTTTCAGTCTTTTGTTTGGGCTATAAAGTTTTGAATGTTTTACCGCATACGATTGTTATTATTTCAAGCACTATTCTTTTCGGTGTTTCTTTTCTTGCCGGTATAGGAGCGGCACCGGTTTATTTGGCACTTGTCAGCGCAATTTTAATCGGAAGTCTGATTGCCTATATGGGGGTTAATCTGCAACAGGTTAAAATTGAATTTGATGATACGGCATGCATGCTTTTGGCTTTTATGATGGCAAATATTTTTATGCTTGATGCCGGTGAATTGAGTTTTTGTTCTTGTATCATTTTCACGCTTGTATTTTGGGCAGAGCTGAGTGTTGCTCTTTATAACAAGTTTTTTATCAATAAATCGGGAAGGTTGGTGTTTAATTCGCATATCTTTGCGGCGGCGCAAAAGTTGCCGTTGATAACCTTGATGAGCAATGTTTTTAAGCTTGGGTTGATTGCGGTGTTCTTCGGCTGGTTTCAACTCTTTTCGGTTAATCAGTATTCGTTGCCGATTGTTACTTATGTGATAATTTTGTGGCTCAATACTTCAATGGGTGCAAATATGTTGCAAGCGCCGAAAAGCTTAAAGCAGATAAATGCCGAATTTGTTGAGGATATCAAGCAAAACTTAAAAGAAACCAAAGACACTATCTCGCAAGCAACGAATAAAAAGGATAAATAAAAAATGGCATTCGGCGGACTTTCAAATATCAAAACGCTTTTTTCCGGAGCAAAAGAGGAAAGCCCGTTTAATAAACTT
This sequence comes from Alphaproteobacteria bacterium, assembly GCA_045602545.1. GTDB lineage: Bacteria > Pseudomonadota > Alphaproteobacteria > RF32 > CAG-239 > RUG410. Next base: position 34,446 of record JAZSBR010000047.1, read on the forward strand.
TTTAAAATTGCCGTAGTTGATTTCTTGAGCCAAAATGAACTCAAAAGTGCATCGCATTTTGTTGAACTCTTAAATCAAAATCCGATGTTTGATGCCGAACTTATCACGGAAAATTTTGCCAAAGGATTCTTGCAATTTCAAGGACGAAACTTTTTTGATTTTATTGAAAAAGGAAACAAAATTTTGCGACAAACCCATTCCGATATGGTGATTTGGGGTTATGAAGAATATGGAAAAATAAGACTGAATTTTCAAGTATCTGACCAATATAATATTCCGACAGAGCCGAATTTTTCTTTGCTTGACAGTCTGTTCTTGCCCTTAAGTTTTTTTAATGATGCCAAAAATTTTCCGCCGGCTGTTGCAAATATTATTGCCGGTATAATCGTTGGCGGAACAAAGCCGGTGACAAATTTGCAAAAAAAATATCAAAAACAAATCTTAAATGATATTATTAAAAAACTTGCAAAAGAAAGCTCGCCGAAAGAAATAAGTCGGGAATTTATGCCTTATATTATGAATGTTCTCGGCAAACTTTATTTGATGAATAATTTAAAAAGTCTGACGCCAAAAGATATAAAAATAATTTCAGAGCTTTATGAATCGGCGCTTAAAAATAAGCAATATATGCGTCTGCCGATTTATTACGGCATTATTTATGCCAATCAGGGGCAGCTTTTTGAGCAGGCCTATTTTACCGAAAGTAAAAATCCGCAATATTTGAGGCTGGCAATATCATATTATCAGTCGGCGCAAAGAAATATGGGGCATAATTATCAATACGATTTCGGAAATATCTCTTATCATCTGGGATTGCTGTATTGCGAGTATTGGAAATATTGCGCGGATTTGCAGGCTTTGCGCGATGCCGTTTTTCATCTTCGGGAAGCGGAAAAAATTTATGTTGCCTCACAGTTTCCGCGCACATGGTGCAATATTAAAGGTTTGCTCGGAAATTATCTTACCATGCTCGGAATGCAGGCCGATTCGGCTAAAATTATGCAGATGGCTATTGATGCTTATAAAGAACAGCAAAAACTTTATGTCTTAAACGAATATCCTCTGCCGTGGGCTGATTTGCAAGAAAAAATAGGCAATATCTTTTATCTTTTGGGCAAGGCGAAAAATGATGATAATTTTATGCTGGAGGCGAAAAATTATTTTGACTCCGCTTTGGGTGTTTATAAAGAAATGAAAGCAAAAGATAAAATCTCGGCGGTTAAACGCTATTTGGATAAAGTGCATAACTATATTTGACGAGGACTTAAATGCAAAAAAATAATCTCTCAAAATTAAGCCGTTGGTATGGACATTCTGTTATTGCAATACAAAAACCTTTTCTAAAAATCATGGCAAAGCTTAAGCATAAAGAAAAAGCAAAGTGGAAAATGTTTTATCGCAATATCTTAACAAAAAAGCAAAAAAAATATCTTTCACGTTATTTGTTTGAACTTTCGGAACAACCGAAACCGGTTAATAAGTCGGAAAATAAAACTATCTGGTTTTGCTGGTTGCAGGGTGAAAAAAATGCACCGCCCGTTATTGCCAATTGTTTGAAAAGTATCAGAAAATATTGCCCTGATTATGAAGTTGTGGTGCTGACAAGAGAAAATATTGCGCAATATGCAAATATTCCGGATTACATTTATGAAAAGCATAAAAAAGGGATTATTACTAATACACAATTCTCTGATTTGTTGCGATTGGCTCTTCTGACACAAAACGGCGGTATGTGGATTGATGCAACCGTGTTTTTGACCGAGCCGTTGCCGACGGAAATTTCGCAAGCCGATTTTTTTGCTTTTCACTCGGATAATTATGTGCATAGCAATAGTTGGCTTATAAAGGCAAACGCCGGAAATCTGGTGCTTGAAAAACTAAAACGATTGATGTTCTGTTATTGGAAATATGAAAACAAAATGCTTGATTATTTCTTGTATCATCTCTTTTTTGATTTGCTGATTGAAAATGATGAAGAATGCGCTGAAATTTGGAGTAAAGTTCCGCTCCTTTATGACGATAGATACGATTTGGAATATCATTTTTTTGCACCTTTTAATGCGCAGGAATGGCAAAGAATGAAGCAAAAAACCTCTATCCATAAATTGAGTTGGAAATACAAAAAACAGCCGACGGAAAACTGCTTTTTAACCCGTTTTCTGGAAGGAAAATTAAATTAAAGGAGCTTGGCAAATATGAAAATCGTTAATGTGATGATAAGTAAAAAACTCGGCGGTATTGAACAGGCATTTTTGGATTATACGAAAGGGTTGCTTTTGAAAAAGCACCAGGTTATGCTGGTTGCCGATAAAAAAACAAAGCTTAAAGCGCAGATGGAAAATTTGCCGATTGCGGAAAAACTGCTGATAAATTTTACGCACTATAATTATTTTTTGGTGCCGGTTCTATATTTTAAGCTTAAAAAATTTGCGCCCGAGGTGATTATTGTTCATAACAAAAAAGCTGTGCCGATTTTTAAGATGGTTGCGCGTTTGCTGAAAGCAAAAATAATCGGAGTTTCGCATAATCCGAAGTTCAAAAAAATAGGTGCTTGTGATGCGATTTTTACAATTACGAAATATCAGAAAAATATTTTCTCGGCGCATTTTGATAAGGAAAAAATTTTTGTTATTCCGAATATGATTACTCAAAAAATTGCTTATTCTGAGCGAAAAGGATTCCAAAATCCGCCGAAAATTTGCACAATGGGACGTTTTGATCCGATGAAGGGATTTCCCCATTTTTTAAGCGCATTGGCACTGTTAAAAAAGCAAAATGTGCCTTTTAAAGCGGTTATCGGCGGTGAAAAGCAAAAGGAATATCCGGCGGAGTTTGAAAAAATGCAAAAAATAATAGCGGAAAACAATCTGCAAAACGATGTTGAATTTTGCGGGTGGGTGAAAGATAAAGATGCCTTTTTTGCCCAAGCTGATGTTTTTGTTTTGCCTTCAAATTATGAACCTTTCGGAATTGTGGTGTTGGAAGCTCTGTTGCATTCGGTACCGCTTGTTACTTCACTCGCTGAAGGTCCGGCAGAGATTTTTGCTAATCATGCCGATTGTGCTAAAACTTTTGAGGTCGGAAACTATGAGCAAATGGCAGAACGTTTGAAAGAAGTTTTATCTGATTTTGATAAAGCAAAAAGCATGGCAAAAGAAGGTTATATGCTCTGCCAAAAAGAATATATGATTGAAAGTGTTGCCGATAAACTTGATAGTGCCTTGAAAAAAGTTATAACGGCGGAATGTTAATCTGAGCAATATAGCCCGGTTTTACCTGCTTGCTACCATAGTGCATGTTTCCGGTTTCTATCTGATAACGCTCGCGCTTAGTCCACTTGGCGGCTACCGAGTAGAAATCCTTACCGGTTACGTTGCGCTTCTCAGGATTCATAATGTATAAAACACAACCTTGATGCTGGTCAACCAAACCGCAACGACTGCGTCCTGCCGGCACATCAGGATTGGCTACAACCCAATCAAGACCGTGTTTGCTGCTTTCGGAGCCGGAAAAACCGCTACTGCCGACAAACAACCCGAATATCGCTGATATGCCCATCAAAAGCAAAATCGTTTTGTTCTTCAATAATTCGGCAATGTTGGCATTTTGAAGTGCGTCAGGCGCATCTTCGCTGACAAAGCGAATGTTTTCTACACCGCTGTTTTTGGTGTATAATTTATCTTGTTTCAAATCACCTTTCTGCGGTAAGTTCCTTACTATATGCTTTTCCGGAACACCGAAATCAATTTTCGGGGCGCTTTGAGGCTTTTCCTGCGCTTGCGGAGCGCCTGCTTTTAACGGAGCTTGCGGTTGTTGTACAGATGGGTTAAAACCTGTCTTCGGACGCTTTATCTTTCTTATTTTGCGAACAACTTTTTGTTGTTGCGGGGCGCTGTTTTCCATCTTTAATCTCCTTATTTAATTTTATTTTTTATATGCTCGTTGGTTTTTAAAGTACGAATCAGACGAGGTACCATAAAGACGATTGTTTCAGACTTGGAACTGTATATCTTGAACAATTCGTTAGGCAAGCCGATAATCAGGAAGTTTTCTCCCAATTTGTTGCGAATTTTGAAACTGGTGACCTGACCTTGGACATCTTCCAAAGTTATGTCAGAAAAGATTTCATTGTTTTTTTCAACCGAAGCACGCGCTAAAACCGACAAACCATATGAATTTGCGCTAGGACGACTGCACTTGCCGATATCAAAGCGGGAAAGCCACAAATTAGGTACAACGAATTTTCCCTCGGCTACACTCTCAATACGAGCTTGATTGCCCAAAAATTTCTGCAAATTTTCAATGGAAATATCATTCGTTGTTGTTAAAACACGACCGATAACACCTGTTTGGGCGGTTGTGATTGAACCGAAATCAAAAGCGTTTAACATTTCTTTCCACTCAATATCACGCATAGGATCATTCGGATAAAGGCGGAAAATGCTGACATCATAAGCAATCAATGTCGGGCTGTTTTCAAATGAATCAATCAATTCCATAATTTTATTACGGGTTTCAATATCGGCATCAAAAGTTATGCTGTAATCTGCCCAGTTGGTTACGATTGAGGTTATGCCGGCACCGCGGATAACGTCCAATAAGCCCAATAAAATAGGACGAGATTGCGGAGTGTATAAGGTCATATTAACACGGCGACTCAAGGTCAAAATCTTGTCTTTGGCGTTATAGGTATAATAAACGTCGGCCGAATCGGCAATCATCTTAATCACTTCTGAAAATTCGCCTTTTAAATCCTCTGCGGAAATGCTGGTATATGGTCCGTCTTTGGAAGATACTTTAATATCGGCTTCCTTGGTTAAGCGGGCGATTGCCTTTTCTGCCGGCATCATCTCAAAAGAATAGCCCGTTACTTCAAAGCGCGGAAGAGGATCATTCTGACCGTTGCGCTCAATCTTGAAGGCTGATTTTATGTATGGCAAAGTCAAAACCATTTGCTGAGTTTTCCAGTTGACATTGCAACGCAAAGGTGTTTCCAAATCAAGAGCGTTTGCTCCTTCCGGTGTTCTTATCATCATCGGATCTTGCGGGTCTTGCATTTCAACTTCAAGCGGTTTTATTTCCTTTATTTGTGACTCTTGAACCGGCTTTTGTGATACTTCATTATTAACTCTTTCCGGAACCTCTTCCGAATGAGAGCATGAAGTTATGCCAAAAGCCAAAAAGGCCATAAAAGAAAAAAACAAATATTTGGTTTTCATTGTGTTCACCTCTTTAATTTAGTATCAACTTTCACCGGGTTCAATATTATTTTCCGCCATCAGTTTTTGCATCAATTCATCAATATTCATACCGGCACCTGCCGTCGGATCAACCGCCTTATCAAAATTGCTCATTGCTTCATTGAGTTTTTGTGTTTCATTAGGATCGGTTTTAAGCATATCAGGAGATTGATTATTGGTTAATTCGCTTTGGAAAATAGCCAGATTGTTTTGCAAAGCTTCAACACCGCCGGCAATGCGACGTTCAACATAAGGATATAAGGCCTTATTATTCATAATGGCTTCGCCGGTATCGCAGATTTCTTCCAAAACATCCAAAACATACGGATAAAACTTATATTCTTCCAAGGCGATGTTGCCCTGACGCACACAACGGGCGGCAATGCGCGAAATTGTGCGATCGTAATAATCAATCAAAACAATGTAGTTATCAATTAACCACAAATCGTCTTCTGTAACAGTGTTTTGTTCATCGGCCATTTTGTTTCTCCTGTTAAAATTGTTAATAATAATTATGACTTAAAGGCTTTTAAGAGAGCCTCAAACTCAGGATCGTATTTAGTTTTTTCTTGTTCTTCAGGCTCAGGTCCTTCACCGGCATCTTCTTTTGGTGCGGAAAAGGCTTGCATTAAGGCGTCATCAGCCGGTTTTTCTTCTTTTGGAGCCTTAGTCGGAGCAGAGCCGAAAGCGTTGGCAAGAATATCATCAGCAGGTTTTTCTTCTTGCTTTTTGAAAGCATTGGCGAGTTCATCTTCTGCTTTGTCTTCAACCGGTTTTTGATTTAAAGCGGAACTTAACAATTCTTCGGTTGTTTGCGGTTTGCTCTTGAACGCCTGTGCCAAAAGATCTTTGCTTGAGAGATTTTTTTGCTCTCTTTCAACTTCTTGATAAGCTTCTGCTAAAATACCACCCATGCGTGGTTTTTTCTCTTCCTGAGGTTTTTCCTCTTCTTTCGGAGTCTCGGCAGGAGCAGAGCCGAAAGCTTTGGCAAGAATGTCATCAGCCGAGTCTTTCTTTTCTTCCTGAGGTTTTTCTTCTTCCTTAGGAGTTTCAGCCTTTTTGGCTTTTGCTTCGGATTTTTTCTTAAACAATGAAGAGAAAATCCCTCCGGATTTTTCTTCTTTTTTCTCTTTTTTCTCTTTATCTTGAGGTTGAAGAGATACCGGATCTGAACTTGATAGATCAACTTTCGGCGATAAATCAACCTTTGTTGTTTCAAGAACAACTTTTTCTTCAGGTTTTTCAATCTCTTTAGGCTCTTCAACAGGCTTTTCTAAAGATTCTTCTTTTAATTCTTCTTGAAAATCTGTTTCTTTCGGTTGTTCTTTTATAATTTCTTTTTTTATTTCTTCCTTTGATTTTGAATTTGAATCAGGTATGATGATTTTTTCTATTATGGTTTCTTGAGGTTTTGGAGATTCTTGAGGAATTTCTTCTTCTACATATTCCCACTCACCATCATCATCTGCCGAAATAGGATTACCGTCTTCATCAACATACTCCCACTCACTGTCATCATCTGCCGAAACAGGATTGCCGTATTCATCAACATACTCCCACTCTTCCTCGGTTTGATTATCGGAAACATTCGGTTGCAAATTCAGGTTTTCATCAAGTTCAAACTCTGTGTATGAAGGAGTAGTCGGCTCTTTTTTTGAAACGAGAGAAACAGTGCTTTCAGGTTCTTCTGCCGACAACGAAATAGGTCTAACATTCAGACCTATTCTGGATATAACGCTTTGAGCCTGTAATAAAGGATCCTTAGGTTTGTTTAGTTTTTTAGGCTTAACACTCGGCGCTGTGTCTGCCGGAATAGAGAAAGATGTTTTTTGCACAGTACTTTGCGAATTGGAAGAATCTATTGTCTTGTTTACGACAGATACCGTTTGTGTTTTATTCTTGTTGTGCTTATTATTTTCATGAGAAAATTCGGCTTTTTCTCTACCTAGAATGGCGTCAGTTAAGGTTTTACCGAATGTTCTCATCTCTTCTACCTGCACTTTGCTGTTTTCTCTTATGGCATCTGCAAGATTTTGGAAAATGGAATAATCAATGTGAATATTATTAACGGTTGTTGCGGCAGCATTGTTTTGGGTGTTTACCTGCTTGCCGTTTGTATCGGTTGTGACAATCGGTTGCCCGCCACCCATAATCGGTTGCGGAATAGCATTACTGCTCAAAGCCGTTGCTAATGACTTTGCTAAAGTGTTGGCAAAATCACTGCCGAGTTTTACTTCTCCGGCAACCGGAGCAAGCGTCGGCACATTAGATGTGTTTGCAAGTTCAAGAGGGTCTTGTTGCTTTTTTTGAGCTATCAGCGCTTTAGTGAGTTGAGTGCTGTAATTGTTCTTTTCTTCCAAATCAAGAATATGCTCAAGCAAAATTCTTCCACCCGGAATGTTAATCAATAATCTTTTGATTTTTTCGGGAAGATTTAACAGCTCATTATCAAATTCGGCCTTTTTGGCGGCATTAAATATGTGGATTTGGCGAAAAATATTAAGATACCTTTGTGCAACAAGAAGCGGACTTTCTTCAACGACTTCTTCCGCTTCAACTGTTACAATATCTGTATTTGTGTTATCTTGCTCCACCTTAGCCACACCTATTTTAGAATATAATCAGCAACTTTTGCTTATATTACACTACAGAGAGTAAATTTCTTGTTAATATAACTATAAAAAATTACTCTTCTATAAGGTAATCATTACAACTTTGTGAATTTTTGAAAAATCACTGTTGCCGATTGAAATTCTTTCTTCAGGATTCCATCTTAAGCCATAGAGCTGACCGTTTTCATCCTCACGAATGCTGATAATAGCAGCTTCGGTATCTGATAAGTAATATAATGCTATGTCGCCGGCGCTGATAACTTCTGTTCTGTCAACAAAAAGAATTGCGCGATTCGGTAAAAGAGAACCTAAACGACGAGTGCATAACGGCACGGCATAAAGGTCAGGCTTGTGGTTTAATTTAAGCGGAGCTGAAATTTCTTTAAGCAGATTGTTCTTATCAACCAGAATATTTCCGTCACCTGTGCCGGTTCCATAAAGCGGAATGGCGGAATTTTCTTCATCAAGCTCAGCCAAATTGGCATAGCGGGCATTATTCAAAACCTTATAGCGTCCATCATTATGCTCAATGATGTCTTCAAGCATACCTTTTTCTTCAAGGATTTTAATATTCTCTTTTAATTGCTCAGGAGTAAAGCCCAACGCTTTTGCCATATTGGAGTATTCTTTATCGGAAACTTCGCGTTGACCCATCTCAATGCGGTGATATACCGACAAAGTCATATCGGCATGTTCGGCAACTTCTATTAAGGTTAAGCCTTTGGTGTTACGAATATGACGCAAACCGGCACCTAAGGTTTTTAAGCCGGCGTTTTGATTGATTTTGTTGCGACGCTCTTGTTCTCTTTTCCATGCTTGAACAACATCCGGTTGAGAGTTTTGTTCGTTCACATATAAATCCTGTAATGAGCAATCAATCAACTCGGCAACTTGAATGAGCTGGTCTTGATTCAAGCGACGATAACCTTTTTCAATTTTTGACACGGCAGATAAACTGATCCCCAAATGATCAGCCAATTCCTGCATTGACATTCCGTGAAGTCTTCTGTGCATTCTTATCTGATTCGGAAAAACGATTTCTTCCATATTTTTTCCTCCATAAATATACTTTATGGTTTATCATAGAAAAAAAATATAAAAAATCAAGACAAAAAACAGATATTCAACTAATTTATGAATCAGTAATTATTTTTCTTGTGAAAATAGTTCTTTTTTACTTTTTTTATTTACTCCATCTGTCGGTTTTGATGCGGATGTACCGGTTTGTTCCGGTGTTTTCGGTTGCTCCGGCGTTTTTTTGCTTCCGTCATCAAACTTTGAATCAATGGTCATCTTGCCGGTGTTTCTATCCAATACGGCATTAACCGTTTGAATCTTGCCATCTTCATTTTTCTGAGTTATGGTCCATGAGCCGTCATCATTGATTTTTGTTTCACTGCTCAAGAATGTGTCATCAAGTTGCATACCGCGATCTTTCATCACCGTACTCATAATATGGCGGGCGGCATATTCTTTGTTTTGAGCGTTATTCATCAGCTGGTCAACGGCTTCAACATTGACATTCCCATCCTTTTTGATGAAGTATTTTGAAGCGGTGTTATGGGCTTTTGTTTTTATGCCGGTGACTTCTCCCGCCTCATTATGCAAAAGAGTTGTTTCCATAACCGCATCATTAACGGTTGTTTTCTTATTATTTGAAGTAGTGGATTTGCTCCAAATGCCGTTTTCATCTTTGGTGTATGTTGATTTATATTCTCGTCCGAACAATCTGGTTGTTTTTTGATATCCGATTGTGTTACCTTTGTCATCAACAATTTTATCGCCTCCGAGTGCACTTGCCATAATACCTTGGGCATGATTTGATGCGCTTCTGGTACTGATGCCAAACATTGATTCGGCTGATTCTGCTACTTTTGAACCCATATCGCCGGCTTTTTTGGCGCCGAAGGCGGTGGCCATAAATCCGGTGCTGGCTGCCAAACCGCCAAACATGGTGCCGATACCTCTTCCGCCACCCAATGTCGGAGCTTGAGCAAATTTTTCGGCCATACTCTTTGCCTCATCCAAGAAAACAAAGCAGAAGAAGCATATTCCCAAAATTCTGAAAGCGGTTGTTCCCCACCATGCCAAACCGTTTCCGGTTGCGTTGATAAATATATTCGGATCAATGCTGTCGGTCTTAAAATCAAAACCGAGCCAGTTTTTGAAATTTGAGGTTATGATGAATATGATGATTGCTATGAAAACAAAGTTAAACATTGAATTCATAAAGTAATCCCACAGAGTTTTCAAATATTTTGAGGTTATTTTGAAAGCAAAGGCGCCGATTGCACACGGAAGCAAGGCAACAACAATGCACAACTGGAGCATACAATCAATCAAAAACCACGGGAACATCAGCATCAATACCGCTCCGACAGCGTATAAAAATGCGCCGGTGGTTAAAAACCCTGCATGAGGAATTATGCCGAGCGCCTTAAAGTCTTTGAATGATAAACATATTGAATGTTTGCCATATTCCAACATTCCGGAAACATTGTCTTCAAGTCTTTTAATACTGCAAACAAAGGCTGTTCCGAGTTGAATGGAAAGACCTCCGGTTGAGGACGCCTGAATTCCCTTGTTGGCATCATAGCCGACAATGTTTTTCAAATATTCGGCATCGGCAGGGCAGGTTGATGATTCGGAAAATGAACGCGAAAACGATAAACCTGTCTGCAAAATAGGGTTGATGGTTAAATCCATTACCTGATATAAAGCACCGCCCAAAATCAGCATAACAACCGTTACTCTGAAGCCTTGGAATAAAATTCCTTTAAGCATATCCGGAATTTTTACGGCGCCGAATGAGGCAATCTGGCGCAAGATGAAAATTGCCAGCCAAATAAAGAAACCTATGCCCACAATATTTTTAGTCGGGCCGGCAAGCCCGTCGTTTGCTATTTTGGCAATAGCGCTTGCGGCGTTGAAAATATCCTTAAATAAACCGCAGAACCAACAAGATTCCGGATCAAAATCCATTTTTATCGTGCAAGAGGCCTTGTTTCCGTTATCCTTATTTGTTGCATCGCTTGTAGCCACTGTTTGACCGGAAGCACTGATTTCGCGATATGATTCCGGTGTTTCGGATATACAAACACTGACATCTGATGAACAGCTTCCGCACATATTTTGAATATCCGAACAGTTGGAATTTAATTCAGCAGAAGAAGATGCGTTAGAACTTGAACCTGAAGCCGGACCATCCTTAACCATAAAATTCAAGTGCGAATCACCGGTATTTGTATTATTTGAGGCAGAACCGGCGACAATACCTATTTTTGTATTGAGATCAACAGTATCTCCTTCCCTAACGCTTACGCTCTGCAAATGATTATAAGTCGTATGATATTTTCCGGTATCTCCGTGTCCGGAATCTTCACATCCTTTAGTGTGTTCAATAACAACCGTGATATCGCCTGTATCGGCTGTTTCTACTTTGATAACCTTTCCTTTGGCTGCTGACTTAACAATAGTGGCATCTGACGAAGATGTGTTTGTAACCGGAAAATTAGTTCCTCTTTCTCCGCTTGAGGAAGAACATTGAGATGAAACAGAATCCGCCGCACTTACCGGCACATTATTGAAGCATGAGCCTCCTTCGGTTTTTTCATTTTGCTTAATCATACAACCGGCATCAAGTTTTTTTCCGCAAGTTGATGATGAACTTGCCGAGCAGGTTGTCGGGCATTTTGTAGGCTTGCAGCCATCGGCAAAAGCAGGCAGACACACAAGACAACCGACAATAAGGATAATCGGCATAAGTACCTTCGGTAAAAATTTATTATATGTTTTCTTATCTGTTTTCATCGTAGTTGTCCGCATGTGTTTGGTTAACTAAATTTTCTTCTTGTTCACGAATTTTATCTTCTTTTTCTTTTGCTATATCTTTTGCTCTTAGTTCTGCCACCCATTTTCCTGCGCTATTTTGGTAATTGTTTTGCATGCTCTTACCAATGCCTTGGAAAGTTCTTCCAAAGAAGCCAACTCCGTCACTAACGGTTGCGCGACCGATTTTTGCACCTTCAGCTAAAGTATTTTTGCCTAAAATTCCGGCATTTTGCATGAAGCTGTTATCCGAGCTTAAACCTTGTTGCATTGCATCCGGAGTGAACTTGCGGAAAACAACCTTACCTGTATTGCTGAGGATAATTTTGCCGTTCTGGAACGGAGAATTTTCCGAACTTATTCCTTGAGTTGCAAGATTTGACATTGTTCTGTATGTGGAAACAGGGTGGAGAGCTGCGCTAAAGACATCACCGACCATATTACTTGTTTTGCTGATGATATTATTAGGGCGTAAAGTGGTTGCATCAGGAGTTGTGGCTTTATTGATATCAGATAAAACATCTCTGATTTTATTTGTGCCGTTATTGTCGGTCTTTGCCGAAGAAGGTTCGTTTCCGGTTGTTGCCGAAGATGTACTTGCCGAACTTGAAGCAGGTGTTGAACCACCGGTAGGAGCAGGTCCTTTCGGATTAGATCCGGTCGGCGAACCGGCAGGATTATCATCAAATTCGCCTTTTTCAAATTTTTTCAAATAACTTAAGCCTTTTTGTACAGGTTTAACAACAGAGCTGGCAGCTTTACCGAGCAAACCGGTATCGCCTTTAGACATATCAACAAGAGTGTTGCCTACTCCTTCTACTACTTTACCGCTCTGAGTTGAGGCAAAGTCTACTGTCCAACCACCGACCTTTCCAAGAAGCATGCCACCGGTCATTCCCATAGCTTGTGTGCCTAAGTGATGCATCGGACTTTGTCCGCCCAACATGCCGTCAGAGAAGAAGTAGTTAAGGTAGTTGTTGACACTGGAAGCAATAATCTTGAAACCGAAAATCAAGCTGAAAACAATTACTATTAATCTGGTTGAGCTTAAAGAGAAATTTTCGGACAATATTTCGGAACTTTCTTTTTCAATAGCACTCCAGAACGAAGTCCAGTTAGAGGCATCACCCAAAACACCATTATAAATTAAAATAATAGCATAGGTTAAGCCGATGGACATAAAGGCATATAGCATGGCATTGTGGATTACCATTCCCAAAACTTCACCGAATTTGCTTCTGGTCGGTGCAAAAGGCCAAAGCGCAATGGCAACCGGTAAATAAAGAATGGCAAAACCAAGCTTGAAGCAAATGTCAATAAAATACATTCCGATTGCTATGCTCATCATGAAAGCAGCCAAATAAACAGCCAATCCGCAGATGAAAAAGCTCATATTCGGAGTTTTTATCCAGCAAGCTGATACAACACCGGGAACATCAAGCCCGATGCAAGCATATGCAACTTTTGTGGCATAGCATAAAAGACCATGACCTAGCATAAAAATTCTTCCCAAATTTTTATATATTCTATCCATCATATTGGTCATGTTTTGCATAGTCCTGTCGCTTATGATACCATGGCCGGAATTTGTTGCCGACGATATATCGCGCGATACGGATTCAACTCCGCTGCAGGAATCTCCGCTTGTTGCAGAAGTTGATGAGGAATCCTGCAAGCTGCTCCAAGAATTTGAGGCTTCAGCAGAGGTTCCGCCTTTTGCTATGACATTATTATTTGAATCAACTAAATCTTCCATCTTGGCACCGCGCACGACAACAGTATTGTTAAAGGTTGTCGTATTTGTCGCACCGCGAGCCCATTCAGGTGTTTCCGGTGCTGATTTTGAATAATATCCTGTTGCACCGTCGGTTAAGTCCGCAAGATTGTTATTTAAGGCAAGTTTGGCATAGTTGATACATGTTTCCCATGCTTCTTTATCACTTCCTTGATATTCAGACATGTTTTTGATAATATCGGAAGCATCCCAATTTTTTCCCTTCCAGGAGGCAAACTGGTCCGTATTTGAAACGATTTGCTTAATGCTGATAGGTTTTCCGCCGTTTTGTTGCTCATAATATTTTTTCCGGTTCATAACCGTGTTGGCAACAATTTGCATGTTGCTTGCACTGTTATCTTTTGCCTCACCCCACATAGTGGCAGCTAAAAACAACACATCATCGCTCAAATCCGATGGCAATGGTGCGGCCTTGCTTGAGATATTGGTAAAAAAGATGCTCAAGATCAAAGGAAGTATAAATATTTTGCGTAAAAACTTAAGCATTATTTACCTCCTTGGTTAGAAACATCAAAATCTCGAGCAATCTCATCAAATATGGCATTGCCGACATCTATGCCTGTATCTATTATCGGCGTTAGAAGATAAGCATTCAAAAATGTTACGCCGTTATTTATTATCAATGTGGCAAGCAATACCTTAAAGCCCATTACCAAAATCTCTTGCAACATCTTTCCGACTGAAGTAGGGCTTATGGAACTTACTTGTTTTAAGATGTGTAATGCCAGCCAAATCAAAAAGCCGATTTTAACAACGAGTAAAGCCAAAGTTTTTACGGTTGGCATAATCAAAGATGCTGCATATAAATATGCTCCGGTCATTTTGCCGACCACCATGCAATACCAGCAGGTTGAATCGTCCATATATTGTTTTTGTAAGGCGCTGTATTTGCACCCCTCGGTATCGGCTTGTTCGGTTGTTAATTTTTCCGTGCCGTCCGCAAAGGCCGTTGTCGGCATAACAAGCGATGGCAATATGGCAATTGCAAAGGCAAAAAGAAGGCAAAAGATTTTATTCATGTTAATCATTGCTGTTCTCCTTCACCTGTTTTTGACTTGTTTTGCGGAGGAACTCTGCCGGCTAAACGATTTGCATAGTCATGCATTTGCCCCAGTTTTTGACGGGTAGTGCGCAAAACAGCTGAGCGCTCTGTTGCTTTATCCAAAGCCTTATTTATGCCTCTACCGAGCGGTCCGCCCAATGCAGATAGTAAAAATTGTCCGATTGTGCCGACCAATGCTGCAACTTTTTGTTGGAAACGTGCATCTCCGCCCTCGTTAGTTACTCTGCCGGCAAGAGAAACCGCCAACCCACTGACTTTTACTATTAAAAATGCCGTAAATATCAAGGTCATCGGAACAACTCCGAAATCTTCATAAGCTGATTTAAGAGCAAAGTCAAAACCGTTCTGTTTGCCGGTGAGCAAGATGTTTTCAAGAGCCAAAATCGCCATAACAACCATCACAACCAAACACAACATAATTACTGAAGAATTGATGATTATCTTAAAGCCGGTTATGCTCCATCTTCTTGTCTGTTCAAACGGGTATGCCATTATTAAAATCGGCAATATCAGCAAAATCATATTAAGGCGGAAAATGCTGTCAATCAAATATAAGGCAAAGCACAACTGAGCAATAACAAAAGCGGCAATTAAAATTATCCCGACAAGAACCGATAATAATGATGCCATTTGCAACAAATAATAGGCTATTGAATAACCGATACTTAATCTGTCACTGACGGAGCAAACAAGGCATTCCATCATCTTTAACGGAGCATCAGGCATACCGGAATTTTCGGTGAAGATAATGTTTTCCGCATTGGTAATTTTGCAACCGTTTTGAGCAACCGAGTGGTCAAACGGGACGCATAAAGTGTTTGAACCGTCTTGAGCGGTAACTTTAATTCCAGGAATTGATAAATCAGGATTCTGATTGTTTAAAACTTGCAATATTTCAGAAGCGAATTCCAAAATGGTTATATATATCGGCATAATAAAGCTGTTTAAAGCATATAAAACCTGACCTTTTGAAGAAACCAAAATACCGCAAAGCAAACATAAAAACGCTTTTTGCAACACGGCGGTCCAAAATTCTCCGATAGATTCTGCTGCCGGCGTACTCACATGAGATAAGATTTTATAGGCCATCCAGATAGAAAAGGCGAGCATCATCAAGCCCATAAGGTTTTCTTTTGTTAAGGCATCATAAATCACAACTGTTTGCGAAGAAATGGAAGTATAAAAAACTCTGAGCATGCCGGCTTGCCAGCATTGACGATGTTCTGCTGCCAATTGTTCGGCATTTTCACCGCGTTGATCGGCACTCGGAATCGGGGTCATACCATCTTGCATACCGCAGGCCGAGAGCATAAAAAGAGCGCAAAAAACTATGAATAGTATTTTTAGCATGCTATGTATTCTAAAGTTTTTCATCTCATAGTTCCTTATCTCATCTTTAATCCATTATATCATAAAAAACAAGCAAATAGTGTTACATTATGATTAAATTTAAGCTCCTTTGGTATCATTGTCTTTTTCATCTTCCTTCGGCTTTTGTGTCGAGCTTGGTGTTTCTTGTTTTTCTGCCGGATTTTGCGAAGTTTCTTCGTTTTGAGAAGGTGTGTTCTGCGGTTTTGCCGGTTCTTTTGTTTCGGTTGAAGCGTTTGTTGTCGTTTTCGGTGTTCCACTTTGTACTGTCGGGGTTGATCCGCCATCCGCTGATTGATTTTGCGGTTGAAATCTTCCTAAACCAACTGCTTTACCGATAGAAGATGCTCCGTCTAAGAAAAAGTTCTTTACACTATTTCCGGCACCCGTAAATTTGCCCGCAATTCCTGTTTCTTCCAAAGCAGCTTCACCGAATTTTGCACCGATGCTGGCGCCGGTTGCAGCAGAAGCAACAACCACACTTGAAGCAAGACCGCCTAATTTGCTGGCAATATTCATGCCGGAACCTTTAGAGAACTTATCAGCCAATGCGTTGGTATTTCCGATTAACTTAAAGGCAAAAATACAAGACACGACAAGAATTAAGATTTCAACACCATCAAGACTTGCCATCTCGCTGAGTTGTGTTAAGTTGTTATTGTTCATTGCCTCCATAAAAGCATCCATGCTTCCGCTCTTTTTGCCGGTGGCAAAATCAACAATTTCAACGCCGAGTAACAGCACTATTCCCAACATTACATAATTGAAGAAGGTGTTCATGATTATTTGCACGCCTTTTAAGGTATATTTTGTGGTCAATTTGAACGGCCAGCAGGCAATTAAAACCGGAATAATACCGCAAACCATACCTAGTTGAACAGTACAATCAATCAAATAGAACGAAATAACCAGCCAAATCATCAGACCGAACAGATAAAACAAAATTCCACTTAACCACATGCTGAAATCAGGAAGCAGACTCCCATCGTTTGCCCAACCGTGGCAAATAAGTCCTTTCCCGACAGCAGGCATGATGGTTGCCGTGTGTCCGTAGCAACGAACGGTTCTCATAATTCCGTCAAGCAAGCCGGCATCTAAAACATTGCCCGGAGTGGCAACAAAATCAACATTGGCATTGTTGACCAAGCAAATGCTTGCCTGCGATGATGATATGCTTATCAGCGATGTTCCCATATCAAGACCGGCCTGAATTACCGGCGATATGAAATAACCATACACATATGCTGAACTGCTGAGCAAGAAATAGGTGAGCAAAACCTTAAATCCCAATATTAAAACGCTCTTTAAATAGCTTCCTAAACTGCTACCGGCAACATTTGATACGATTTTTAAGGTTTCCAAGGCAAGATAAACTAAGAAAAATACGACAATGACACCTTGTAAAGCTTTACTTAAAGCGCGCCATGCCACATCGGCAATTTTGGCGTCGGTATTCAAAACGGCTTGGAATATCGGGCATAGCGGGCAAGAAGACAAAGATGAAAGATATGTGGCAAAAGTATCACATTTGTCGCCCGTCTGCTGTTCTTCCATTTTGGTGCTTGTATATGCGGTGCAAACTTGCTCATTACTGCCCTCCGGACATATACATGAAACAGGTAAATTTACATCTCTTCCGGCAATTCCGAAAACAACGATAGCCTTTGTATAATAAGTTGTATAAAGGTCTAAATCAGTCCAAGCCTTAATACGAAGTTTTTCGCATTCTTCGGAATCCGTCGGAATTTCTCCCCATTTTATGCCGGTATCCTCATATTGGCTCATATCGGTCAGATATGCATATTTTGATTTATCAAAAGCCAATGCCTGTTGCAGTGTTCTGACATTAAAAGACAAAGGTTTTCCGCGATATTTCTGACTTGCTTTTCCGTCAACAACAATTTCTTCATCGGAAACTTTTCCGCATTTTGCTTCAAAGTTTTTAACCGAACGATTGTATGCTTCCAGACTTTTGCGAAGCATACTTGCCGTGGAATCAGTGGATTTTGTTATGTCGCGCTTGATTGCGTCTTCATCGCAGGCGGAAAAAGAAGGAAAAACAAAAGCAAAGGCAACTATTGTTGCAAAAAATAAGGTTAAGAAGGATTTAGTTATCTTTTTCATCTTTTGCCTCCTTGCCTTTTATTTTCAGAGCATTCTTTATATCCTGCTTTTTCGGCAGACCAAACATAAAAACTGCTGTTCCGACAACAATTACGAATATTACCAAGGACATAATCGGAAACCAAGAACCGTTAAATAGAGATACAACTTCCGGTCTTAAAACTCCGAATAGTACTATAAACATCAAAAAGGTTAAAAGTACTGACTTCATGACTGATTACCTCCCGATGTGTTGTTATTTGTTGTTGCGGAAGGGTTTGAACTGTTTCCAGCACGTCCGCCACGGGCTTGAGCATTTGCTCCGATTCCGGCTTTGCCTTTGAGCTGTTGATAATAGTTACGCATTTTGCTAAAGCCGAGTGCATCGGAAGCTTTTCCGCCTAAGGCCTTGAAACCTCCGGTTAAACCGCTTTCTCTGCTGAGCGCACTTGTACCACTTGTAATGCCTTTAAATAAAGCACTTCCTCCGGTTTTGCCGTTTGCAATTAAGGCGCTTGCACCCAATCCGCCGATTAACGGTGAAATGTTGAATCCGGCGCCACCGGCAAACTTGTTGGACAGGTTATTGATATCCTTCAAGAGTTTTAGGCAGATATAACAAGCAACAATCAAAAACAGCATTTGCGAACCGCCGATATCCATTAACTGTTTGATTGATTCAAAATCATTCGTGTTTAAGGCATTGATAAGATCTTTTATGTCATGATTCGGAGAAAGAGAGCGCTTAATGATGGCGTTTATGACAGTGATAACGACTCCGAGCATTACAAAGGTGAAGAAAATATGCATAAAGATATTCCAGCCCACTTTTGTATAGCGATTTGTGATTTTGAACGGCCAACAGGTAATCAAAAACGGCAAAAGGCAACAGAAAAACCCGAGCTCAACCGTAATATCCAAAAGGTAAAAGCCGACGGACAAGGAAATGATGTAACCGAAAATGACGACCATAAAACCTTCCAACATTGTTTCAATGTTTGGAATAACGTTCCAGTCAAGGTTAGTAAAAGCATCGCAAACCATGGCGCGCCCCATTGCCGGCATGATGGCTGCCTGCTCATTAAAGACTTCGGCAGCGCCGACCATCTTTTGCAAGAAAGGTGCAGTCAGCATGGCATTTGCCGTGTCAAACTTTGTGTATTTTGTGCCGGCAGCCTCAATCGCAGCTTGCCCTTTTCCGGTTAAGGTTAAACCGAAGTCAAGACTGCCTTCTATGACAGGTCTTAAAATAAGGTCAAAAAGAATTGTCGGACTGGTTAAAATTAAAATTGCAACCATTACCTTAAATCCCTGAACCAGAAGAGATGTTAAATATTTGCTCATAGGCTGATTTGCCGGAGAAGACACCAAAACCAATGTCTGATAAGCAAGGAAAAGCAAAAATCCTATGGTTAATACCTTTATAAGACTATCTGCCAATACACCGAAGGCTCCGCCGGCCAATTTTTGGTCTGCCATCAGGATTCTTTCAAATATGATACAAGTCGGGCAAAAAGCAGTATCCTGATTATATTCGCTCAAATTTTTACAAGAAAATAAACTTGATGATTCTTCTTCCGGCGAATCGGATATGGTACTACATGTTGTTATGGTTCCGCTCTCATCGCAAGTACAGGTTGTGCTTTGAGGAGTTGCCAAAGTCGTGAGGTATGATGAAGCCTTGTCGCGCAAGTCTTTAACAGTGCTTTGTTCTTGTGAAAGGTTAAACAATTCGGCTCGGCATTTTTGGTATAACTGCACGTCCTGAGTCAATTTTTGTTGATTTTCTGCCACTGGGTTTGTTTTTAAGATAATATTTGCGGTGGAAAGAAAACTGTTGTTTTTATATTCATATGCTGAATAGTCAAAATCAACATACTTAAAATCCATACCGGACATCAATTGTCTGATTTCATTTGTTGTGGCTTTACCTGATTGCGAAGTTCCGGCGGCATCCAATCCGGACCAGTTATAACTCTTTGCCGCGCTACGATCAACATACATGCTGATAGCATAACAAGTGCCGTTCTGGTCAAAAATGACTTGCTGGACATGATTGTTGTATTCCTGTAACTTAGGAGAAAGTGCCTGCAAATTGGTTAAGGCTTTTTGAGCAACACCATCATAAAAGGCCTCTGTCGGTTGACAGGTTGAAGGATCGGCATGCGCCGAAAACACTACGGAAACAGCGAAGATTACCGCAGTTATGAAACGACGTATGACAACAGATTTTACTAACATTTCTTTGTCCTTCAGTTTAAATGTTAAGTAAAGTATAACACAAAAATATTAAAAGTTTTATTACATTATCGTTAAATATTCGTATAAAATTTACTTAATTTTCATTTTGAAGCATATCTTCAAGAATTTCCACGCAAGCGTTATGCATATTTTCGTTATTTAACGGCAACCAAGTTAAAATTCTGACATCTCTGCTGTTTTGCGAATAGGAGGATTCTGCCGGCGGTGAAAGCTGTGGAAAACTCTCTAATTTTGAGAAAAAACGCTTGTTTAAATCCGATAATTTAGAAGGTGCAAACAACAAGTAAAACGGAATATCTTGCGGTATTTTCGTTAATTTAAGAGCCTCATCCGGTGTTATGTCAAAAAGCATGCGTCCGAAAATTTTGCGTAAAACAGATATTTTATTCAAAAGAAAAGCAAAATCACTGCCGGAATTGAGCGGATTTATGTTGATGATGCCTTTGATATGCAACATACGATAATCATCGCAAATATTGAACATTTTTCGCAAAACCAAACAGCCTGAGCCGAGTGTGACGAAAAAAATGTTCGGTGAATTTGTGAAATTTCTCACAAACGTAAGCAAAGAATTGGCGGCTGTTTTCAAATCGGACGACAGTGAGCAATAATTAAAGATAACAGCGTTGATATTATGCTTTTTGATGGCTTTTTCCAAGGGTTTTAAAGATTTTTGAGTTCTGCCAAAATCAGGGATAAGAACGACAATGTCTTTTTTCGGCTCATCTATTTCGCAAGCCGAGATATATTTCAAAAGAGTGTCTTTGCATATTTCAAATGTGCCTTTTTCTCTTCGGATATTGTGCGAATCTAAAAGACGATAGCGATTCGTGCGATTTTTGCGCTGAATTTTCCAACCTTGATAATAAAAAATATCTTCCCAAAAGAATCGACCGCCTAAAGTGAAAAAATCAAACTTCATTTAATTGCTCCTTCGCAAATATGAAAAGGATTTTGGATGAAAAAAATTAAAAAAACATTAACTTTCTGATTTTAGAAGGTTTTTAAGGGTGTAATCGGAGGCTTCTTTGTTTATTTTTTCCGCTTTACAAAATAAAAATTTTTTGCTACATTGAAAAAAGAGCTAAACGGCTCGGAGGTCAACAAACCTCGTATAACGGATTTATATTTGCTTTCTGACTGTTTTGGTCGGAAGGCGGCGGAATAAGGGAATACCCGAATATGCCGCACTATTTCCGTTATAATAGTTTGTTGCTTCCGGCCTCCGTTTTAGGAGGTCTTGAAGTTTTAAAAATTTAAATTTAACGGAGGACTGAAATGAAAAAAATTGTTTTAATGGTGAGTGCGGCGATGATGACTTTTTGTTTGGCAGGCGAATCGCAGGCGGAATCATGGAATTGTGGACCGAAACAAAATGGCGAATACAGTGATAGTGTAATTTGTACTTATGATGAAACAAGCAAAACTCTAATCATTGAGGGTGAAGGAAATATGGGAGATTATGCTAAAGGGTCATCTACGGATAAATCAGCAGCACCATGGGCTGATAAAGATGTTAGGTATGCAGTTATTAAAGGAAATGTAACCGGTATAGGAGATAGAGCTTTTAAGGGGTTAAAAAATATTGAAAGCATTACTGGACTAGAAAATATTGTATCTGTTGGTAAAGCTGTTTTTTCCTATACAAATTTAAATAATATTATAATTCCCGATAGGTGGGCTGATAGTGACGTTTTACTTAATGGTGCGATGTTTCAACTTTCTTGTTTTACTGACACGCAAGATTCTACACAATCTTGTGATGCTGCTAAAATCATTTGTCAGGGTGATGTTGAAAAATGCAAAAAAGCATTGGCAAAATTTGATACAAATAGTGATTGCAAGTTTTATTGCATTGACTTGAATAAAATTGTGGCGGCAAATTATCAGCAATGTTCCGGTAGCTATTTTTGGAACGGAGCGAGTTGTATCCGTGAGCCGGATTTGAGTAAACGTAAATGTTGCACAAGTTGCAAAGATATGGGCGGATGGTGTAATCGCGTTCGCTATACACCTGTCGAAGCGGCGGAGGTGCTAAGCGATGATAATAATAACACGGTGACGATTACATTTAAAAAGTGATACAAACTGCATGATTCTTTAAGAATCGATTCTGTGTCTGATTTTGCGAATCGAAGTTGTTGCCTTAAAATTTTCGATTCGCACGGAAAAAGTTGCAGCATATATATATAATTTTAAAGGTGTGCTTTTGGGGGTTATTTGAGTGCTTTTTTCTTTTTCAAGGGGGTATGGATAAAAAAATCACAAAATAAAAATTAGCTAAAACAAAAGGTTAGAAAAAATTCACAAAAAAGTGCAAAATTTTTAAAAAAAGGTGTTGACAATAGAGAAAGGGTGTTATATAAGGGGCGTCACCGGCCGGAAGGTTGGTAGTTATAGAAAATCGTAGAGATGTAAAAATAAGAGGATATGCAGACGGTGTATCGGAAGATATATAAAGTCTAGCATATTTGATAGTAAAGGAACCTAAGAGAAATTCTTTATTTGAGTAAGATGATAGACAGGATTGGAACAATCAACAAATTTGAGAGTTTGATCCTGGCTCAGAACGAACGCTGGCGGCAGGCTTATCCCATGCAAGTTGAGCGGGATTTATTTGATAGCTTGCTATTGGATAATGAGAGCAGCGCACTGGTGAGTAACACGTGGGAACATACCTTTTGGTGGGGGACAACAGTTGGAAACGACTGCTAATACCGCATAAGCCCTGAGGG
>JAZSBR010000048.1:0-2894 GCA_045602545.1 Alphaproteobacteria bacterium
CGCACGAACTTGAGGAAAAACAGGCAGAACTTGAAAGCCTGCGAGCCGAAAAGAAACAACGCGAGCATTCGGACGAAATCAAAAAGTTGTTTGCCGACAGTGGTATCAGCGCGAAAATTTCGCCGGAACTCTTTAATCACTACGAGGACACAAACGCCGCAAAGCAGGCAATGGCAGACTTCAAAAAGACTTTTGATGACGCCGTTCTTGAAGAAGTAAATAAACGTATTTCTTCACATACTCCGAAACAAACACCATCCGACGGAAACGGTGGAAATCCGTTTTTGCAGGAAAACAAAAAGTTTAATTTTAATAAAAAATAGAGAGGTTTAAAATGGCTCATACATTAAATTATGCTGAAAAATACAGCTCACAAATTTTGGAAGCTATTGAACAGGGTGCTTTGACAACTCCGTTTTATACTTCAAATGTAGAGTGGACAGGCGCAAAAACTTTCCACTTCACACAAATGTCTGTTTCCGGCTATAAAAACCACAGCCGTAACGGTGGTTGGAATAGAGGAACAATCAATCAACAGGACGTTGAATTTACTGTTGAACACGATCGTGATGTTGAATTCTTGGTTGATAAAGCCGATGTTGATGAAACAGCACGCACTGCAGCAATGATTAACGTTACTAACCGTTTTGTTAACGGTCAGATGATTCCGGAAATTGACGCTTACACATTCTCAATGATTGCCGCAAAAGCAAAAGCTGCTAGCTTGTCTGAAAATACAAGCTTGTCCACTTATACCGCCGCAAACATTTACACCAAACTCGTTGAAATGATGGGTAAAGCAAAATTAAAGCTTTATCGTCAACGCGGTTCTTTGGTTGGCTATGTTCGTCCGGAAATTATGGACTTGATTGCTACTTCAACTGAATTGTCAAAATCTATTGAAGTTACACGTCTTGCAGGTCCTACTTCTGTTGAAACCCGTGTTGCTCGCATTAACGGCGTACCGTTGATTGAAGTTATTGACGATGAACGCTTTTATGATGCTTTCAGTTTTACAGAGGGATTTGCTCCGATTGCAGGAACATCTCGTCCGATTAACATTTTGTTTGCCGCTACCGATATGGTTCACACTGTGCCGAAGATTAGTTCAATTTACTACTTCTCTGCCGGTAGCCACACAGAGGGCGACGGTGACTTGTATCAAAACCGCGCTTTGTGGGATACTTTCGTATTCCCGAACGGCAAAAACAAAGCTATTGACAGCGTTTATGTTTCATTAGACGCCGCTATTCCGTCTGAATAATTAACAGAAAGAGAGGTTTTCAATGATCTTAATTAAGGATAATAAACTTGTTGAATGTGATGAAAAAGAAAAAGATTTTTACATCAACAGCGGTTATTCTGTTGTTAACACCAAAAAAGCACCGGCGAAAAAAGCCGATGAAAAGGCAAAAGACAACAAAACCAAAGAAGACGAGGGAAAAAAACTTGAGGGTGATTTAGAAAACCTCTAAAGTTATTTTTTACTTTTGTTGACAATGCGCCTGCCGATTTTTATCGGTGGGCGTTTTTTGGTATTGAATTTTATATTTTATCGGCTATTATTAAGAAAAAAGGAGTTAACAATATGGTTACCGAAGAACAGCGCACAAAAATCAAAAACTACGTTAAAATCCTGCTTGATATGGAAGACGAGGATTTTGATGCAAAAGACGAGTTTATTATTGATACCGTTATAGATCAATGCTTGGCGTTTTGCAATCGTAACGACATTCCGGAAGATATGGAAAGAGTTGTTGCGCGAATTGCCGCACGCGTCTATAATGACGGACTTAATAAACAACAGGGCGTGCAATCATACCGTGAATTGGATATGCAGGTCACATACGATATTAACGCCGATGCTTTCGGCGAAAAAAATCTGTTGCAACGTTGGGTTTCATTGTCAAGCATGGAGTGCTAAAAATGAGTATAGAGATTTTTTGGAACGATAAAGCGACGGTTGAGCGTCAAATTATATCCACAGGCGAATATTTCAGCAAGAACACAATAAAAACACTTTATACAAATGTACCGTGTCATTTGGCGGTAAAATCGCGACTTATGCCGATAAAAGACAACCGGCAAGCGACTTCGCTTGATTATGAATATGTTTTATTCTGCGCTCCGCGTTATCTTTTTAAGCTTAACGATAAAATAACGGTTAAACGACCAAACGGCGAAGTATTAGAACTTTATGCCGGACAGGCGCACAATTACCGTGACACTTGTCAAGTTGATTTATCGTTCACGCCTATTGCGCCGGAGGCTGCTTAATGTGGGAAAAAGCCGTTCAAGCCTATAAACAAAGAAAAGAACGGTTAAATGCCGCATGGGAAGATTTGGGAAAAATAGCGGCAAACAAATTTGTTGAAGAAGCTAAAACCGAAACAGATCTGCAACGGTTGGTTAAAACCGGCAATTATCGCCGAAATTGGACATCTGATGTTGATAAAAAAGGCAAAGACACGGTTGTTAAGTGCATAAATAACGCTGAATATGCGAGCCATTTGGAATACGGCCACCGCATTGTTACGCGTTCCGGCAGAGATACCGGCAGAAAAACACTCGGCAGATTTGTCGGAAGAACAGCAATCCAAAACACACGCCGGTTTATTTCCGGAACTGTTAAAAAACTATTGAGGAAGATATTTATATGAGAAATCAACTTGAATTAGCCGAAGCGATACAACGGACATTGGCAGACGTTAAATATAACAGTCAAGCCGTTAACTTTTTCTTCGGGCGCATTAAAAACGTAAAATATCCGTTTATTGATATTTATTTTCCGTCTTTTCGTGAAAGCACGGCAAACGCAAATATGTGGAGCGAAATAACCGCTACCGTTTGTTTGGAATTTGCTTATGCAAGAGAAACAGAAGATGAAGAACTTT
>JAZSBR010000049.1:0-39577 GCA_045602545.1 Alphaproteobacteria bacterium
GTGACGATCTTTCTCCCGTAGGATCAATCGGTTGCATACAAGAAGGTCCGAAATAATATGCCTCATAAACCTTATCTGACGGTTCCGGATCCGTTGCCTTCTTAAAACGTTTATCTCCCACAGGCTGAGTTGCAAAAGGAATACCTTTCCAGGCAATAACATCATCTTTTTTTGTGCCGACAAAAATGCCGTTTTCACAATCAGCCGCCAAACTCTTGTCATATTCACCGGTTATTTGCTGATTGGGATGATATTCTTCTATTTTGTTACTCTCTTGCCACTGTTCTTGCGTTTTGTACGGAGAAACACTATTTCCCCCATAACAAACGTTACTGATACCGCTCAATATCAAAACAGCCGTGCTTAAAATAGTTAATTTTGACATATTGTCCTCCTGTTACAGTTTCACTACGAGGGAATGCTATATTATTTCCTTAAAATATGCAATACTTTATATTATGTTATTAAAAAATTGACTATTAAAAATTTTTAATATAAAAGAATAGTGAACTTAACAACAAATAAAAGGAGAAAAAAATGAAGTTTTTAACATCAACCGTTTTAGCGGCCGGATTATGCTTTAGTCTTATGACAGAAGCAGATGCTTGTTCACGTGTAACATATACCTCTGATGATGGAAGCGTTGTTACCGGTCGTACAATGGATTGGTTCAAACCGGATGAGGTACAATTTGTTCTCTCTCCCAAAGGAGTGGAATATTCCGGTTTAGGTGCTAACCCATTTAACTGGACCTCAAAATATGCCAGTTTGTCGGTTAACAGCTATGGTTTTGTAAATTCCGGTATTAACGAAGAACGTCTGGCTGTTGATGTGTTGTATTTGGAAACCTCAGATTACGGCGACTTACAACCAGGCGAAAAAACAATGACATCGGGAGTATTGACACGTTTCTTATTGGATAATTTTGCCTCTGCACAGGAAGTCGCTGATTACTTCAAAGATGAAAAATTTCGTGTTGTTTTAGATGAAGAAAAGGCTAAACTTTTGGGCGCCCCTTTCAATGTTCATTATATTGTGACGGATAAAACAGGTGATAATGTTATTATTGAATATATTGACGGCAAAGCCAAAATACACCATCAAAAGGGAAGAATTGTCTTCACCAACGATCCTGAATATGATAAAATGCTCGCCATACGAGATTATTTTAA
Source organism: Alphaproteobacteria bacterium (assembly GCA_045602545.1). GTDB lineage: Bacteria > Pseudomonadota > Alphaproteobacteria > RF32 > CAG-239 > RUG410. The sequence goes on from JAZSBR010000049.1 coordinate 1,173, forward strand.
AGAGGCAGGTATTGAAGGCGGTATGCCGGGTTCATCACTGTCACAAGCTCGTTTTGTATATTTAACAGGCTGGTTGGAACAGATGGTAAACACGCCTTTCCCGGAAATAAAAACAGAAATTCCTGAATACACTTTTGCTGACCAAACAACAGCTATGGTGCTTTCCTTAATGCGCGGTGTTTCTACACCGTACGGATTGGTTTTTGACACCGAACATTTAAATAATACATCTACTTTGTGGCGTACGATAGCCGATGTAAAAAATGGCATTTTTTATTTTGATTCTGCCTTATTACCTTTAACATTTAAGATCGATTTAAATAAAGTTGATTTTACTAAATCTAAGGTTATAAGTCCTTATAAAGATAATATTCCACAGGGTGATATTACTGACTTGTTTAAATAACACGCCTCTATGAATTTAAAAGCAAGAGTTTCGGCCCCTTATCGGTTCAACTCCTTGCAACCACTAAAAAACGCCCCATAAAGGGGCGTTTTTTAGTGGTTGTGCGCAAGCTCAAAAATATGGAACCATATACTTTGTTTGTAACACATTGTAATTAAATAATATTTTTTGCAATTTTCCAGAAAAGTATGTTTCCGTCAACCTCAGAACATTAAAAATTTTACTATTTTCTCCACACTTAAACTCCCCAATTAACGACCTTTAGAATCCTGCCTGTCTGGGGTTTATCAAAATAGAAGTGTCAATAGCGTATCATCAAGTGATTAGTCATCATCTCAAATATTCCTACATAAAGAGCAACGGCAAGGTCGTATTTAATAACGGCTGGTGGTGTTTGAAGCAATGGATAAAAATAATTATGCCGTTGTAAAATTCTACAACGGTAATTATGAAGTGGTGGAGATGTAATATTATACCACTTGACAAATGTTTTGGATAGTCGTATATTAGCTGACAAGGAAATTAATTATCGTGTATTTATTTAAAACCCCGTACTACAGGATACGGTTAATTAAAGGCTTATGAATCAAACAAAACTTTTGTTAGAAAATGCTCGTGAAGACTATTCAGAAGCATTAAACATTCTGATGATGGTTTCAACGGGTATGTTGCCAGCAACTATTGAAGATGTAATGTATGCTTATATGGTTGCTTGTGACTGGTGTGAATGGATTAAAAACCCTCGTTCTTCGGCAGAAAATCCTCTGTTTAGCAAAGCAAGTGAAGCAAGTGATTATATACCGATGTTGTGTATGTTCCAACAATACACCGATGATTTGGGTAGAAATCTCATATTGAACGAGAGTGCGGTTGAGGTAGTTTTTGAAACGCTTAATCCAAACCTCATTCAACTATGGCGTAGTTCTAATCCAACATTGAAGAATGAAGTCAAAATGTTTCATCGTTCTCTGCGCTTTACGGCCAAATTCTTTGAAGAAAAGTTTGGTGAAACTCGTTTCAATGAAATCTTGGTAGAAAAGCGAGTGCCACCAATGAGTTAAGTGAATAAGTATAGAAACCATTTAACATAAATGATTATGAATAAACTATCTCAAAACCGAAAAGTTTACACGGCAGAAGAAGTGGAAGCAATGGGATTTTCTACTGAATGGCCTAAATCAAGGCTGGATAGCTTTTTCTTTAAGAGTAGACCTTCTTACCGAATTAGCCAATAACTCTTAAAACATTAATGCTTATGTTAGGATTTTTATTGACAATCGCTTTTTGTGAAGTGTGCTATATCTTCTACGTAATCATTTGCGCACTGAATTGTACCTAATAACCCTTTGACAGAAAACCATTGCTGACATAATCGTTAGCAATGGTTTTTTGTTATTACTCTTTAATCAACTGATACAATAAACATCTGCTTTGGTGGTATATTGGTTGCGGGGGAAGGATTTGGCTTCGCTTCGCTCATTCCTTCGCGCTCATCGGCGATGCCGACCGGCATACTCCCGTCTGGCTTTCGCTTGTGGTGTCTTGCTTAAATTTACTTATTTATTTTTATGTGGAAAATTTAAGCTTCGGTCACTCATTCCCATCTGCTCGCTTCGGAGCGCTATCGCTTCCTTGCTTGCAGGGGAACTTCGCCCTTCCTCAACAAACAAGCATTTAAGGCTTGTTTGTTTTTCTCAGGCCGACTTTTTCGTCAGTTCAGATCTCATTCTCAGAATCTTTAAAAAGTAAAAATCCCCAAACAGGGGATTTTCTACTTTTTATTGGTTGCGGGGGAAGGATTTGAACCGACGACCTTCAGGTTATGAGCCTGACGAGCTACCAGACTGCTCTACCCCGCGATAAAAATGCTAAACCAGCAATAACATCGCTGTGATGACACTCTATATACCAGCCTTTTCCATTTGTCAACACTTATTTTCATAAATTTTTGTTTTTTTGAAAAACTAAACCTTGCGCAGATAGTTTCCCATAATCTTCTTAACGCCGGCGTTTTCAAACACAACTTTGCAAAAATTGCCGTCAACATCTATAATTCTGCCGTAGCCGAATGTTTCATGATACACTCGCACTCCTATATAACTGTTGACATTATCATAGTCCGAATAATCGTCCTGTGCATAGTCATAATCGCGCTGATAGCTCGGTTTTGTGGAATAATAAGCCTTTTTAGCATAGCTTTTTGCACCTTGTTTCTGATATCCGCCATAGCTTCCGGCGCCGTAATTTGAGCTTTTATAGCCCGAACTTCCATAGTTTGAGCCATAACTTCCGGCGGTTAAGTTACTGATTTGCAAAACCGAACTCGGAATTTCATTCAAAAAGCGCGAAGGCGAATTTGTTTGCATCTGCCCGAATAAAAGACGTTGATTTGCCAAAGTTATATAAAGGTTTCTTTTGGCGCGCGTAATGGTAACATAAGCAAGACGTCTTTCCTCTTCCAGTGCCGCGCTCCCCTGCTCTTTCAAGCTTCTTTCATGCGGGAAAATTCCCTCTTCCCAACCGGCGGAAAACACCGTATCAAACTCCAAGCCTTTTGCCGAATGCATGGTCATTAGTGTAACTTTGTTTTTATCCAAGGCGCTGTCATTTTCCATCACCAAGCTCACATGTTCCATAAATTCGGCGGCTGTCGGATAATTTTGCACATCGCCCATAACTCCGATTAACTCACGAATATTTTCCATTCGTCCGGCAGAATCCGGCGAGCTGTCATTTTTAAGCATTTCCCAATATCCGGAATCATCCATAATCTGGCGCATTAAATCATTCGGTGAAAGCGCGTTTAAATTGTGGCGCCATTCTTCAAAATTATGCATCAACTCGGCAAGCGCGGTTTTAACTTTTCCGCTCAGCAAATTTTCAGCTACCATGATTTTGATTGCCTCAAACATTGAAGTTTGCTTTTGGCGCGCCAATTCGCGGATTTTTTCCACCGTTTTAGCACCAACTCCGCGCGCCGGCTTGTTGATTATACGTTCCAAAGCCAAGTCATCGCCTGACTGCAAAACCACGCGTAAATAAGCCAAAGCATCACGAATTTCCGCCCTTTCATAAAACTTCGGTCCGCCGATAACCTGATACGGAACAGCCTCGCTGATAAACTTTTCTTCCATTTCACGCGTTTGCGCCGCCGTACGCACCAAAATCGCCATATCGGCATAGCTTTTACCCTGACGATGCAGGCGTTCAATTTCACTTGTTATCCATGCAGCCTCTTCGCGCCCGTTATATAAAGAAACAAGCCTGATTTTTTCGTTTTCACTGCCCAATGCCGGTGAATTTTCAGCCACCCGCAAAGTTTTTCCCAAACGGGTGGCATTGTGCTTAATCAAGCTTGAAGCGGCATTCAAAATGTTTGCGGTTGAACGATAATTGCGCTCAAGGCGAATGATTTTTGCATCTTCAAAATCTTTTTGAAAGCGCATAATATTTTCAATTTCCGCACCGCGCCATGAATAAATTGATTGGTCATCATCGCCCACACAACAAAGGTTGCGATATTTCTGCGACAAAAGCCGTAAAAATAAATATTGCGTAACATTGGTGTCTTGATACTCATCAACCATAATATACTTAAATTGTTCCTGATATTTCGCCAATATTTCCTTGTCGGTTGAAAGAATAACCAGCGTATAAAGCAAAATATCGCCGAAATCAACGGCATTAAGTTCCACAAGCCGCGCCTGATATTTTTTATAAACCTGCAAAAGCGTGCTTTGGCGATATTGCTCAAGCGCCTTATCAACGCTCAAGCCTTTATCTTTAAGTCTGGAAATGCTGTCAACCAAGCTTTGCGGAGGATATTTTTTATCATCTATACCCAATTCTTCAAGAATCTGTTTAACCACACGTTTTTGGTCATCCTCGCCCAAAATAGTAAAATTCGGCTTTAAGCCTACGATTTCCGCATGCCGGCGCAAAATTTTCACACACACGCTGTGAAAAGTTCCGAGCCAAACGGAAGACGCCGTATCCCCAATCAGATTTTGCACACGCTCACCCATTTCTCTGGCGGCACGGTTAGTAAAGGTCACAACAAGACAGTTCCACGGATTCGCCAGATGTTTTGTGATAATATAAGCCAAACGGGTGGTCAAAACCTTGGTTTTTCCGGTTCCTGCGCCGGACAATACCAAAAGTGGACCTTCGGTATTTTCAACCGCCTGTCTTTGTTCCGGATTTAATTCATCAAGCCAATCAGTCTTTATTTGCGGGCGCAAAGCACTGATATTATCATAAATTTCCGGCGCCGCATTCACATCATCTAAGTCAAATTCACTATTCATCTGATAAAACTTCTTGTATTAAACATTTTTAAAAACTATATATAATAATATGTTGGCAAAGAAAAGTATTTTTTTGCCGTTGTCGGCAGATTTTTAGATGGAATTCGGAGATTATAAAATGGCACAAATAAAACAAAAAATTATCGGTTTGAAAAATTATATGGAAAGCCGGATATTAGGTCAGGAAGACTTGGTCAAAAAGCTGATTATAGCGCTTTTGGCCGATGGTCATATTCTGGTTGAAGGCGCACCGGGGCTTGCCAAAACAAAGGCAATTAAAACTTTGGCAAACTGCATGGATGCAAGCTTTAACCGCGTTCAGTTCACGCCTGATTTGTTGCCGTCCGATATTACCGGAAGTGATATTTTCGTTGCGCAAAAAGGAGATTTTGAATTCCGCAAAGGCCCGATTTTTGCCAATTTGGTTTTGGCCGATGAAATAAACCGCGCGCCGGCAAAAGTGCAGTCTGCTTTGCTTGAAGCCATGGCCGAGCATCAGGTCAGCGTCGGCGGAAAGCAATATAAATTACCGCCTTTGTTTATGGTTATGGCAACCCAAAACCCGATTGAGCATGAAGGCACCTATAATCTGCCGGAAGCGCAACTTGACCGCTTTTTGATGTATGTTAAAATTGACCAGCCGAATGCCGCAACCGAACACGGCATATTAAAGCTTGTGCGAGATGAAAACAATAATGAAGGCGAAAAACGCGATTTAGCTTCATTTAAAGAGAAAAACGGCACAATTTCCGCCGATGATGTTTTCACCGCTCGAAAAGAGGCTCAGCAAATTCATTGCAGTGAATCTTTGGAAGAATATCTTGTTCAGCTCATCATGGCAACGCGTCATCCTGAAAAATATGATACTGAGCTTAAAAACTCCGTTGCTTTCGGCGCCAGTCCGCGTGCCACAATCGCTTTGGATAAGTGCGCCCGCATTCATGCTTGGCTGAATAATCGTGATTTTGTTCTGCCGGATGATATTCATGCCGTTATTTATGATATTTTACGTCATCGCATAATTTTGAGTTTTGAAGCGCAAGCAGAAGGCTTTAACACCGATGTCGTTATAGCAAGACTTCTTAAAACCGTTCCTCTGCCATAAGGAAAAGCAATATGTTGTTTAAGCGCAAAAAAAATCAGCAAAATTCCGATAAAGGCTTAAGCGTTTCGCTTGAGGATCTGCTCAAACAACAAAACTATCTTTCCTATTTGCAAATCAAAAACAATACGGCAACATCGGCTCTTTCCGGAGAGATAAAGTCAGCCTTAAAGGGCAAAGGGATGGAGCTTGAAGAGGTGCGCGCCTATACCTACGGCGATGATATCCGTGATATGGATTGGCGTGTAACTGCCCGAAAATCCGAGCCTTTCACCAAAGTTTATCATGAAGAAAAAGACCGCGAAATCACAGTTTTGATTGATATGTCCGGAAGCATGGTTTTCGGCACAAAAAACGAGCTTAAAACCGTTTCTGCCGCCAAAATTTCCGCTCTTTTGGGGTGGTATGCCTTAAAAAACAAGGATCGTTTCGGCGCGCTTGTTTTTGACGGCGAAAATTCGCATTATTTCAAACCGCAGAACAACCGCCAAAACCTGATTTCCGTGTTTAAGGCAATTTCCGAAATTTCAAAAAAAGTTTTAACCGACAATAAAAAAGGCGATATTTCAACGGCGTTGAAATTGTTGCAACTTCATCGCAAGGGTCAGGGAATCATCTTTATTTTGAGCGATTTCAAGCAAATTGACGTTGAAAAATTCAAGCAGATTGCCGCTTTGGCAAAAAACAATAAAGTTTGCTGTGTGAATATTTTTGATGTTTTGGAAGAGGTCGCCCCTCAAAGCGGAGAATATTCGGTTGAATACAATAAACAGGTTTTGGATTTTGATTCATCGCCGGAATATTTTAAGCAGGTGTACCGGCAATATTTTGCTGACAAACGCGAAACTTTAAGAAAAAATTGCCGTAAATTTTCGTGCAAATATGTTGAAATCCGCACCGATATTCCGGTATATAAACAACTTAGATTGATGTAAAATTTTCATAAAAACAAATTTTTGCTTTACAAAATTGATTTTTTTTGTTAGCATGAAATCAGAATGGTTGAAAACCATTTAAGAACCTTCGGGTTCGGGGCTGTGACAGGCTCTATGCAATGAGATACCCAAAGAAGGTATCCGTTTTCGGGTGCTTTTTTGGTTTTAAAATCCCCGTATAATCGGGGAGATTATAACGTATGTACAGGCTTTTAAAAAGCTAAAAGTTATAATAGTCATTACTCATTGCATGATTTGTCAACTCCCCGATCGCTTCAAGGTTCTTTGAGCGATTTTTTTATATTAACTAATTTTCTATGGAGAAAAAAATATGAATAAATATCTTTTAATGACAAGCATGGTAATTTTGGGCTTGGGCAATATAAGCGAATCAATAGCTGAAAAAATTTGCAATTGCGGAAGTACAACAAATGGAGGCAGTGCATCGGATTGTTGTTGGGAAATTGATAGTAATGGTGTATTATACATTACTGCCGCCGATGGAAAATCAAACGTAAAGATGAGAAATTATAACGAGACTATTCTTGATGCTGATCCCAATAATGGTTATCCGACTCCTCAATGGGGATCAGATGCGCCCTGGCAAAGGCAAGGTGTAACATCTGTAGTTATAAGTGAGGGAATAAGTAAAATTGGTGATCAAGCTTTTAGAGGTGATAAGAGAATAACCAGTGTTGATATGCCTAAAGTAACTGAAGTAGGAACTTTAGCATTTTATGCCACATCATCATTGGAGAGTGTTGATATGCCAGAAGTAGCCACAATTGGGAGACAAGCGTTTGGTTATACAAATGGCTTGACTAGTGTTAATATGCCGAATGTAACCTCCATAGGTGAAAAGGCTTTTATGGACGATACATATTTAAGTTACGTCGGATTTAATCCAGATAAGAGTGGTCTAAGTATTGGTAGCGATGCATTTAAGAATACACCTCTTCGATCTTGTACAAAAGACAATTATGCCGGCTGCACAAGTTGTACCTCAAATCAAGCTTACCAGGTAGGTAATGGTTGCGTCGAAAGTTGCTTATCAGGCTATACGGCTATCAATGGTTTATGCAAAAAAATGCCGGGGTGTGTCAATTATGCCGATGGTGCTTGCCAAGAATGCGATTCTGATTATTTAACCAATTCTTCCGGCACTTGCACACCGGCGGCAGATTGCAAAAACGGATTTCACGCCGATGGCGGCGCTTGCGTGGCAAATCCTCAAGGTTGCAACACTTTTGAAGATGACAGATGCACGGAATGCAACAGTGGACTTTTTAAACAAGATGGCGATTGTGTTTCTTCCTGTGGGGCAAGTTTTAAGCTTAATGACGGTGAATGTGACCGCATTCGCTATACCCCTGCCGAAGCGGCTCAAGTTTTGCACGATGATAATACCAACAGCGTGACGATTACGTTTAAAAAATAAGCCCTCATTATAAAAAATAAAATGGGGAAAAAATTTGCTTTTTGTATTGTAGAAAAGCAAAAGCTAAACTATATAGTATAAAAGATTTATATTTACGGAGAAAAGTTTTATGCCTAAAGCGTTGAAAAATCCGGAAACGGAACAGTCTGCAACAACCGAGTTTTTGCCGGTTTTGCCGTTGCGTGATTTGGTGGTTTATCCCAAAATGATTGTGCCTGTTTTCGTGGGCAGAGAAAAATCAATTGATGCTATTTTTAAGGCTAATGACAAAGCCTCAAATATTGTTATGGTTATGCAAAAAAATGCCGATACGGAAGTTCCGCAAGCCAAAGATTTGTATAAAATCGGCACGCTCGGAAATATTTTGCAAATGCTGAAACTGCCTGACGGAACGGTCAAAATTTTGGTTGAAGGTGTTGAGCGCATAAAAATTGAAGAATTTAAGGATAATAAAACTTATTTAAGCGCTAAAACAAAGCCTTATCCGCAAAAAACCGACAAGCCTTCCGAATTAAAACCGTGGGCGTTGGCACTGATAAGCCAGTTTGAAGAATATGTTAAAACAAACAAAAAAATTCCGCTTGATGTGATAAGAGCCGTCAAGCAAATTGAGGAATATGACAAGCTTGCCGACACGATCGCCGCTCATTTAACACTCAAGACGGCCGATAAGCAATATCTTTTGGAAGCCGATAACTTAAAAGACCGGCTCAATAAACTCTTGCAACTGATTGACACCGAAATGGTGGTGATTGAGGTTGAAGATAAAATTAAAAGCCGTGTCAAAAAGCAAATGGAAAAGAGCCAAAAAGAATATTACTTAAATGAGCAGATGAAGGCGATTCAAAAAGAATTAAATGCCGGCGATGAAGGCGACGAATTTGAAAAATACGCAAAAAAAATCAAAGCCACCGGCTTTTCAAAAGAGGCTCGCGAAAAAGCCGAAACCGAATTGAAAAAGCTGAAAAATACTTCAAACAGCTCACCTGAAGCAGGAGTTATTCGCAACTATCTTGATTGGCTTCTTGATTTACCTTGGAACAAAAAAGATAAGCTAAACAAAGACTTAAATAAGGCAATTAAGATTTTAGATGAAGACCATTACGGGCTTGAAAAGGTTAAAGAAAGAATTGTTGAATATTTGGCGGTGCAAGCAAGAGCCAAAAAATTAAAATCACCGATTTTGTGTTTGGTCGGACCTCCGGGAGTGGGAAAAACTTCACTCGGAAGATCAATAGCCCGTGCCACGGGACGTGCGTTTGTTCGTGCTTCTTTGGGCGGTATGCGTGATGAGGCGGAAATCCGCGGTCATCGTCGCACCTATGTCGGAGCATTGCCGGGAAAAATTCTGCAGTCAATGAAAAAAGCCGGTTCGTCTAACCCGTTGTTTTTGCTTGATGAAATTGATAAATTGGGTAATGATTGGCGCGGTGATCCGAGTTCGGCACTTTTGGAAGTTCTTGATCCGGAGCAAAATTCAACTTTCAATGACCACTATTTGGAAGTTGATTATGACCTCTCGGATGTGATGTTTGTCACCACGGCAAACTCTTATAACATGCCGCGTCCGTTGCTTGACAGAATGGAAATTATTTCTCTTTCCGGCTACACCGAAGATGAAAAAATTGAAATTGCCAAGCGTCACTTAATCAAAAAAGTGTTTGAGGAAAATGCCGTCAATAAAAAAGAGCTGGAAATCAGCGATGACGCAATTCGTGACATCATTCGTTATTACACGCGCGAAGCTGGTGTGCGCAATCTCGAACGTGAGCTTGCCACAATAGCTCGCAAAGCCGTTAAGGAAGTTTTGCTTGACAACGGTAAAACCAAAAAAATCAAAGTTACCGCCAAAACAATTGAAAAATATTTGGGCGTGCGCAAATTCAATTTCGGCGAAGCTGAGCAAAAGGACCATATCGGCGTAACAACCGGCCTTGCCTGGACCGAGGTCGGCGGAGATATTTTGTTTATTGAAGCAGTTGATATGCCGGGCAAAGGCAAAGTTACTCAAACCGGAAAACTCGGCGATGTGATGAAGGAATCAATTGAAACGGCATATTCCGTTGTGCGTGCGCATTCAAAAGATTTAGGCATTGAGCCTGAAGTTTTTGAAAAGACGGATATTCACGTTCATGTTCCCGAAGGCGCTACTCCTAAAGACGGACCATCGGCAGGCATTGCCATGTACACAACCTTGGTTTCGGTTTTAACCAAAACACCGGTCAGAAAAGATGTGGCGATGACCGGCGAAATCACTTTGCAAGGCAGAGTTCTGCCAATCGGCGGATTAAAAGAAAAGCTTCTTTCGGCATTGCGCGGAGGCATTAAAACCGTAATTATTCCGGCGGAAAACGTCAAAGATTTGGCAGAAATTCCGGAAAATGTGAAAAAAGGCTTGAAAATTATGCCGGTTTCCGAGGTTTCCGAGGTTTTGAAAATTGCATTAAAAACGCCGGCAAGAAAGAAATAAATCTTATATATCAAAACTTATCCCTGCGATTTAATCCAAACCGCAGGGATTTTTTTTATCCGTTATATCAAATTTTTAATACCGCTGGCAGCCGAAACAACCGATGTAAGGTTTTTCCAACCCGAATTTTCATCATTTGTGCGTCTGGCCTGTATGCCTTTTTGCGTTTGATACAAATCAAGATTTTTTTGATAACCGGAAACCGAATTATCCAACAATGACAAGATCTGAGTAATATAATTTTGTTGTGCCTGATTGCCGAATGTTGCCGTATTTATGGCATCATTCAAGCTGTTTGAATATGCGTTTTGACCGGCTAAAATGCTTTGATATGCCGCATCGGTAAGCGCATTGTTTTGCGAACTTATGAGCGTTCCCATTGCTCTGTCATATGCTTCCGAACCGACCGGAATTCCCTGATTTGCCAAGTTTGTAGCCATATCAGACTGCATTTGCTGATATTGCGGAATAAGTTTATCAGCCATCAGCGCAAATGTCGCCTCCTCAGCGCGCTGTCTTGCCTCATCGGAAGCATCAACACTGAACGTATAATCCGGCATTGAGCTGATATTTTGGCTCATATTAAGCGCGTTTTGCGTGAGGTTATTCAACGTATTGTCATAGTTATCGGTATTATAGTTTTGCAAATAATTTGTATAATTATTTTCATATCCGTACCTTCCGGTTGAGCCGGAACCGAAAATTGAACCAACTGCTTTACTCATATTTTTCTCCTTAAATAAATTAAAGCCATTTACATTCTGTTTTAAGCATGCCCAAAACAACATTATCGCCACCGTCATCGCGTTGGAAACGAAAAATTCCCTCTTGCTTGAAACCGAGCTTTTTCACCAATTTCAAACAATCGGTATTTTTCGCATCAACCGCAACACTGATGCGCTTGCATTTCAGGGCATTAAACGCCAGAGCAAACATAAATTTGAGCATCCGGCGATTACACCAACGCTTATTTTCGGTGTAAATTGTCCACCAAACTTCAACATTCGGTCTGATATCGTGAAAAATCAATCCTCCGACAAGTTTTCCGTCCACAATCATTCCGTAAGTAAAGTGAAATCCGAGCCAATCACGACTTGCGTTCAAATTTTTGCAAACATAATTTGTAATCAGCTCATTTTTGTCTTCAATAACTTTGTATTCCATTTTATCATAAAACTCCGTTGCCGATTGAAAAACGCAAGCAGGTATCATACCATTCAATCAGGTTGCCTTTGGTTTTTGTTTTGAATACGATACTGGCTTTATATCCGGTTGAAGAATTGGCAATCCATTGTCCGTATAAGGAATTTGAGCTCGACGAACTCCATTTTGTGCCGATGGGATTTGCGCTTGATGACCATTTAACCGCATTCCATTTGGTTATGCCGTTTGAAGACATACTTTCCTGACTGTCAAATTTTCGTTTTTCCATATCCATATTGGTATATATAACCAGAGCATAGTTTCCGGCAGCTTTGGTGCGCGGATTGATGAGCTGAATTTTTTTCAAATTTGCGGTACCCAAATCGGTATAGGCCTGTTCAACAACGCCCGAAATACGTGTTCCGTTGTCGGAATAGCCTTCGTCAAACAGATATATTCCGTCTTTTGAGCCGAAATACATTCTGCCGGCAAACTCTTTCCAACAACAAGCATTTATGCCGGTAAACCGACACCATGCACCGCTGTTGACATTTATCACATGCTGTTCAAATTGATTGGCAACCGGAACATTAAAAATTCCATAGCCTCCGCGCCCATAAATAATGCCTTGCCAGCCCAAGCGAGCCGAATATTTTTGCGTGCGCTCAGAAACAAGCGGGCTTATGGCGTCGCTGAAAGCAATTTGCGATAAATTTGCCTTATCCAAAGGCAAAGCGCGCGAAAGCGGAATATATCCGTCTTCGGAAATTATGACCACATCGCCCTGATATGAAACCAAACAATCATAACCTATCGGACGGCTTATTTTGTATGAACCGCGGAGTTTCCAGTTATCAGCCGAATTGATATCCGAACCGGAATAAACCAGTGCCTCGCCCTCAGAAGTGATAAACACCGTCAAATCATCAATTCCCGCCCCGCCGTCTTGCGTCCAGTTGGCAACCGCCACCAGATGACCGCCGAAACGCGCCACTGCCGAAAGGTCAAAACTTTGCAATATTCCCGAAACGTTTCCTGCCGTGTACGGATACCAAACCTTAAGGCTGTTGCGCTCAACAAACCATAGCCTTTGCTTTGAGACACTAACATTGATAATGCTGTGATAAGCCTCATTATCGTCATAAGAAAATCCCCAGTTTTCAAAATGCTCCGTGCCATCAGAATCTATATAATAGACCTTCGGCACATCGGTACCGTTAACAAAATAAAGATAATTCTTGTATTGTTGCGTGCGACAATTATTAACTGATAACACCGGAGCTTCAAAATCAATCACGTTTGTTGCCGATGTAATGTTATGCAATTTTTGATTCCAGACGGCCAAAAAACTTTGATATCCTCCGGTTTTATAAGAAGCAATCGTTTCAACTTTAGCCGAAGTCTGCAAATATTTTATATAACCTTTTCTTAAAACAACCTTATTGTTCAGCGGAATATAATTATCCATAACAACGGCATATTTTTCATCCATATCCAAAGGATTATCTTTTAGATTCAAACCTTTAATCGGAGAACTTAAAGTATAACTTATTGACTTATTTAATCTATTTCGCAGACGAGATAACATTTATTATACCTCCCTCTTCGCTGTTATTTTTTGCCAGACAAATATTTTTAACCGCCGTTTCACTGCCCATACGTTTTTTCAGCTCGCGGGCATATTCTTCATATTCTTCGGTATAATCCAAACCGCTACGTTTCAGCCAGCGCCACAAAATTGCGCATTTTACCAGATATTCATCAAAAATCGGCACATCGGTATTGGCTGTGATGTCGCTTTTTTCGGCGAAGGTATCAAAATCCCAAACAAGCGAATTTGCCCGATATTGAAAAACGATTTTTACGCCTGCCGGAGGAGGTGTTAAAAACTTAAATCTGCCGTTTTGAATTTTGAATTTAAGACCGATGCTATCCACACAAAAGAACTTTTCCTTCTGCCATTCGGCCGGAGTAATGGCGCCGATAACGCGCTCTTTGATATCTTTAACATAAATCGTATCATTGATAAGGCTGTAAAAATCCGGCGCAAAGTCACAAATTTTATAGTCACTGACATTCTCAATCGTGCGCAAACACCCGTCTTTTATCAACTCTTGCCAGTCACCGTAACGCATCAGGCTGTCCAAAGCCGATTTGGCGACACTCAAAAAAATTGCCTCTTGCTGGCTTTGCGTGTCAAACAAATTATTCGGGCGTTTTGTTGCCGCCAAATCTGCAACTTCACGGCAAATTTCCAAAATTGTTTTCATTTATACTCTCCTTTTGTTCCAGACAGTTTGCGGACGATGGTTTTTTGCTTCCAAAGAGGCAATTTTTTCCTCCAATTCACGGATTTTGGCTTTATATTCTTTTTCACGGTCGGCAAATTTTTTGATTTTTACATTTATGCCGGCCTCTTCCAGAAACATTTGCGCCAACACATGCTCATTTTGCAAACCGAGTGAATTAACCTTGTCAAAGTCCAGCTCCGCCAAGGCTTCAACCGTGAAAATACCTCTGTTTTTGCAAGTGGCTATTTCAGCCGCCGACAAAAAAGAAAACTGCTCTAAAGGAGTGCCGTCTTTGGCTTGCTCTTTTGAAAGTTTATAAAGTGCATATTCTTTTGGAAAACGTTTGATTTTTTCTTCCGTCGCCGGCTGGTTGAAAACCTCGGTTGAATTATCTTTCAATCTGATTTCTATATACGTAACATTTTTAAAAATCGGCAGACCGTTTTCGGAAACTTCCGATGTTTTAACCGCTTTATCATAAAAACGCGCGGCGACGTTTTTTTCGTCTTCCGTCTTGGAAGCAATTTGCTGAAACATGGCAAAATCTATATCCATATTATTTCCCTTTCTTTATTTTTTAAGAGGAGCGGTTTTAAGGACCGCTCCTCACTACTTTTTAAGAAAAAATTTGAGTTAAAATTTATGAAGCCGAGGTTGTATCAATCAACACACCCTGAACGGCGGCATTGCTCATTGTCATATTGCCGGCCCAGCCGATGATTTTATACAAAGCATCTTGGTTGATTGCCATTCTTTCACCGCCGATAACTTTCATATTGCGGTCTTTGTGAGAACGCAGATAAATGTAATCGGTGTTCAAGAAATACATATGCTTTGCCGGACAATTTCCGCCCTGCCCGCCGTCAAAAATTACATCAGCACCCTTAAACTTCAAGGAAGTGAAACCGGCATCCGCCATTTTCGGGTCACTGAAACGTTGCAATTCAGTCAATGCGCTTTCATAAGTGGTATAAAGCGAATCATCGCAAACAATCAAATCTGGTTTATCGGTACCGCGAGTGCAGTTCATATAAACCGTGTTCATTTTTTCTTTGATGTTTGAAGATGTTATGGCTGCTCCAAGCTTTTGGTTGCGCCAAAATTCGTTACCGGTTGTGGCACGGTTGATACCGCCGACGGTGCCACTTGTCGGGTCATCTGCCACCAAAAGCGCCAATCCGCCGATAGCCTTTCCGGAAGAACCGGTGCCATCACCGTAAATTGCCGCCGACATCTGGTTGCACATTGTTTTTTCGGCATTGGAAATACGTTTTTCCAGTAAGTCCATAACCTGTTCTTCACCGCTGTTGATGAGCAATTCCTCGCCGGAAACCGCCACCGGAACCGCGCAAAGTTTCAACGCATATTCGGCAGCCGAGAAGAGTTGTTTCGGGGTATAAGAAATTGAATCATATCCCGAATACCAAACCATATCGCCGGTGCCGTATTCCAATTCTTCCAAAATTTTGGAACCGCCGCTGACCGGACGCAAATTACCCTTTTCTTTCAAGCGAGATAAAAGAGCATTGTTTTTTGAAACATTGTCAGCCAAAGCTTTGCTACGGCTTTCCAAAGTTACAGTAAATACGTCATTATAATTGCTGTTAGCCATTATTTTTTTCCTTTATAAAAGATGTTAAAAAATTAGATTTTGAATTTTGCCATATTTTTTTCAAGTTCTTCACGCAAGCTCAAAACTTTTGCAGGCGCCACAACTTTCCCTTTGAGGGCGAAGGCGGCATTTTGGGCTTTTTGCGTTTCATCGGCACGAGCTTGAATTTGTTTTTCAATAAGCTTTTCTCTGATTTGCGGATCAAGCCAGATTGCTTTAGAATAAGCCTCATCAAAGCTTGCGACATAACCGTTTTGGAGCATTTGTGCCATCTGCTCTTTAACTTCATTAAAGAACGGATGTTTCAAACAACCATTTTCATCGCAATCATTACCGAAATTCACAAATTCGTTGGCAAAACGCTCGTTTTTTTCTTGTTTGAAGTGATTTTGCAAAACATTAAAACCGTTTTCAAGCTGTTCCAAACGCTCAACAATTTCAGAGTTTGCTCTGATATTGCGATGATTCGGAAACTCAATTTTGATTCCGTAATAATCGGCAATTGCCTTAATGGTGCGCAAAGGATTTTTAGCCATTTCCGCATCAATTTTTGCCAATCCTTCAAGCCAATCTTTTGCCTTTTCAAAACAAGGAGAAAGACGATTTTTATTTTGATTAAAAATATCTTCCAGAACCTTATAAGAGTTGATTTTATTGTTTGCCTCAGTGAAGCCTTTTTCAATCTGAGTTTCTCGTTCAAGCAAATAATTTTGCCACTGAGGGCTGAGATTTTTAAAGTCCTCGGCAAACTGTTTTTTATAACTTTTCGGAGCTGAAATAATCGTTTTTTCCACGCTTATTTCCTCCGGAGTTTCCGTTATATCGGAGTTCTGCAATTCATCAGGACTTTGTTCTTTTTTTTGTTGAACCGAAGCCGTCAAATTGCGTTCCAATTCTTTTCTGATTTCATTCATTCCATATAATCCTTTTGTATGAGCGCAAAAATTCATCATTGATTTCTTTTTTGCGTTCCAATTCTTGTTGATAGCGAATATTTTTCATATATTCGGGTGAATAGTCGCCGGCCATAGCAAGCCCGCTACGAGCCAAATACTTGTCAACATCGGCGACTGACGATGCGACAGATCCGTCCGGAAGAAGCAAATCTTCCGTGAATTGTTTTGAAAAATAACTCATTGTTTTTTATTTCCTTTTTTTTACCAACCGCTGTTGCTTTTGTTGATGGTGCGAAAAGCGTATTCAATGCTCTCGGGTGTATATTCATTATACGAGTCTTGTTCATAAACCGGCTCGGCAAAAGTCAGCGCCAGCGCATCGGCTTTATCGGGTGAGCGCCCCAAACGTTTTTTAAGTTCATCTTTTTCTTCCAGTTGCAAGCGCCCTTTATCATCATATTTTTTAGCAATTGAGCATAATTCCGCACAAAGAGCCTCATCATCGGGAATGCTTATATCCTGTTTTGAGGCAAGCCAAGCGCGCAATTCGTCCCACATTTCTGCTCTGCGGTTATGATAGCGCTCAAACGCAAAAGCTTTAGAACCGAACATCACGGGTTGTACGATTTTTTTAAATCCGCGGTCATTTAAGATATCTACAACACCTGCGCCCACCCCTCCGGCATCAACAAACATTTTTGCCGGTTTATATTCTCTGATATAAAAGGTGGCGCGATTGGCGACTTCAACATTATCCAAGCCTTTGAAGCAATCAAAGCGAAAACAATATCTTCCGCGCCGAAAGCAAAATACGGTTGAATCATCGCCGAAGCGCGCCACATCAAGCCCTATAATAAGCGGAGAAGTTGTGTATATTTCACCGGTTTTTCGTGCTTTTTCGGTCAGCAATGAGGAAATCAGCCGATTATTTGCCTGCGCTAAAGGCGCCCCAAGCCAAATATGCGCATAATCATCGGGATTTTCGCGTTTGCATTTTTCCGCCAGATAAAGCATTTCATCGGAGCAAAACGGATTATCGGTATAATTTACCTTAACCACCAAAGTATGCTCATCGGGATTTTGCGCCACCGCCTGCCAAACCGGATCATTTTCGGTTTCTCGGTTCATGGAAATCCAAATTTGAGAACCGGCTTTACGAATGGTCGGGTTCAAAATATCCCAGCTATGTTTGCTGATTTTTTGCCCTTCTTCAAGCCAAACGATGTCAATGCCTTCCAACGATTTTATGTTTTGTGCGCTTTGTTCATTCAAGCCTTTAAAAATAAAGCTTGTCCCCGTCAACCGATTAACAATTTTAGTTTGCAAAACCTGATAGTCCGAAAGTTCATAAAATCTTATTCTGTCGGAAAGAAGCTTATGCACGGAATCTTTAATACTTTCCTGAACTTCACGCATGCAGGCAATGCGCAGTTTTTTCATGCGCCCCAAAAACAAAAGACTGTCGGCAAAAGCATAAGATTTTCCGCCCATTCGCCCGCCGTAAAAAAGCTTATAGCGAAAATCAGTCGTCATCAGAGGTGCGAATATTTTCGGTATTTCTGCTCTTTTCTCCGTCATTGATAAAATCCACCAAAATTTTTGTTATTTCATTATTTTCATCTGTTTCATTTTCCGCTTGAGAGGCGGCAATTTTACACTTCAACTCTTCGGCCTTAAGCGCCAGATTGATATTGCCCTCATCTATTGCCATTTGTTGCAACTTTGCCAGCATTGCCAAACTTTCGTCATATGAATACGGTTTCAATTTTTTTCTCTTTGCCATAAATTAAGCTCCTTAATTTGTCGGTTTATAAATTTCCAATTCCTTACGCATTTTATTCAGGCGGGCAATCCACTCCCACAAGTTCGGATAATCATTAAAGCTGAGATTTTCCAACTCATCGGCAACTTTTGCTCCGGCTTTCGGAAAGACCGGAAGTTCTGCTAATTCACAATTCGCCGTTGCGCATGAGCTTAAGAAGCTCAAGGCGAGAAGCATTAGGCTCCGCTTGAATAACTGCTCTTTTTTGTGACGCATTTTTGATTACCTCCGCTTTTTTTTCTGCTGTTTTTACTTTCATCTGAGCCTGACCGATAAAATATCCAAGCCCGAATGAAACCCATAAAAGCACAATCAGCATCAATATTTTTTTCATCTGAAATTTGCCTCCAAAAGGCTTATGATATCGGTCTTAAAACAAATGAGCATACTCAAAATCAGTATGCCCCACACCAAAAAGTACAGTTTGTTAAATCGGATGACGGAAAGGATAATCCAGCGCCAAAACCAATATTTTTGTTTTGCTTGTTTCACTTTTTTCTCCCTTAAATATCATTATAAAATAAGTGATTTTTAACGCTGTAACAAGGCGATTTCCCGATAGCCCACTTAGGCTTTATTTGCTTGGTGTGATAATAGAGCGCACCGTTTGTAAAATCCGTAAGTTGTCCGGAAAGCGCGCGTCTTGCTATGGTCAGACACTCACAAAAAATCCGATTTTGTATTCCGACTTTTTGCAAAATTTCATAATTGGCGTCATTTTTATTCCAGCAGGAAAATTGAAATCGTTTCAAGCAGGTTTGCGCCACACTCGGAATTTTTTGCCCGTTAATGACAACATATCCGGTGAACCATTTTTTAGCTTTAAATCTGTTCATAATCACACAAGCCACGGCTTCCATGCCTTCAAGCCCCTCGCCTCGTGCTTCACCGAAAATCGTGCGCGCCAGAACATCTTCATCAGTCATTGGCTTTTTTCCTTCTGGTTTTGTTTTCTATCAAGAACTCAAGTTTTGTTTTTATCTCGGTTAAAACCAAATTTTGTTGTGATTGCAAAACAGCGATAGCTTCCATTTTGCCATCGCTGTTTTCAATTCTTTCCACCACGTTTTCAATTTTAACTTCTTGTCGGGCTTTCCATTCGCCGATGCGCACCAGGCTGATAATAAGTCCCACCAGCGAAGTGCACCCGCTAATCACTCCCCAATCCATTTTGACCTCCCTTATGATACGGATAACGCTCTCTTATTTCTTCCACCTTTAAGGCTCGTTCATTGATAAGCTCGGCAATTTCATCTTCCGTGCCTTCTTCATCTCTCAAACGCTGAATGTGTGAAGTAATCGGGTCAACTTCAGCTTGATAAGCTCTTGCCCGATTTTCCCTCTGCTCTTCTTCTGTCGGTGGAAGCGGTTCGCTATAAATAGCTAATAGAGCGTCATCTGTTTCTTGAATTTCATAACCTGATTGATGATTATTTTTAACGATAAAATCACATCTTTGCTTTTCGGTATAAGGTTTTTCAAGTTTATCTTTAATTTCCATTGTTTTCTCCTATGAAATATATCCGCTAGTTTCCCAATATGTTGCTTGCGTACCATCAGGTGAACTGTTTCCTGCCGCAAACACATAAAAAGAATTTGCAGTTATTGCTCCTGTACCAATAGACGAATATCCCCATTTATTGGAAATGTGGATACCGGAAACTTGTATATTATAAGAAGTGTCTGCATAAGATTTAATTAAACTTATTTGAGCTTCTCCCCCGTTTGTTATTGTTCTGACAAGTTTTCCGCCCTGCTCGCACCAACCATCCGAATAAACCCTATACCAAGATGTGCCGTTGACATAGGTTTCCACAATATGCGGTTTTGTGCAGTTAGATAAATCAATATTTGCTTTTGCACTTAAATCCGGCTTATTTGATAAGTCGTTGTAGCTTCCCGATGTTGCAACACTTGCCAAGTCCGCACTTAATGCATAGGGATCAAGTGCCGAATTTGTGATATATCCGCTCGGATTGCTTGCATTATACGGCGTATAGCCCAAAGCGGTTGTTACATCACTTGAAGTAATACCTGTTATATAACCTTGTTGTCCTACCCAAGCTTGAGTTGCATATTCATTTAAGGCACTAGGTTGAACGGCGGTTGCACCAAGCGTTGCCCCTGAGCGAATTGCCGGCAAATCAGAAACAGTATCTTGCTTGCCTGCAAGAGCATTTTGCAGATCAACAGTTTTAACAAAACCTTTATCCACAATATCATCGGCAAATTTTTGAACGGCATCAACACAATTCTGCATCTGATTTTGAGCTGTCTGAGCATATTCGCTCAACCGCGGTTCAGCAACATCTGAAACATAGTCGCTTATCTCTTTTTGCCCGCTTTTGATATAACTTAAAGCCGGTTTTACCGAAATATTTGCACTTGTATCAAAAATAACCTGCAAATTTTCATTTATCAGCGCTGAAGAGATATTTTCTTCTGCCAAAAGAGATATGTTTAAGTTATTATTTTCCAAATCAACCATAACCGCCTCTTTTATCTTGTTACTTGTTCGGTTATCACAAAAGCTCCGATTTTATTAACATCTGCCGGAAAAATTGTATGAACGCTTCCGTCACCTAAAATAAGCTGAATATCACACTTATACTTATCAACCGGAATGTTTGTTTGCTCAGGTGTCAATAAAATCAGCATTTTATCCGTTTGTCCGTCTGCCAAAACACCGATTGCTTCAAACATCAAAACATCGTTTTTATTTCTGACCTGCATGGAAAGTTCGGCGTTTGAAAGGTCTACAATTCCGTTGTTATCCGAAATTTGAAGTTTAAGCGCAAAGCTGTCGCCCTGACGCACGGTTATTACATCATTTTCTATTTTACCGCTCATGAGTTTTTCCTTTATGAAATTGTTGTTGCCGTATTTTTTGCTTTAATGAAATAATTAACAGCCTGGTTAATCGGAGTAACGTGTTCGGAAGCGCCATAAATTGTATTTGAGCGCGAAGCATCAAAATCATACACTTTACCTGTTGTAACCGGTTCATCTGCACCAAGACCGCCGTTTCTGACATTGGTAAAACAACCGTTGAAGGTAGGATTACCCATATCAAAACGCATTGCGCAATCACCGGTACCGGTGATATTCGGCAAACCTTCGGCTTGAGTTGTGTATATATCCTCTGCCGAATTTGCGCCAAGTCCGCGCAAAAATTTACCGCGATAATCCGGAACATTAAAAGTCGTAACACCGTTGCCTTCGCCGAAATTTGTGCCGATTATAGCAAACAAATCGGCATAAGTTGCTCTGGAAACAGCCTGTCCGTCGCACAAAAGCCAATTATCGTGATTAGCAGAACGTGTGCTTGCCTTAATATCTCCGACACAAACATTGTTGTTAAGGCTTTGGTTGATTAAATCAATAAGCGATGTCTGTAAACCCGTGATATGTTGTTCAAGCTGATTTTTATTAACCGCATCGGCCAATGCCGTGGCATTAGCCAGATTTGAAATACGATATCCGCCCAAATTCAAGTTTCCGGTCATGGTAGAGCGTCCGTCTTTGCACACGCAAGCGGTCAAACCTTCGGCAAAATTATCGTCTTCTTCGTCGTGGCGATCGCTTGAAATATCTACATCGTTGATTCTGTCATCTTCCCAGTTATGCAGGCGGGAAAAATTACCTGTTGTATCAAATGGCATATAAGCCTCCTTTTTCTTAGTGTTTGTTAATTGTTCAGCTCTTTCAGCGCTTTGAGTGATGAAAGAGAAAAGTCATTCCTCGCGCGGCGCTTTGCGTCCGTGCGTCAAGGAATCTTTGCTCCGGCATCGTGCCGTAAGGCACATAAATGCCGCTTCCTTATCTTAATTCCTTCAGCGCTTTGAGAGAAAATTCTCCGCGCTTCAAGGCATTTTGTTCTTTTTTGATTTCATAATCCTGACTTTGCTTTTTCTCTTGCAATTCAAGTTGCTTTTGCGGTAAGTTATTTACAGCTTCCGGCTTGTGCAAATCTTCCTCGATTTTAGCAAAAACTCCGCCGATTATGTTTTCAAACTGGCGCGCATTCGGCATGGAAGCCACTGCCGTTTCAAGCATTTGCCGATATAAGGGCAAAAGTGCCGGCTGAGCTGAAACAACTCCGAATGCCTTGTTGATTATGGCATTGATATTATCCAAAACCCTTAAAACGCGCCCCTCTTCTTCATTAACATTGAAGCAGGCATCTGTTTCAATATCAATCACCATATCGCGCAATTTATCGCTTTTCAAAAGCCTTATGGCCTGCGCAACTGTCTGAGCTTTTTCAGCTGATTTATCCGGCGCAAATGAAGCCAAATTCTCCGCTGAAAACTGCTCACAAATAATCTCGGCTTTAATGCGTAATAAATCGCGCAAAAAGCGTTGCATATCGTTTTGGCGGTCTTGATTGCGCAGGGTTCCGAAATTGGTTTTTTGCGCCACGGCCGTTGCCGTTTCGCCCACCTTTGATGAACCGCGCATAATATCGGAAACACCGGTAATTTCATAAATTGCCTCAATCAAAGTTTGACGCCTTGTGGCCAGAGTTGAAAGCGTTTGAATATATTGCTCAATCGGGGCAAATTCCAAAATTCCTTTTAAGCCTCCGGAATCTTTGAGCTTTTCAAAGTCGTTTAAGGCAATCAAGGTAACGTCTTTATCCAAAATATTGCACAATTCCGGAAAAGAATTATCATAACAGCCCGAAACTTTAAGCGCCTGCATGGTCAAGCGCATACGATTATTTACGCCGTCAAGTTCATCTAAAAGGCTCTTAATTTCCACATAATCGGGCACCGGAATAATTCCGTCATTGGCAAGCGTTGACATAATCGGTTTCGGGCAAGGGAAAAATCCGTTTAAATGCAGAGTATCTTCCTTAATCAACAGAAAATCTTCTTTTAATTCCGGACTTAAATAATAAATAGTTCGGCTCGGTTTATCCCAAATTTCATAAACGCTGACCACGCGTTCCGGATTATCAAGCCGAACCAGACTTTCGTCATTTAAGTTGAAACTCGCGGCAATTTCCGCCTCGCTCATATAGATTTTGCGGGCAATCCACTCAACATCTTCCCACACGTTAACTTTGTCGCAATCAGCCAAAAACATGGTCGGATTAACATAATCGGTGACCACTTTTTCTTCGTCTTTTAAGATTACATCGCCGAGATATTTGTATTTTAGGCAATATTGCTCCCACAAAAGCCCGAAACCTGAGAGCAAAAAATCGTTGCGAGCATATTTTACCACGCTGTCAAAATCAAATTGCTTCATGTTCCACTTGAGTGCACGTTCCAAAATTTGCGCGGCGGTATTTGCCGTTTCGTCAGCGCATTTTTCCGCTCTGATAACATACGGTTTCGGCTGCTTGAAATATAAAAAAGGCTTCAATGTTTCAACCGAAGCCCAGAATATATTTTGCTTATTTTTAGCCGTTTCGTTGCGATAATACTCTCTGATTGAGCGCACCAAATCATAATATTGTTCATAGTGTTTTTCGGCTCGTCCGATTTTTTTGAGCCACTTATCTCGCAGTTCAAGGCGAGAAATTTCTTCTGTTTTTTCCATAAAAAACTCCCTAAAGTTGTTTAAGTTAAGTTGTTGAATAAAAAAAGAAAGCCGACTTCAAAAGCCGAACTTTCTTTAAGATTTAGATCAAAAGAATAATTACTTTATTGTCGTTGTGAGGAGGACTTTAGTCCGACGTGGCAATCTTCCACATAAAAACCAGCACCGCTCCTTACAATGACAATTATCACTTTCTAAACGTAATCGTCACCTCATTAGTGTTGTCGTTATGCAACAATGGTGCAGCTTCAGCAGGGGTATAACGAATGCGGTTGCACCATCCACCCATATCTTTATAACCTGCACCGCAACCATCGGCAGAAGGGATGCATTCACCGTCTTTTTCCAAATATCCGTTATTACACTTAGAGCAAGCCTTTTCAGAAGCTTCAGAACAATTTTCCGGCAATTTTTCACAAACATTTCCTTCTAATTGATATCCTTCACCACATCCTTGAGATTTATCTATACACTTTCCTTCTTTGCCGATAAATCCCCACTCCGAATTGCAGGTATCAACACAATCCCCCATTTGAGCAAATTTTCCGTTTGTGCATTCGGTGCATGACCCACCGTTGCATTTTGTACAATTTCCTCCCGGAAAATAATCCGAGCAAGCTAAACACCCTCCGGGACCGTCCATATACCCTTCTTTGCATTCAACGCATACACCATCAGGACCATATGATAAGCAAGCCGGATGTATTGGGACACATGTACCTAATTCCAAAATATATCCTTCTCCACAATCTCGAACACACCCTCCGGAACCAAGAGTATATCCTTCTTTACAAGATGTACACCCTCTATTAGTACATGATTCACAATTTGAATCATAAAAATCAGAACAAGCTACACACCCTCCTGGACCAACCAAGTACCCTTCTTTGCATTCACCGCATACACCACCAGGACCATATGATAAGCAAGCCGGATGTATTGGGACACATGTACCTAATTCCAAAATATATCCTTCTCCGCAATTTATTTGAGCACACCTACCATTTTCAAGCTTATATCCTAAAGAATCACATGCTGTACACTCATTCATTGTACATGACATACATCCAGCACCAAATGCAATATCACAATACATATAACTTGTACATTCACTTTGCGTACATGATCCGCAATTCGGACCAAACAACTCACCGCAATTTTCCGCCCATGCTTTACAATACATGCAGCAACATAACACCGCCACGCTCGCCAATAAAATAAGCTTTTTACCCATCATAAACCTCCTATCAAAAAACCGTTTAAAATCAACAATACCCGCTTCTTTAGAGGCGGGCGGATGTTGACAACCGTATAAACCTAAACGGCTCGGCGCTTTCGTGCTAAAGCCTTATAATGACACCGACATCCGCTCATATCCACAAGCGAAGTATCGGCACACATTTTTAAAGTCGCTATGCGTATGCGACTAGGTTTATATTCGGGTTGTCACGCCCGTAAAATACCCTAAGGCATTCTGTTTTGGATTTTAACTCAACATTAAGAGGAAGTCAAACACTTTTTACATATCTCACGAAAAAAAAGCGTTTGACTGGAAAAATGCCATCCTAGATTCAAATATAACCACTTATTGTCATTCTCGGGCTTGCAACGCAAGAACCGAGACAAGGAGCTTGCGACGCAGCGCCAAAGGCAATTCCAGCTGAATTTTCCCCCTACTCCCATATCCCAAGCAAGCTTTTTTGGCGGATGACGACCAGCCCCTCATCTTCCAACGGCAACTCATCAAAGCGGTGAAAAGCCACTTTGTCGCCCTCTTTCACACCGCGCACCCTTTCGCCGACGCTTTGCACAACCCCGACACCGGTAAATTTTTGCTCGGCATTTATCAAAATCGCGCCGGATTTTTTTTCTTCCGGCTTAATGATAATCCTGTCCGCAATCGCTTTCAGCATCTCAAACTCCTTAATAAAAAATTAAAAAAAGAAGACTATTTGGATAATCTTCTTTGATTTTTTCTGATTAAAATTTTCCATTCTAATAATTTTCTTATCACAAAAGATCCCAAATGTCAAGAACTTTTTTCATTTTTTTTCAAATAATATTCGCACAACCGGTCTAAACCCATACACAGCAAGGCTTTTAAGCAATATACATTATGCTTGTAGATAACGCTTCCTTTAGGATTTTTATTATCTTTCAACTCGTTATCATCAACACAAACAAAGCGAATCGGCACCCAAAATTCGCGCGGAATTGCTTTTATTGCTCTCAAATATCGCTCTTTATAAAAGAGTTGCGACTCCTTTCCCGACTCGCCGGTCGTTCGGATATTTACTATATATTGCTTAACGGATTGCAGGTTGCTCCGATTCGCCATATAATAATCAAAAGCAATTCTTTTTCCGGCCAGAAGCCTGTCATCGGCGCTGAACTTGTTTTCAAATAATGATAAATACCCTAAATCATAATATTTTTCCAAAACAGACTTTTTATAGTACACACCCTCTCTGTTTTTGGAAAATCCACGTTTTTCAAGTGATTTCTTATCAATATATTCGTCTTCCATATTTTTCTCCTTTTTCAAAAACCTCTTCCTTAATATAAGAAAAATATTATGTTGTCAATAGGAAAAATATCATTTTACAAAATAAGATTCTTATTATATACTCTCCGAAGGTATTAAACGAGGTGCAATTATGAGTGAATTTAATAAAATGGATGAAGTAAGGCGCAAAATTTCGCGTCTTATCAATGAACGCGGACTGAATTATGCGCAGGTTTCTTTGCAAATCGGTAAAAATATCGCTTATATCCAGCAGTTCATCAAAAACGGTTCTCCGCGCCGACTGGGTGAAGTTGAACGCCATAAGCTCGCTCAAATCTTAAAGGTTGATGAGCAAGAGCTCACGGATTTGCCGATTTCTTCTAAGAATGCAACCTCTCCTGCCGCACTCAATTCTGAAGTTTTAGCTATGATTATCGAATATATTGAAACTTGGCTTGATAACCGCAAATCAACGCTTTCACCTCATGATAAGGCTGAACTTATAAAACTTATCTATCTTAAAACCTGTACTGAAGCGCCAGATGCGGCGGCGCACAAAATTAAGGACTTTATTGAAATCTACGATGAACTGAGAAAAGCTAATTAAAACTCACGGGATTTAATAAAAAATGGATATTGATAAAAGCATACAGGAAATTCTGCAAAGAACTTTACCTGTTAATGATAATTGCGTGCAAGATGAAAATCAAAATTCATCTGCTTCGCGGACCGGGACTGCGACAACAAAAACGGATTATCTTTCCAAATCCATCAACATTGTCGGCAATCAAAACGTAATAATCGCCACAAACTCTCTGACGGTATTGCTTTTGATTGTATTTATTTTTGTCAGTTTAATACGTTGAATTAGATAATTAGTTTTAATTCATATCCGATTTTTATAGAACTAAAGTATATATTGAGGTATATACTTTTTTTTATTTTTTGATTAGCATTTTCCTTCTAAACATCTCATTATTTCACCCATTCATTACCCTTTTCATATTTTTTGCTTTACAATTTGAGATTTTTATGTGAAAATAGAATAGGAATGATGCAATTCATTTCATGGGCGTGAGAACCCAATATAGTCTTTGTCGCAGATATTGCGATTTATTGGTTTATACCGATATTTTGTTCTTTATAGAGCGGATGTCGGTGCAATAAGGCTCTTATAAAAGCGCGAACACGCCGAGCCGTTTAAGACTATACGGTTTCTCAACATCCGCCCGCCTTTCTTAATAAAGAAACGACGGGATTTTTATTTATCTTAACGTTTTAAATTGGAGAATAAACCATGAATAATCTTAAAAATAAAAAAATGAAAAAATTCTTTTATCTGCACACGCACCATATTATGAGTGGAATGACGATATTTATCTTTGTGCTTACTGTGTCATTTGTTTCTATCAGCGAATCGAATGCTAAAACAATAAGTTGCACAAACGGCATTCGCGAAGACGGCATGACAGAATGTCTTAAATGCGGAGATAATTGCAACTGGAGCTATAATGAAGAAAACCAGCACTTAATCATAAACGGAAATGGAGATATGTACAATTACTATAATGATGGCAACGGACGTTATTTAGATAAAAATGACAATGAAACGCCTTGGAAAAACTTTATTATAACATCCTTAAAAATAAACGGCTTAGGCTCTGTTGGTATAAACACTTTTATACACAAGAAGCTAAATCAGATAGAACTTGGAAATTCCATAAAAGAGCTTTATCCTGGAGCTTTCGAAGACACCGGTCTTCAAAATGTTGATATTCCGGATTCCGTGACAAAAATCGATTATTTAGCCGTCACCGGCTCAAAGCTTGAAGAAATTATTTTAACCGACCAAGTTACAAACATTTCTAAAGAGGCTTTTCCCCAAAATATAAAAATAATTTGCAGAGGAACTGAGTGTGAAAAAGTTAAAAATTTGCTTCAGCAGGCAGAATGGACCGGTAATTTTTCCTTGGCAGATTATACAAACTGCACTTCCACAAACTATTTTTGGAACGGGGCGAGTTGTATTCGTGAACCAGATTTAACAAAACGCAAATGCTGTAACAGTTGCAAAGATATGGGAGGATATTGCAACCGTGTTCGTTATACCCCTGCCGAGGCGGTTCAAGTGCTGAAGGATGATGACAACATCATAACGATAACTTTCAAAAAATAATGTTTATTCTTTCAGCATTTTTTGCGTTATATAAAATAAATTCTTGACCTTTGCTCAAAGCTGTTATAGATTACCGAAAGTTTAATCAATACAAGAAATTTCGGAATATCAAATATGACTAAATACTATAAAGAAGTTAAGGCTAAGCCTGATTTTGTTGAGTTGGAAAAAGAAGTACTGAATTTTTGGGAAAATGATAAAACCTTTGAAAAATCAGTACATAACCGCGATGGTGCGGCAGAATTCGTTTTTTATGACGGACCTCCGTTTGCCAACGGCACCCCGCACTACGGGCATATTATGGTTTCTTATGTTAAAGATGTTGTTGCCCGTTTTCAAACCATGTGCGGAAAAAAGGTTGAGCGCCGTTTGGGCTGGGACTGTCACGGGCTTCCTGCCGAAATGTCGGCTGAAAAACAGCTTGGCGTTTCCGGACGCAAGCAAATTGAAGCCTATGGAGTGGAAAAATTCAACGATTTTTGCCGTAAAGATGTTTTGAAATATTCCGGAATTTGGGTTGATATGTTTAAGCGAATCGGTCGTTGGGTTGATTTCAACAATGATTATAAAACAATGAATCTGCCGTTCATGGAATCGGTTATTCACAACTTCAAAGAGTTGTATGACAAAGGCTTGGTATATGAAGATTATCGCGTTTTGCCGTATTCTTGGGCAGCGGAAACTCCGCTTTCAAACTTTGAGGTAAACCTTGGCTATCGCGACAAGACCGACAACGCCATAACGGTTATGTTTACGTTAGAAACGGGGCAAAAAATTCTGGTATGGACCACAACTCCGTGGACATTGCCGTCAAATTTAATGCTCGCCGTCGGCAAAGATATTGAATATTCAATCATGGAAGAAGCCGGTCAGCAATATATTATTGCCACCGCGCGCTTAGGCTCTTATAAGAAACAGCTTGAACAAGCTACCAAAGTCGGCACGATTAAGGGTGAAAAATTGCTCGGTTTGAGCTATGAGCCGATGTTCCCGTATTTCAAAAATTTGAAAGAAAAAGGTGCATTTAAGGTGCTTTCGGGCGAGTTTGTTTCCACCGAAGACGGTACCGGTGTTGTGCATATTGCCCCGGGTTTCGGTCAAGACGACTTTGAGGCATGCCGAGCTTATGATGCCGAATTTCCGGTTGTTTGTCCGGTTGACGAAGCCGGAAAATTCACCTCAGAAGTTTCTGATTATGCCGGCAAACAGGTGTTTGAAACAAACGAGCCGATTTTGGCTTGGCTGAAATCAAACGGCCTGCTCGTTAAAAAAGAGCAATATACCCACACCTATCCTTATTGCTGGCGCACTGATACTCCGCTGATTTATAAGGCGATGAGTTCGTGGTTTGTTAAGGTCACGGATTTCCGCGACGAAATGGTTAAAAATAACCAACAAATAAACTGGATTCCTTCGCACATCAAAGACGGCCGTTTCGGCAAGTGGCTTGAGGGCGCGCGTGATTGGTCAATTTCACGCAACCGTTTTTGGGGAACGCCGATTCCGGTTTGGAAGTCCGATAATCCGAAATTCCCGCGCATTGATGTTTTAGGCTCTGTTAAGGAAATTGAAGAAAAAACCGGCGTTAAGGTTGATAATTTGCACAAGCCTTATATTGATGAGATGACTTATCCTAACCCTGATGACCCATCGGGCAAGACGATGATGCGTCGTGTCAGCGATGTTTTTGACTGCTGGTTTGAATCCGGCTCAATGCCTTATGCGCAAGTGCATTATCCGTTTGAAAACAAGGAGTGGTTTGAAAATCACTTCCCTGCGGACTTTATTGTTGAAGCAATTGACCAAACCCGCGGTTGGTTTTATACGCTTACGGTTCTTTCAACCGCTTTGCATAATCGTCCGGCTTTCAAAAACTGCATTTGCACCGGATTGCTGATGGCTGAAGGCGGACAAAAGCTTTCAAAACGTTTGAAAAACTATCCGGACCCGAACGAGATTTTGGATACAATCGGTTCTGATGCTTTGCGTTGGTTCTTGGTATCATCTCCGGTCTTAAAGGGCGGAAATGTTGCGGTTGATAAAGAGGGCAAAGAAATTGCCAAAGCTTCGCGCTCGGCGATGATTCCGCTTTGGAATGCCTTTTATTTCTTCACTCTTTATGCCAACGCTGAAGATTATAAAGCCAAGGAAATCAGCTCTTCCAGCGAGGCAATGGATAATTACATCTTGTCCAAGCTGAAACTATTGAGCCAAAAAGTTAAGCATGGACTTGAAACCTATGATGTTGCCGAAGCTTGCAATGAGCTGACCAATTTTATTGAAATTTTGAACAACTGGTATATTCGTCGCACGCGTGAGCGCTTCTGGAAAGGCGAGGCTCTGGCTTTTGACACGCTTTATACCGTTTTGGTAAATGTTTGCAAAATCGGCGCTCCGTTGATGCCGTTTATTGCCGAATATGTGTATAAAAACTTGAGCAATGAGGAGTCCGTTCACTTGTGCGATTATCCTGATTTAAGCGCCATCAAGGCAGATGAAAAACTGATGAGCGATATGGATTTTGTGCAAGATTTATGCTCCACCGGCAAATTTATTCGTGAAGAAAAGAACTTGCGCAACCGCTTGCCTTTGAACGGTTTAACGCTTATCGGCGCCGAGCTTTCCGCTGAATATCAGGAAATTGTTAAAGATGAGCTGAACGTAAAGAACATAAACTTTGACAACAACCTCAGCAACTATGCCTCAAAGAGCGTATATCTTTATACTCCGCTTCTGGGCAAAACTTTGGGCAAAGATATGGGTGCGGTTATGGCAGCCTATAAACAGGGCAACTGGAGTTTGAATGCTGATGGAACTTTGGAAATCGGCGGAAAGACCTTGACACCTGATTTATTTGAAGTTCGCTTGGATATGAAAGAAGGCGTTGCCGGACTTTCATTTGCCGAAAATAAGGCGGTTTTGACACTTGATACGAATGTTACCCCTGAACTTAATCGTGAAGGTATGGCGCGTGACTTTGTGCGCTTGGTACAAACTTTACGCAAGGATAAAGACTTCAACATTTCTGACCGCATTGAGCTTTCGTATGCAACTGATAACAGTGAACTTGCTTTAGCTTTGCGCGAAAATAAGGATTATATTTCCGAGCAGGTTTTGGCTGTTAAGGTGGTAGAAAACTGCGCTTATGGCACGAAGGCTGAAATTGACGGCGCCGAGCTTTGCTTTGATGCCAAAGTGGCTTAAGGGATTTTAATTTCGCTTTCAAGTTGCAAACACTTAAAAACGAATTATCCTACAAATAAAGGGACTTTTGAAAAATCAAGGTCCCTTTTTGTTCTCATCATCCGGCGCCAAAGGCAAACCGATAATCACAGTTAAATCCTTACAAAACCATATTTGTTTGGGAAAAAAATCAGATTGCGGATTCGATAATGCCACCGCCTAAAACAACATCATTTTGATATAACACAACAGACTGACCGGCGGCAATGGCTTTTTGGCGGGCAAAAAACTCAACCTTAATTTTGCCGTTTTCAAGCGGAGTAACTTTTGCCGAAGCCGGCTGTTGCGCCGAGCGAATTTTTGCCTCGCACTCCAGCGGTTCGCTTAAATTTTCAAACGCCGCCCAACAGCAATTATTTGCAATAAGTCCCGAGCGCTCACATTCTTCCTCAAAACCGACAATAACTTCATTCTTATCAATATTAAATCCCAAAACATAAAGCGGACGTTCGGCGGCAATTCCCATACCGCGACGCTGTCCGACCGTATAATTCCAAATTCCCTGATGTTGACCTAAAATTTTGCCGTCCTTATTCACAAAGTTGCCTACTTGCTGCTCATTTTGCAAAATATCGTTAATATCGCCGGAATAAAAATCCTGACTGTCCGGCTTGTCAGAAACGGGCAACCCGAACTCAAGAGCCATTTTACGCACTTGTTGCTTTGTATATGCGCCGAGTGGCATCAGAACTTTGCTTAACTGCTCTTGATTTAAGCGATAAAGAAAATACGACTGATCCTTGGTTTTATCCACGCCACGCTTAATGCAATAGCGCCCGTTTTCAAGGCGAATAATAGTCGCATAATGACCGGTGGCAAACATATCAAACTCAATTCCGTTGGCGCGTGCCGCTTCCGGCAAAGCCTTAAATTTGATGTTAGAGTTGCACATAACGCAAGGATTCGGCGTGCGACCGGATTTATATTCGCTTTTAAAGTTTTCCAAAACCAGTTTTTTATATAAATCCGCGCAGTCCAAAACTTTATATTCAATACCTAATTTTGCGCAAATTTCTTTTGCCGCTTCAACATCTTGCTCTTCATGCGGAGAAAAACAAGAATCGGCATTGATATTACCGCTGAATTTGGTGTTTTTATCCCAAATTGACATAGTTGCACCGATAACTTCATGTCCCTGCTCTTTCAACAAACAAGCTGTTACTGAAGAATCAACACCCCCGCTCATACCGACCAAAACTTTCATAATCTTTCTCCGTTTAAAAAAACTTTTGCTTAACTTAACCTATTTTATTAAAAAAAGCAAGAAATGTTTTATGACTATTACTAAATAGAAGCCCATCAAGTTGAAGCTAAAAACTCCCTCGTTGCCAATATGCCGCGAGGGAGTTTTCTAATTACAATAAGACCCGCCGGCTAGGCCGGCGGGTTCCTCTTTTTATTAAGAATATTCATATAGTTCTTTCAAATTCGGAACTTCCATACCTTTCCACGAAAAAAGATGATATGTGTTACTATTATTTACATAGTCCGATACCTTTGGATAGACTTCTATAGCAACGGCATTTTCTCCTAAAAATTGGTTTTTAATTTTCTGAAAATCGCCAAAATTATGTATAGGCTGATTATCAATACGCCGAATTCTTATATGTGTATATTTGCCGGTGTACGCTATATAAACCTTGTATACATCATCAACAACATATGCTTCTTGTACAGTATTAAGGTGTGGATGATCAGTCTTAAGAGATTCTATATTTTGAATATTGACAATCTTCATATCCGAATTCCTTTTCAAGCAGCTCTCTGTCGTTTCTGGTATTATAAGTTTATGCTAACTTAAAACGGGATATCGTCGTCCATATCAGCTGACGGAGTTGTGGCTGAGCTGTTATCCCAGCCCGAAGATGAAGTGCCGAACACATCATCACCTGCTGAAGCTGCCGGAGCATAATCAGAACCGGAATTGCGACTATCCAGCAATACCAAAGTTCCACCGTAATTTTGCAACACGATTTCCGTTGTATAGCGATCAGCGCCGTTATTATCTTTCCATTGTCTGGTCTGCAATTGGCCCTCCAAATAAACTTTTGAGCCTTTACGCAAATATCTTTCAGCCGTTTCAGCCAGTTGAGGATTAAAAATAACCACTCTGTGCCACTCGGTTCTTTCTTTGCGCTCGCCGGTGGTCTTATCCTTCCACACATCAGAAGTTGCCACGCGCAAATTAACGATTTTTGCTCCGCTCGGTGCATTGTTAACAACCGGATCAGCGCCCAAATTTCCTAGTAAAGTAACTTTATTTATACTTCCTGCCATTTTTATTTTTCCTTATATCATTAAATTAAAAACTCTTAAATTATGCCGCCTTAGCTTCTTCAACCGGAAACAGCTCTGCCATAACTTCTTTTTTCAAAGTTACGTTATCAGACTTTCCGGTTGCAAATACCGGCAGTTTTTCGTGATACAAAATCACACGCGGTAAATAAAGCTCGGACAAACCGGTTGACTTAACATATTCATGCAAGAATGACGAAGTAACCTGCTGATTATTGGTAACCAAAACAATTTGTTCACCCTTGCTTTCATGCGGAACGGCAACAACGCCGTATGCATAATCTGCGCCCATATCTTTTGTGGCATCAATAACCATATCATGTACGGCATTTAAGGATACCATTTCACCGCCGATTTTGGCAAAGCGCTTGATACGGTCTTTAATAGTGAAAAAGCCGATTTCATCAACATCAACCACATCTCCGGTATGATACCAACCGTTTTCAGGCGGAACCAATACTCCCGGATTATCAGGCATATAATAACCCATCATCACATTCGGACCTTTAACGCAAAGTTCTCCGCCGGTTTCAATACCATCAACCGGAGAAATGCGATATTGCATACCCGGAAGCAATTTGCCGATAGAGCCGAACTTGTTGAAAATTCCGTTATTTGCCGTCATAACCGGCGTGCATTCCGTGGCACCGTATGCCTCCATCATTCTAACGCCGGAATGCTCCATCCACATACTGCGCGTATCTTGCTTGGCTGCTTCCCCGCCAGAATACATCAAACGAACATTGTGGAAGTCATACGGGTGAGCAATTTTGGCATAACCGCGCAAAAATGTATCCGTGCCGATCATCAAAGTTGCACCAAGCTCATAAACAAGCTCTGCCACAACACGATAATGCAACGGTGACGGATACAAAAACAGCTTACTGCCCTGAAACAGCGGAAACAGAGTTCCGACCGTAAGTCCGAAGCTATGGAACATCGGCAAGGCATTAAAGAGCAAATCCTTAAAGTTAATGGTTTGAATTGCCGCCATTTGATTGATATTTGCCATAAAGTTGGCATGGCTTAAAACAACACCTTTCGGCGCACCCTCGGAGCCGGAAGTAAACAAAATCGCCGCTTTTTTATTTCCGCCTTTTTTATAAGGCACGCGCTTTATCTTATAGCTCAACAATGCATTAAGTTTGGTCCAGATTGACATTTTCTTGGCTATATCTTCCAGATAAACAATCTTAACGCCGCTTTTTTCCATTTCTTCAATAACAGATTCCAATTTACCCTTAATGATAAATGCTTTTGAAGTAATAACAGACTTAACAAGCGCCGTTTTGCACATTGAAACCATATTTTTGGCACCGACCGAAAAGTTAATCATAACCGGAGTGCGTTCAAAAGCCGAAAGCCCGAAAAATGTTGCCACCGTGGCAATCGCATTCGGAAGCAAAACTCCGACATTTTCATTATGATCGGTAAATTTTCTGAAACTTCTGCCCAAAGCAAACGAAGCAATAATGATGTCTTTATATGACTTTTGCTTGCGATTGATGTCTTCAATAATGCGCGGACGCTTTGAAAAGAAACCGGTGCGAGAATAAACTTTTGCAGTTTTCATCAGCTGTGCAAACAGTGAAATTTCAGGGTCATAATTGATTTTGAAACCCATTTCGCGCAAAATGATATAAACCTCGTTGCTGATGTGGTCACGTTGGCGACGCAGCTCGTCTTTGAGCTTAAAGCTTTGAGGTTTTCCGACATACACACGCATTTTCGGCAGAGGTCTGTGCGGTAATTTCCCTTTTGTCTTGGAAAAATAGCTGTATTGCGGTCCGTCAATCCAAACCGGAATAATCGGAGCTTTTGATTTATCCGCCACCAAACCCGGCGCTTCATAAATCTTCATCAAGCCACCGCTCTCGGTAATACGTCCTTCGGCAAAAATAACCACCTGACGACCTTCATCAACCTTTGCTATCAGCTTTTTGATATCAGCCGGTTCAATCGGATTAAACTCAACAACATCGGCTTTTTGCATCAAAAAACGAATCCAATGGCGACGCCAAAGATGTCCGTTCATGGCAAAAACCGGATTTCCCGGAAGAAAAGCAAACAGCATAATCGGGTCAAGATATGACACATGATTACAAACATACACGCCCTTCTTCGGCAATTTTTGCGGGGGATATTCAAAGATACATTTAGCCTTCATAAGCCTTAAAATACATCTCAAGCAAAACTTAACAAAATTTAACACAGTCCAAACCTTTCTGTTATTTGTTTGCCTTTTAAGTTATAACAGCATTTTATTTTTGTAAATAGTTTCCCTAAAGTAATCAACAAGGCGAAAATATCACATAACACATTGATTTATAATAAATATTTAGATTTATCCCCCGATGGAAGTCCAAAATATTGCCAAAACAAAAAAAGTATGTTTTATGGTTTCCTTGAGGAAACTAATGAGAGTTTCCATAACTTATATTTAAGGACTACACATGAAAAAAGTTTCTACTTTAACGGCTTTAGGCACGATTTTATTGATGTCAAACGCCTATTCAGCCGGTTTCCATTTGAGAGAACAATCCTCCGCCGCACAAGGAAATGCCTTTGCCGGAGCCACTGCCGGCGCAGAAAACAACTCTTATGCTTATTACAACGTTGCCGGCTTAACCCGCCAAAAGGGCAAACAGGTTACCATCGGTGCTTCATATATTGCTCCGAAAGCCAGTGCTAAAGATGTAAAATTTGCCGACGGCCGTCGCGATGCCGATGTTGAAAATGTTGTACATGCGGCAGTTTCACCTTATGGCACATTTTCATATCAATTGAATGACAAAACCGTTGCCGGCATTGCCTTAAACGTGCCATATGGTATGATTACAAAATATGACCAAGATTGGGCAGGCTCCGACCACGGTGTCACTTCAGATTTGAAAGCCGTTGACATCACTCCGATGATTGCTTACAAAGCAACCGATAAACTTTCAATCGGCGCCGGTTTGCAAATTCAGTATTTGTGGGCGCATTTAACCAATTCCAGCATATATGCCAAGCATGTTCAAGCTGACGGCGATGCGCTTGATATCGGTTATCAATTAGGTGCATTATATGAGTTTAATGACAGCACTCGTGCCGGAGTCGGCTATCGCAGTGCCATCAAGCACAACATCAAAGGCAAATTAAAATCGTCCGAATCTCCGATTTATCCGTTGCTTAACCAAAAAATTAAGGTTGATTTGGAAACACCGGCCATGCTTTCATTCGGTTTTTATCATGACATAAATGAGCGTTGGGCTGTTATGGCTGAATATCAGCGCGTATTTTGGAGCTCTTTGAAAAATCTTGATTATGAAAGCCGCAACGGTCTAAATCAAACGGGAAAGCCTTATATTTCCCACACAAGAGAAAATTGGCGCGATACCAATTTTTATGCCATTGGTGTTTCTCACATGCTTGATGAACAATGGAAGTTGCGCTTAGGTTTGGCATATGACCAAAGTGCCGTAAAATTTGCGCATCGCACACCGCGTATTCCGGATAGTGATCGTATTTGGTATTCTGCCGGTTTGGGGTATGAATACAGTGAAAATTTGAGCTTTGATGCCGGATATACCTATATCAGTGCGCATGATGCAAAACTTGATACGAATATAACCGGCAATGACGGCAGAAACGTCAGCGCCAAGTATCAAAACTCGGTTCAAACATTCACGTTTTCAATGAACTATAAATTCTAACATATTGTTTTGGAATAAAAATTATCCGCTTAGCTTTCCACGGCTTTAAGCGGATTTTTTTTATTTACAAATCAAAAAATTTCTGTTATCCTGTGTTCAGAGCATAAAAGGCTCGGAGGTCTCTAAGCCTCTTTCTTGACTTTTAGCGTGTATGCTTTTCGACGTGTGTATGGTCGGAAGGCGGCAAAATAAGGATAAGCGATTATTTTAATATGTCGCACTATCTGTCAAGAATAGTTTAGAGCTTCCGACCTCCGTTCGGAGGTTTTTCTTTTATGCTGAATATATTGAAATTTAGAATTTATAGGAGAACTAAAATGTTTTGTATTAAGAATAATGAGAAAAATAAATCCGCTGTCATCTTGAACCCCGAAAGAAGTGAGTGGGTGTCAAGATCTCATGTTACAAGTGTAGAGATTGTTGTTAATGACGGAGTTAAAACGAAACATTACTCTGCAAAAAGAGATCTATACGGGGATTTCGCTTACGCTCAACCCCTCAAGATGACAATGATTAGT
>JAZSBR010000050.1:0-1923 GCA_045602545.1 Alphaproteobacteria bacterium
GCTTCAACGCTTACGGATTGCTCTTCATTATCTGTGTTCGTATTTACTTTTGCGCCGTCTTTAATCGCTGCTGTTACCTCATTGTTTTGCAACTCAAAAGAGAGATTACCGGCCACAGATTTATCTTTTCCTTGCGCAACACCAACCGAACCGGTAAACATTCTTATATCTTCATTAGCATTAACATCAACATTTCTCAGCGCGTCAACAACGGCATTTCCGATATATGCTTCTACTTCGTTTTGAGTCCATTGAGCGATAAGTGCACCGCCCATTCCCGATTTACCATTTACGGACAGTATAAGAGCGGCATTTGCCAACAAATCTTCAGATGTTGCATTAACCTTAATATCACGACCTGCCAAAACACGCGCTCCATCCGCTATATATGCTCTGGAAGCCGTATCCGAAATACTCACAGATGCCATTCCGGCTTTTGTAGCGGTTTTTTTATCCGGATTAGCCGGTCTTGTAAAATCATAGTCAGCATTTGCAAATTCCGTATAGGCGTTCCTAAGATTCCATAATGATCTGAAATTATTGAAATATTTTGAGGTATTCTTAATCTCCTCGGCTTTGTCAAAAAGCTCTATCGCTTTATCTAAATTTTGCTTACGTTGCTCATCAGATATATTTCCGTATTTCGGCATATCTGTTCCGGCCCTTGCAAATCCCATATTAAAAGCACCGTTGACAAATAATTTATCATAATCAGAATTGACGATGACATCATTTAAGGCTTCTACATTACCTGCAATATATGACACAACTTCATCTTCGGCATAATTAACACCGATACCGACAGATATAGAATTTTGGCTTATGGATATTCCAAGGTTGCCGTTAACATGAGTTAAGTCTTTATCTGCCGTTACTAAAATATCTCTCGCTTTGATTGAAGCCGATGATTCAATGGATGCTTTGACTTGCCCATCAACGATTGCAGAAATTGAAATAGCACCGGCAATACCGGTTTCATCAGCATTACCATTAGACGCAGCCGCATTTACATCATCTGTTTCGTCATACGCTTTAACCACAACATCACCATAATTGCTGTTATCCTGCGTAACTGTTACATTTTCCCCGATAGTGGCTATTGTTTCCGGACTTAACCATTGAAATGAAAGAGCACCACCGCCGGCACTTCCGTCAACAGCACCTAGACCTTCCATACCTTCGTCAATATTATTCAATATATCTATATTGCCCGAACCTGACCATACTTGGTCGTTCGTATAGGCATTTACTTTTAATGTGTTCCCGTTGTTATTTTGGGATCTAAATACAACATTGGAATTATCTTCAAGTATTGCTTTTGAAACAGTATTATTTATCGCAACAGCAAAAGAGCCGGCAAATCCTATTGTTTCCTGATCTTTTGACGCGGCCCAAGCCGCAGAGTTTGCATAAGTGGTAAAGAAATATTCCAAGCCCAGACTGGCGCCCAGTGCATTAAAGAAATTCATATTACCGGCATCATCAATAGTTTTTTGTATATCTGCGGCTTTTTTGTTGGCACCTAAATACGCGCTGGCATCTTGCGTATCAATTTCTTTTATTCTTGATTTTGGGTCCATGCCGGAGATCGGGTCTATAACATCATGAAGCGCGCCATTTATGGTAACATTAAATAAGTTATCCAAAAATTTGCCCATATCGGAATAAAATGTTTGATGGCTTAACCCGTGTTTCACAACTGTTTCAGACGAAATTTTTAAACCTGCCTCAGGTAAAATAACCTTGTCTCCGATAATACCTTCAATTTCGTTTCCGTCAGGCAAGGTAATATATGTTTTCTTTACGCCGTTTACTTCTTTTTCTGTCACATTATCTTCTGTTGCTTCATATACGGTAAATGTATAATCAAAATGTATTTTATCTCCCTTATTTTCAGCGGTTCTCTTAGTTCCATCCGGTAAC
>JAZSBR010000051.1:0-33186 GCA_045602545.1 Alphaproteobacteria bacterium
GTACTCATGCAAATAAAGAATCCTTATTTGCAAGCGTCACTTGTTTTATGAGATTACCACGTCGCATTCAAAGAATGCTCCTCGTAATGACGATTCCGGTGCTTGCCTTCATTTTCACCCTTGCCACCACTGCCGAATCTAAGGCGGAAGTAATAAGCTGTGTAAACGGTAAATACGCTGACGGAACAGCTTGTGAAAAATGCGGTGACAATTGCAACTGGAGCTTTGATACGGTGAGTGGAAAATTGAACGTTTCCGGCTCAGGAAATATGTACGATTATACCTATAAAGATATTGATAAAATGAGGGTTTTTTATGATTCAAACAACCATATGAGACCTTGGAGTGATTTTGAAGGCAATATTTCAACAGTTCAAATAGAGGGTATGAAAAGCATAGGATCATCGGCCTTT
The DNA here is from genome assembly GCA_045602545.1 of Alphaproteobacteria bacterium. Lineage (GTDB taxonomy): Bacteria > Pseudomonadota > Alphaproteobacteria > RF32 > CAG-239 > RUG410. The sequence goes on from JAZSBR010000051.1 coordinate 414, forward strand.
GATGGAATTTCTTTAGAAAATGCATTTATAGATGATGGCGTTGAGAAGATTGGTAATAGAGCTTTCGGTTGGAGTGGCTTAAATCAAATTGATATACCTGATTCCGTTGTAACAATCGGTGATATGGCTTTTGCCGGAAATCACTTTACTTCTATTGATTTAGGTGATTCTCTTACAACACTTAGAGGTGAGGTTTTTTGGGGATCTTCGTTAAAAACAGTAATAATTCCAGATACTTTACAAGAAATTGGTATTGGGGCTTTTGGTCGTAACTCATCTAATTTCAAAACAGAAAACTTGAAACTTATTTGTAGGGGAAATAATGAAAGTTGTAAAAATTTGCAGAATAAGTTAAGTGATTATGAATACTATGTCGAATATCGTGATGAAAATGGTAATTATGTCGCAACTAAAGAAAGAACAAATTTATATAATCAAATTAGTATTACTGATATTAAAGTATGTGGAAGCGACAAGTATTATTGGAGCGGGAATAGTTGCAATAATAAGAAAAGCGGCATAAAATGTGATGAAAATTGGAAACGTAATGAGGATTTTTGCAACCGCATTCGCTATACTCCGGCTGAGGCGGCTGAGGTGTTGCGTGATGATGATAAAAATGAGGTGACGATAACGTTTAGGAAGTGATTGCATTAGAAAACCATCATACATCATAAGCTTTTGACCCTTTCAAAAGCTTATGATGCCTCTCCTTAAGGCGAAATTATAAGATAAAATACCTTTAATTTGTTAGTTTTCACACTCAAACATAAAAAAAATGAAAAAAAGTGAAAAAAGTGCTTGCATTTAAAAAATATTTGCATTATTAACATATCAGTCAAAGCGCCCGTAGCTTAATTGGATAGAGCATCTGACTACGGATCAGAAGGTTGTGAGTTCGAGTCCCGCCGGGCGCGCCAATTAAAGAAAACTCCCTTCGGGGAGTTTTTTTTTAATTGTTGCAACCGGTGTGGAGAAGAACTCACAAGATGTGAGTTCGACGACGAATGAGAGGCGCACGCGGGTGCGCCGGTGAAGCGAAGCTGAACGAATGAGGAGAACGTAGCGCCAGCGGAGTAATCCCGCCGGGCGCGCCAATTAAAGAAAACTCCCTTTTTGGGAGTTTTTTTATTCTATTGAGTGATGCAAAGCTTGCAAGTTACGAGCTAAAATCAACACACTCTGCGAGCATTTCTTGTCTCATCTTGAGCCCGCTGATTATTTTCTAAAACTTTTGGAATACATTCAAAAATCTCATTGATTGGATTGTGATACATCTTATCACACGTAGCTGTGTGAATATTCGGGAAATATCCAAAGCTTATATAACAAAGCATTTTTCGCATCATCTGATTAGGCGAGCAAACCAAATGCAATTCTCTGAAATGATATTTTTCAAACAATTTACATGAAACATAACATTCATCAGTTGAATTATAAACGCCTTTTTCACCCATAATCTCATAATTGGCATCATCTGCAAAAATATTTTCTTGTGGGATGCCTTTGCTTATCAGATAATTCTTACCGGCCTCAGATAAAGATACCAAATCTGCTTTTCCGTTCTCCTGATGCCGAGAACCCGGAATATAGAATTTTACCGCTTGATTATTGGATAATTCTTTATACAGCATTATTCCTAAATCTAATCTTACTTGAAATTCCTCAGCAGGATATAACCCATCTTTCAAAGGATGTTGCGCTGCAACTTCAATTAGAGCACATTCACCGGATTTTTTTGCTTTTTCCATTGCAGATAAAGCCTTTTCATACTTATCTAACCATAATAAATGTAAAGGTGAGCGTTGCTTAGTATCATTCATCTGTTTATTCCTTTTATATAACTTTTTTCTAGGATTTTAATGTAGACTTAAAATTAAATCAATAATAAAATAAAGTCAACAGCTTTATCGTATACGTATCCAAACCAGTTCGTAAAAATTCCCTTTAGTGCTATTTTTAAAAATGCAACATAAGAACTCGCTTAAGTGCTTTATTTAAAAAGAAAAAACAGCCATTTTACAGGCTGTTGTTTTTAAAAGATGATACCCACCTCGCAATTTAAGAGTCTCAAAGTTCGTTTCTTATTTTCATAAGGATTTTTCCCATACGATTATAAGTACTTCCTTCTCCAAATCCACATTTATAACAAACCGGACAAGATTTTATTAAAACGGCATCTCCGGTTTTTTTCAGCAAATCGGCGGCTTTCTGATTTTGCATAAATTTTGCTCGTAGTCCTTTTTCCATAATATCAAACTTGTTTTTATCAAAATCCGCTCTGCGATTAATTTTATATTCCGGAGTTTTAGTAATAAGACGAGCATCATCTGGATTTTTTAGATTTAATATCATATTGAAACGTTCATCTGGTGTATAAAATTTCATCGCCTGATAATAATGTTCAACAGTTGGAAAAATATACAATTTTCCATCAACTTCCATTTGCATCGGAAATTCAGCATAGGGACTTAAAAACCACCATTTTCCACTTGGTAAACAAAACTTAATTTCAGCAACCATTTTTCATACCTCTTTTATTTATCTACACTTATATTCAATCAAATCATTATTGTCAACATATGATACAATATGATTGGTTCGTAAAATTTCCCTTTAGTGTTGTTTTTGAAAACATAACATTGTGCGCGCGTTCCACACTGCGCACCCTAAAGGGACGGCTCATTCTTCGCCGTCATCTTAAAACGACAAAGCCGTTTTTACGATTCCGAACTCGATTAAGTGCTTGATTTAAAAAGAAGATGATTTATTGTTAAGAGATATAAACTATTTCAGTTATGATGGCCGGAAAACGTTCCTTTTCTCTTTCAATAGCTTCTAATGCTTCTTTCCAACTCCAATAAATCTGAGGCATTCTCACGTTATTGATAACTATCTGATACATGGCTTTATTCCTTTCATAAATAGTGTTATTACTCATTAACTATTTATATTATACCGTGAAAAATCACCTTTGCGAGCCCGGAAAATAAGCCCCGTGCGTAACTTTTTGCTATTTTTTGCATATAGGGAGTCAAACCCTTGTATTTAAAAGAAAAAATAAATACCAAGCCCGTGCGTAACTTGGTATTTAAATGGCTTTACAATTATTTTTACAAGATTTTTGTAGAAAATAAACAATATATTTATCGAATTTTGACTTTTGATTTTCGGATATCTCAAGATTATCAATATTTAAGGTATAGAAATTTTTTTGTGTCTTTAGCTTTTTTATCATTGGAAGAGTCGTTCTTTTATATTCTTCCATACGGTCTTCCCAAAACTCATCATCTTTACGCTTAATCAATTTTCCGCCACAAGAACAAAAACCTTCATTAACATTGTGACTGGCACCACATGTTTCGCAGACTCTTCGTTGCATAATCCTGTTACGGATTATATTTTCATTTGTATCACGATACACGATATTTAATTCATCATTGCTTGTTATTTCTTTCAAATGCTCCCATTGTTTCATCGTTCTTGGGTAACCATCTAAAATTATAATTGATGCTGACGAATGATATAACCTCTTTTTTAAAAGCGGATTAATAAATTTATCTGGTGCCAAACAACCAGATTTTTTGCTTTCCTTAATTTGGTTACCTAAGGCGGTTTGTTGCTTTATTTCTTGTCGTATCATGTCTCCTATTGATATAATATCTATTTGCAAATTTAATTCAGGATTTTGTTCAGACAATCTATCCCTAAAATATTTAATCAAGAAGCCTTTGCCACATCCGGGAGCACCGATAAATGAAATTATTTTCGTCATTATAATCTCCGTTCAATAGCAGATTGGATTACCGCTTCATTGGTATCAGAAGATGTTATATTGGCATATTCCAAAATTTTCATTACTTTTTCCGTTGCTTGTTTCCTATCTAATTTCGGATATAAATTTTCCTGCCTATACCATGATTTTAGGGATTTTAACTCTATACCTGCCTGATATAATTTCTCTCTCCATCCGTCTTCGGGAAGAATTTCTTTTTCGTTTGTTCCAATGTAATACTTTTGTGATCCTTGCGGCATCCACGAGCTCATATTTTGGTGATTATAGCGCAAGCCTTTAACATCTATTTCATTATATCCCATTTTTTTCAGAGATTGTAAAAAAGATAAATCACTCATTCCGGCAATATAAGGATGGCAAATCGGAAATGCTTCTATACCGTATTCTTTTGCTTTTTGTAAATTCAGCAACCGGCTTTTGGTGTCACTTTTTTCTATGCTATCTAATCCTGTAATTGATACAATTAACCTGAAATTTTTATATTTTGCTAACTTTATAAAGGTTTTGTCAGTAATTGGAAATTTTGTAACACATGTTACCAATTTTGCTATCGGAGATACATTTTCTAAAAAATAATCCAGTTCTTTTTCATAAATTCCCCAAAACGGATCAGATATTGCGTTAAAACCAACATAATCACCTTCAAATAAACCAAGCGGAAAATCATAAAACTCTTTTATCGCTTGTTTATCATTCATGTCAGGTGGCGGGTTAAGTATGGTAACAGCTTTATTTATACCGATAATTGTATGTTTATCCCATAGACTACGCCGACTGTCTACTTTTGTAATAACACAGTATTTGCAATCTATCGGGCATCCGGATTTTGATATATCATACTGAAAACTCATTTTGTTTCCCGCTTTTTTAGTATTTTTTCAATGCGTTTCAACAAATCTACCGGTGTTGTATCACAGTTACGACCTTTATAATATTTTTCAATACAATATTTGCAATCAAAACATTTTTCACCATGTTGTGCAAAAGCCGCCCAGGTATTAATACAAACAAAATCATCAATTTCAGGAAAATTCGGGAAACGAACAAACCCGACATCTTTATCGCCAAAATCACGCATTCCCTCTTGAATTGACAGCATTCCGCTCAAGAAACGAGCAAATGTTAATGTTCCTAAATTAATGCCTTGGTTTTTAATATAAAGTCTTGGTACTTTTAATTTATAACACGTTGTGCAGCAGGATAAGCATCCAAGTCTTTTGTCGCCTTCTACGGAGCATCTTTCCAAACATCCGTCACATTGTTGTTCAACATCAAAACCTAAAAACTTAAGAAAATCTACAGCTCCTTCTTTGGGTGATGTCGGATTTTTACAAGATTTCATTAAAGGGCATTTTAATTCGGCACATTTGCACAAGTTCGGGCTATTGTAATATGGATTATAGGGAGCTTTATCGCCTAAAACATAGGCAATAGCACACGCTGTTCTTAAAAACAAATGCATTCCGTGCTTCTCTGCTCCTTCTTTGAACATTGCATATACATCCTTGGTGAGCACTTTTACACGCATCGTCCATTGAATTTTCTCATCGGGGTTCATATCCTTAACCAGTGCATCATCACCTCTAAAACCGGCTAAACAAACAGCATCTGCTTTAACATCTGCCAAAGATTGGATAATTTTATGAACAGTTTCAGGCGATGTATTATAAGGTGGCGTCATCGGACGAACATAGGCAATATTCGGAATTCCTGCCTTTGATAATTTTTCCAAGTTTAAATAACGTGGTTCTTGCGGAACCTTTTCAAAATCAACCAACTCGGAAATGGAGCAGAAAACAACAAGTTTCAATCCTCTTTTCTGAAAGTCTTTCAGTTGTTTAATTCTTACATCAGAAATTTTGGCTTTTGTAATAATGCCGACAGGACCTTTGTGTCTTTGTTTGACAAGTTTTTCAAGGCGCTCACATGTATTATCCCACTGGATAAGCGGATCTCCGTAAAAATTATTAACGGCAACAGGAAATTCCCTTAATAATTTCATCCATTGTTTCTTTTGCTCTTTTGTAATCATTATTTTCTCCTACCTGCTATTTCTTTAATTGCTTTAACAAAATACTTTGCATCTTGCATTGTATTTTGCAGACTAAATGAAGCCCGAACGACACCTGGAAGCTTATTTGCTTGACCGGAATTAACCAACTCAATCAGCTTTGTTTCATCTTGAATTCCAAGTAATGTTCTAACAACCTGATAGACACAGAAATTTCCGGCTCTTGTTCCAATTCCGTATTTTTTGTTTAAGATATCTGCTGTTTGTTGTGCCGTTAATCCTTTTATGTTGAAAGTAATGATAGAGCTCAACTGCTTTTTTCTTACATAAAGTTGCACATTTGGCAGTTTTTCTAATTCATCATACACATAATCAACGAGAGATTTTTCATAACTTTCAATATTCTTTATTCCTATTGAAGCAAGTTTTTTCAGCGCTGCTGCCATACTAACCGCTCCGATTGCATTTGGTGTTCCCGGATCATGAGCCATTTGATTATAGTAACGGATGAAATGTCCGTTTTCTTCAATGTACGGAAGATTTCCTCCGCCGATTTGATATGGAAGAAAGCAATCTAAAAACTTTTTCGGACCGATTAAAAAGCCACCACCATAGGGGGCATAGAACTTATGTCCGGAAGCAACTAAAAAGTCTATTTCCATCTTTTGCATATCAATCAGGTGATGTTGTATAAATTGGCATGCATCAACCAAAAAATAAGCGCCATATTTATGTGCTAATTTACCAATCTTTTTAATATCCGGACAATATCCGGTTAAATTTGATGAAGCTGTTAAAACCAGAACTTTTATCTGATTTTCTTTAAGTTGCTTTTCAATATCTTTCAAATTAAATTCAAAATTTTTATTGATGTGGTAGCGCAAAACTTGAGATAGACCTAATTTTTGTATTTTTTCATTGGTTTCTTCTATTTCATTTAATCGGTATTGCTGTTTACCAAGAAGTTTTAAACCTTCACTTTTAATCCATGGCAACCACGAAGAACTATGTTCAATAGCGGAAACCATCACTTTTCCTTTTAATTGCGCAAAAAAATACGCTGCCGTATTCATACCGCCGGTTGTATTTCCCGTAAAAATAACATAATCATCTTTAGGGGCATTAACAAAATCTTTTATAATATCCCGAGATTTCTCATATACATCTGTTGATTTCTTTGATTTATAACCGCTTCCACGATGAACAGAACCATAACTTTCCATATATTTAGAAACAGTCTCCTCAACATACTTCAAAGGCGGCGTGGTTGCAGCATTATCAAGGTTTATATAGTGGCGTATTACCGTTTTTGTCTTAATCTCAAAATCAAGCAATTCTTTTCTAAACAATTTACGAGGATTAATAGTCATTTTAGTTCTGCCCGATTATTATTTAGTATTATCATTATCCTTACTTATGCACTGACGCAACTGTTGAGCCTTTTTATAATTTTCACGTTGTCGCAAAATTACTTTTTTCTTTTCAGCAATACGTTTGCTCAATTTTTCCATAGCCGGAGGTAATTCATCTGTTGGTTCAGTATCCCCAAAATCATAAAAATATTTATCTTGCTTTTCATTATCTAACATATTCTTGCTCCTTGTTTAATTGAATGTAACTTTAATTTAACCTTTTTATCAAAATCTACTAATGCAGTATTTTCTGGGTTTAATCTGAAAACATTTTTTCCGGATAGATCATACATAAATTTTGATCTCCTTTTTTCCATATAACTAGTGCCTTTTTCATTATATGCTAAAAGGTAAGGAGTTTCTCCCCTTTCTACATCTCCATTGTAGAAACTCCATGCATCTACGCATTTTTTAATCCGATCAAAGGTTTGTTCATTTGTTTTATTTGATAATACAATATCTATAGGCATATAACGGCCTTTTTCTCCCTCAGTAAAAAAACGTGCTACAGCTCTTTGCGCCGACTTTTGCGGAGGTAAAAACATATAATGTGCTTCTGTTTGATAACCTGCATCTTTAAACATTTGCAATCTTCTTTCCACAGATTTTGATGTTTTCATAGAAGAATCAACAACAACATTTAAGCCGTTTCGTTGACAAATCAATAATGCCTGTTCCATAATATCAGAACTTTCTTCATGCACTTCGGTAGCATTCCAACCTTCATACTCCGGTAATTTTTTCTTAATCACATCTGGATCTAAAACAACAAAATGATCATCATAGACCAAATTTTTAAATTTAGATTTTCCCGAACCGCCTCTACCTCCTAATAAAATTAAGGTAGGAGCCTCACCTTCTTGTGGAATACATTTTTCCAAATTATCAAAGATCAATTCTTCTAGTATTTTGACATGTAATTTTTCTCGTTCCGGTGTATATCTTGCATTACATCTTTCTCCGGAAATTCGATATTTATCTATAGTTTCTGTTATTCCTTCTAATTTTTTTTCAGCTTCATTAACTCTTTTCACTATTTCATCGTAGCCGATTTTTTTTCCTTCACCAAAATCGTAGTCCGCCATATAATTAAGAATGTCTTTTACTGTTACATTCGGATCATTTTTAACAGCAGCATAGTCAGAAGCCATAAAATGCTCAAAATCTATACCCGCAAAGTGGGCCTTTGATTTTTCGGCATATCTTGTATGTTCTTCCTTATAATAAATGGAAAGAGCTACATTACGGATAATTTCAAAAGCTTCTTTTTTTTGATTTTTTTTGAGTAATAATTTGGCTTTTTCAAATTGTACAGGAATGTTATCTTCTTCAACCTTATCAAATTCTCCAAAATATTTTTTAAAGGTCTTATTGAATGTAGAATTGGTATGATCAGGTGTTTTAATATCACGAATGTCAAAAACAGGGGCATTCTCATAATCGGCAATTGCAAACTCATTCTCGCCTGTTTTTGATACAAAGCTTTTTGAACCATCTTCATTTTCTATAAAAGCATCTGAAGTATATAAAGATAAACGCCATCCGAATGAGTCACTCTCAGCTAAAGCCTGATCCCACCCACCTGGACACATACTATCATCAAGGGCTCCCAAACCGGAAATCCAGGGTATCTGTCCTTCTATAACGTGGATATCATCTAATTCCATAAATAATCCCCTTTGCAAAATGCCAGAAAGGTGCTGATTGGTTGTCAGCACCTTTTATCGCAGAAAATTACTCGCCTAAACCCTTACCGCCGTTTGCATTGCCAACATTGGAGGTAACTTTTGCCTTATATTCCGGTGTTAAATGAGCAAACACAGTCTTTTTAATATCAGACAAGCTGATATTGCAGCTTTCACCTTGTTTAGAACCTTTGAAGGTCGGGCTTCCGCCCCATCCGGCTTCCATTTCATTGAGTTTATCGGCAACCGCATTCAAATCGGCATATCCGGCTTCGTGCTGACAAATACTAACCTTGCGGAATGGTTCTCCTTGCGGTCCGAGTTTCATTGCCGGATTAACCGCAACCACAACCGGAGCCATAGAATAGCCAACATTGGTTGCACACGGTAAAGTTGTTTCAACATAAGCCACACCGCCGACAACTTCAGTTTTGATATCACCAGATTTAACACGGTCAATAATTCCGTTTTGCACTGTGCGATAGTTATTCATCACACTTTCTTCTACGTTTCCGGTATCAATAAAGTTTCTCACATCTTCAATATTTTTCGGCGTAACCATAAATACTTTAATTGATGAAGCCAATGCGGCCGTTTTGTTATCCGGATCAAAAGCCTGCTCTATCGGTTTAGGACCTTCCCATTTTGCACCTAAATGCGCATCGTGGTCGTTAATTTGTGCCAAATTATCGTTATATTCTGTTGTTTCGCCTTGTAAATAACGGTCAGCCATCACATAAGCCGCAACGGAATCCAAATCAACTCGATTTGTAACAAATACCACATCTTGTCCGCGATAATCTGCCAATAACGTGGCGGCATTTTCGGTCACTGTTTTGGCGCAGCATTCGTCAGCCTTGCCATCAGTATGTTGCGGGTCAATATTTTTATCGCAAATACCGGCTAAATCAGCCACGGTCATTTCCAAGCCGACGATTTTTTTACCTTCAGCCTTTAATGCTTCTAACTTAGCTGTTTCTTGTTCGCGGACATTTTCTCCGGTTTTCGGATTTTTCATTGCCGGATTGATATACATAAATTCAGTCATCTTATTTCCTTTCTTAAAAGTTTAATTTTGTCATTTATCTAAATTATGGCACAAACCAACGTTTATGCCCGACTGACAAATCAAGAACATTTTAAGAACTGATAATAAGCTTTGAAAACGATCGAACATAAGCATTGGTAAGGCTTAGATGTTAATTTGATAAAAAATTCAAAAAATGTAAAAAAGTGATTGACTTTAACGTTCTATTAAATGTGTCACTTTTTTAATCAATTTTTGGAGATTTTTTTATCATGAAAACAATAGGTTATATCAGAGTTAGTTCTAATAAGCAAACACTTGAACATCAACGTTTTGAAATTGAAAATTTTGCACTTAAAGAAGGCATAAAAATTGATACATGGATTGAAGAAACAATATCTTCTAGAAAAGCCCTTGATAAGCGTAAATTAGGTGAACTTTTGGACAATCTGCAAGAAAACGACATTTTAATCACTTGCGAGATTTCCCGTCTTGGTCGTTCTCTGCTTGAAGTTATGAAAATTTTAGAAACCTGTCTCAATAAGAGTTGCCAAGTATGGACATTAAAAGAAAATTATCGACTTGGCAATGATATACAAAGTAAAGTGCTTGCTTTTGCTTTCGGACTTGCGGCAGAAATTGAAAGACAGCTTATTTCCGAGCGCACTAAATCAAGCTTAGCCAACATCAAAGCAAACGGGAAAAAACTTGGGCGTCCGTTTTCGGCAGAGTCAAAAAAGCTGAAATTAAGCAAAAATACCGAACGTGTTAAATCATTGTGGGCAAAAGGTGTGTCAAAAGTAGCCATCGCGCGTATTTTAGGCGTTCACCGCTCAACTGTCCGACATTTTATTGACAGACTCGAAGCGCAAGCCTAAAAGCCATTTAAACAACCCAAGACAAACAATTTGCCTTTTCGCTTGCAACTTATAACCAAAACCAAATCCGGCTGTTATGGTGCGATTTGTGGCAAAACGGGATATATCCGGCAGTTCTACTTAAATATAAAATTTAACGTAGGACCTAAAATATGAATAATCCGATAACAGAAACCATAAATCCGCGGGAGGTTGTTTTATTTTCCTGTGGTGGTGTGAATGAAGTAGCAAAACAGTTCGCCGAGATGCTGACATACTGTAAAAGAAGGAATTTGCATGTGGTTGATGTTTTTTTTGAAACTTCCGGGATCAAATCTTATGAAAAGGACTGTATGAACAAGCTTCTGGACTACCTTAAACGTAATAAAACCAAGCAAGCGGTGGTATTTTATTCAAGAAAAACTTATCTCAAATACGTTGATATCAGTAAATTACTGCCTTTTGTGCAATCCGGTCAAATTGAGTTCAGATTTGCTAAAGATAATGTTATCATTTAAAAAAATAAACCTTTGCAGAGGTTTAAAATAAAAAAAGGGGAGCCGTTACACTCCCCCTATATAATTATTTATTAAGAGTGCTTAAGCAATGTGCCAACAAGTTCGGCATAAGCGCTTCTCCGCACAACTGGCGCAACAACTTATCATTGCCACGTGCCCAAGCCGGAATAGCTTTAATAAAATTATCGTCTAAACCGGTCAAAGCAAAGATTTCAGCGATTGAATACGGCCGTGGATCACTGTATTCACCATTACCTAAATCTTCTCCCGGATGCAATGTCCAGTCTCCACACAATGAATCACTGCCTTGAGTTATGGCATGAGTTGGCAGAGTGTAAGCATTACGTCCGAAAGCACTATTTTCATGCTGCGCTTTGCTTGGTTTTCCACTAGGATTAACAATAAGCTTTCTATCCATGCATTGAAACGCTGACATTCCTGATTTGATTTTACGGATAAAAGATTCTTGTACCGAAGAAACATAACCGATGCGTTGAAATTCATTGGTTGCCGAGCGTCTGTGTGATGAATCAAGCATTTCAAACTTGTTCCTATCACCAATGACCTCGCCACAAGTCAAAGGTTTTTCATCAGGTTCCGGAAACTCCCAACGTTTCAATTTTCTGCATAGGATAATTCCACGCTTACGCATCTGGGCCGTACCATAAAAACTCGCATCCAAAACTTTGTCATTAGTATCTATGTCTAGGCTGTTCATCACCTTAGTTATGGTTTGCAAAATAGTTTTGCCATCCAAACGGTTAGTGATTATCGGATCTTGATTATCTGATATGAAGTATGGACAGTTTTCCCAAAACACCCATTGAAGATGCTCTGGTGAGAGCCTATAAATGGTTCTACACAATTCAAGAGCAAATAAAAACAACCAAGTCAATGGATCGTCAAGATGTTGTCCGCCGGCCAAACTCATAGATTGACAAGGCAAAGTTATTACTAGCCCTCTAGCCCTCTAGCCCCACGCTTGATATGACTTTATTATCTTTTGATTGAGTCAACCATTCATTGAAAGTAACTTTTGTATTATCTTTATTCTCTTCATTCATATTAACGTTCCGGTTTGATATATCAAAGAATAATATGAGTTTTTCTAAAAGTAAAGCCGTTGGTACAAAAATGCAAACAATATTAAAGCTAGACCTTTGCAAATTTAACAGAGGTTCATCTCTTCTCCAACTCCCAAATCAGTTAAAATTTTTTGCAATAACCAGGTCAAATGCGGACCAGCAACCATACCGTACTCCAACTACTTAACTGATTGATTTTATTGCATTGTTACCATAACGAGTTCGTAAAATTTCCCAAAATATGCGTTTTCAAAAAGCAAAGATTCGAACTCGTACAAATGCTTGAAAATAAAAGAAAAAGCAGGCTTTTGACAGCCTGCCGCTTGTATTGGTGATCTTGGGCGGGACTCGTCTTGCAACACATTCGTGTTGCTTCGGGCACTCGTTCCCATCGGCTCGCCACAGAGCGCTATCGCTTCTTTGCTTGCCGGGGAACTTCGCCTCTTGCGCTGAAAAAATACCATCTCAGGTATTTTTTCATGCGCGTCTTGATGAATTTTTACTTATTTATTCTTGTAGCAGAAAAATTCATCTTCGGGCACTCGTTTTCTAAGTTCATTTATTCGCTATCGCATCATAAATTCACTAAGAAAACTTCGCCTCTTGCGCTGAAAAAATACCATCTCAGGTATTTTTTCATGCGCGAGCCCACATTACCATGGCAATATGGCTTCGAGCCTAACGGTCACCAATACAAAAAAAACACCCATAAAGGGTGCTTTTTTTGTATTGGTGATCCCAACGGGACTCGAACCCATATTGCCACCGTGAAAGGGTGATGTCCTAACCATTAGACGATGGGACCAACGAAAGTCTGTTGCGTTTATATAGATAATTTTTCGGCTTGTCAAGCAATTTTTTTCATTTTTTGCATTTTTTATTTAATAACCTGATTTGCAGACCGCAATCATAAAACAATAAAATACTTTCCCTTCGGTTAATAAAATAAGTGTCGTTTTTCTTTTGTCCGCTTAAAGCCGTACGTTTTTAAAATTAAATTCTTGACTTTTCTGAAAAAATGGTTATAATATCACTCGTTTAGAACACTTATCTTTTTTAGGGAATAAAAAAATGAAAAATTATAATGAGAATTATATCAAAGAAGCAGCTTATTACAATTGGCAAAATGCCGGATGCCCTTCCGGTCAGGATGAATATTTTTGGAACATGGCTATAAATCAACTTTATGGCTCTTCCTGCAAGTCATCTTCTAAGTCTTGCTCTTCTTCAACAAAATCTTGCTCAAAGAAGACAAGCACAACCAAAAAAGCTTCTACTTCTTCAAAGAAGTAATTATAAATCGTTAGCAAACTCCCGATTGCCTAATTGCTTTCGGGAGTTTTTTTGTTTTAAAATTAAAAAATCGTAAAAAAGCACTTGACAAAATCGTGGGGGGAGGATAAGATGGGGGTAGGAAAAAATTATTTTATATAATATTATGTTGCGAATACGTAAGGATGAAATAGTCAATTAATATCGTGGAAAGAGCATTAGCAATGCCGCCCAAGTTCATACATGTATGACGGGACCAAAATTAAAACGATATCTTGATTTGAGTAATTCCCAGGGATTTGCAATATTATAAAAATTGACGGCGTCGAGACACGAAAGTGGGTAAGGCTAACCGTTAAAAAATATGGAGAAAAACATTCTTCGCTACATTGCTATTGGTTTTGGTGTAATCGTTCTGCTCTGCGTGGCATTCGGTTCGTTTTACGTTGTTGACGCAGGTTTCTGCGGTGTGAAGAAGACACTCGGAAAGGTTGAACAGACCACCTACCAGAGTGGCATCGGCTTGAAAGCGCCTTTCTTCACGGATGTCATCCAGTTTGATGTCCGCACCAAGAAGATGGCTGATAAAACCTCTTGCTATACTGCCGACATGCAAACTGCCGAGTTAGACTACAACCTGACATACAATCTGAAAAGCGACAACATCCATGTACTGTATTCAACAGTCGGCACAGATTACGAGGCTAAGAAGATTGTGCCATCGCTGAATGATGTCCTCAAAGACGTTATCGGTAAATGGCAGGCTCAAGAGTTGGTTGCCAACCGCGATTCTGCTCGCATGCAGGTCGTAGCAGCCCTCCAGAAGAAATTGGATGCGCGTTTCTTTGAAAATGTGACATTCCAGTTCAACAACATCGATTACTCGGACAACTTCGAGAAGGCTATCGAGGCGAAGGTGATTGCTGAACAAAAGGCTCAGGAGGCTGCAAACAAGACGAAGCAGGTCGAGCAGGAGGCAAAGCAGAAGGTTATTGCTGCTCAGGCTGAGGCTGAAGCTATGAAAATTAAGGCTGAGGCTCTGGCTAAAAACCCTGCCCTCATCGAGTATGAAAAGGCACAGAAGTGGGATGGCAAAATGCCTACCACCGTTCTGGGTGGCAACACCGGTACGCTCATTCAGCTCAAGTAGCTTTCCATATAAAATTTCCCCCGATTGCTTTACGGCTTTCGGGGGATTTTTAATGTGTAAATGTTGATTTAGCTGTTGTTAATCACAAAAAAGTTATGTATTCTTTCTGACAATACGGAATTTGTTGAAGGATTTTTTATGCTGACGGCAATTGAAATAATTCTCGTTATTAGCGCAATTTTGGGTGCGGTTTTCTTTTTGCGGTTCAAAGGGCAAAAAATAAAGGAAAAGCTTTTGTCTTTATACACTCTCAAGAACTATGCCCTGCTTTTGCCTTATGTTAAGCCTTATTGGGGGCGTGCGTTGATTGCCGTTCTGATAACTATTCCCGTAGGCTCAATGGATGCCGTTATTGCTTGGTCCTTAAAGCCTTTCATGGATGTGGTTTTGGTTGAAAAACAAAGCGGTTGGACAATGTATATCCCGCTGTTGATTGTTGTTTTCAGTGTTTTACAGGCGCTGTTTACTTATGTTTCAAATTATATGAATGCCTGGGTGGGAAACAAAATTTCCTTAAAAATAAAGGAAGAACTTTTTGATAAACTGCAACATTCCGATCCCGCATTTTTTGACAATGAAAATTCCGGAAACATTCTGTTTCGTTATAACAGCGACGCCGATAATGCTTGTAGCGGTCTGCTCGGTAATATGCGTATGTTTTTAACGCGCTTTTTCTCCTCAATTTCGCTGATTGCAGTGCTGTTTTATAATTCGTGGCAGTTGGCAATTGTTGCAGTGATTGTTTTGTTCGGTGCACTTTTACCGATGACAAGAGTTCGGAAAAGATTGAAAAAAGTTGTCGCCAAAGATGTCAACGCCCTTGCTTCCGTTATCGGAAGTTATAATGAAGCATTCAGCGGAAATCGTATTATCAGCGCCTATAATCTGCAAGATTATTGCAAAGAAAAATTTGTTTCCTCCATAAACAATTTGTTTGATTTGGGCCTTAAAATGTTCAAAAAAACAGGTTTTATCTCTCCGTTAATGCATGTTTTCTCGGCTTTGGGCATTGCTTTTGTGATTTGGTACGGAAGCTATCTTATTGTTGATAAACAAATAACCGCCGGTAATTTTGCTTCATTTATCACCTCATTGGTTATGCTTTATAACCCGATGAAATCAATCGCCAACAATTTTAACAGTGTTATTTTTTCTTTAATGGCGGTTGAGCGCATTTTTGAAATTTTAGGTTCTAATCCGTCAATCAGAGATAAGAAAAATGCCGTTCACCTGAAAAATTGTCAAGGCAATATTGTTTATGATAACGTCTGCTTTGAATATATTAAAGACAAGCCGGTTTTGAAAAATATCAACCTTGATATAAAGCACGGGCAAACCATCGCGCTGGTCGGCAATTCCGGTGGAGGTAAAACTACCGTTTCATCACTTTTACCGCGTTTTTATGATGTTACAAAGGGTAAAATAAGCATTGACGGAATTGATATCAAAAACATAAAGCTTTATGATTTGCGTGAAAATATCGCTTTTGTTTTTCAAGATAATTTTTTATTTTCCGGTACAATCAGAGAAAACATTACTTTTTCCAATCCGGATATTGATGAAAAAACACTGCAAAACGCCTTAAAAAACGCTTGCCTTGATGAATTTATCGCCTCGCTTGATAAGGGGCTTGATTCTGAAATCGGAGAGCGCGGAGTTTTGCTTTCCGGTGGTCAAAAACAGCGGATTGCCATTGCCAGAGCCTTCATCAAAAATGCTCCGATTCTGGTTTTGGACGAAGCTACTTCGGCACTTGATAATAAGGCGGAAGCCGTTGTTCAGCAAGCCATTGATAATTTGATGAAGGAGCGCACCGTTTTGGTAATTGCCCACCGCCTGTCAACCGTAAGAAATGCGGATAAAATCATAGTCATAAATAATGGTGAAATTGTTGAACAAGGATCGCACGAAGAGTTATTGGCACTCGGCAAAGAATATGCGGCGCTTTATAAAACTCAGCTTGCTTGAGTTTCATTATTTTTCTTATTGCGCTTACGATTACGTTTCTTTTTATTTGGTAAAACGGATTGTTCCTCAGCTTTTTCACTCGGTTTCTTTTCAGGAGTTGTTGCTTTATCTTCCTTAAATTCAAAATCGCCTTCAAAATCTTCATCAAAATCAAATTTTGCGTCATTTTTCTCAACCGGTGTTTTTTCCCTTATTTCATCATCCATCAGGTTATTGAGATCAATTTCTTTAGCATCATCAAGCGCATCATCAAGTTTTTCAATTTCATCAAAAAGAGCATCTGTATTTTCTTCTTTTTCTATTTTATTGATAACGCTTTCGGAGGTTTCCGATAACAAACGCAAAGATTGCGCTTTTTCCAATTCTTTTTCAATTTCTTTGACACGCGCATCAATTTTATCGCGCTCATTTTGAAGTTTAAGAATTTCTTTTTCCAGCTCAACTTCATGATTTGCCCTGCCCTCGGTTTCGTCCTGAGCAAGCATCAGCGACAAAGACGCCTGACGTTTCTTTTCCTTTTCCTGTTTTTTAAGCTCGGCTTTTTCGCGCTTTTTTGCTTCAGCTTCTTGTTTTTTTGCTTCAGCCTCTTGCTTTTTAAGCTCTTTTTCCTGCTGTTTTTCCAATTTTCTCTGCGCAGATTTTTCAGCGTTTAATTTTTTCTTTTCGGCATAAATTTCTTTAAGGTGCAACCATTTGCGCTTTATTGCCTCTCTATTTTTTCCCAAAATACGAACAACAACAGGCAAAACAAATAAACTGATACCGACGGAATTGCTGACCAAAAGCGACAATTTGAAAATAACCAATAAAATATATGAAACAAGAGCGCCCAAAACCAAAATTGCCGGCCAAATAATGTGATAATATTTTTTGTTGTCATTTTTCAAAACAAGCGCCAAAACAAAGCAACTGAACAATCCGGCAATCTGCGTGCAAATCAAGATATATTCAAACTTCAAATTAAAATTCTTAAAAATAACTGCTGAAAGAAATACCAAAACACAAGTAAGCGCTCCGGACAGATATTTAATTTGCCCGACTTTTGTTTCCAAAATCAGATTACGGGCAAGACGTATCATTACGCCCATAAAGCCCAAAAACAAAGATATTGAGAGAGCAAAAATCAGCAGTGTTGCATTTTTACCACCGGCACCGAAAGCAAGATTTTGCAGAAAAATATATGGCGTTTGATTATCAAAAAGCGAAACATAAAATTCATTAATATTCGGATTCCAAGCGGCAACCAGAACATTAAACAGCATTAAGAAAAAGCCTTGAAAAACTGCTGAGCCGAAAAAAACTCTGCGCCCCACTTTTTCATTTTTTATCATCGGCGCCAAGATTGAAGCCTGCAAACCCTGAAGACAGTTAATGCTTCCGAGCGTTATCACAAAAAACGCAAACGGATAAGCATATTTCAAATCATTTATCACAAAATTATGCCCGCCGTATTCAACCATACTTAACTGCAATTTTGAGCCGAATAACAAAATAACCAGTGTCGCAATGGCAAAAATTCCCACTCCGGCATAAATCAAAGCCGTTTGTCGTGCCGTGCAAAAACAGAATATCAGCGCAACCGCTCCGCAATACAACATCAGTAATTTAGGCGGAAGATTAAAAATCCCTTCATAAACTTGGCTGAATGATTTATACGCATCTCCTAACAGCACAATAATCAAGCTCAACAGCAATATTGTTGTGATAAAATGCGCAACTTTTCCGAATTTTTGTTTTATGGCATAATTCAGTGTATATCCGCGATGCCTTAAAGCATACATTCCGCCGTAATAACTCAAAGCTCCGCCGAAAAACACCGTACCGAATATAAGCCATATTGCATAGCCCAACCCATAAGCATATCCGTACACAGTGCTTATCAGCGCTTCAAAACTCAAAAACATCGCAAACTGCGCAATTTGAAGATAGCGAAATCCAAAATGCGAAATAACGCTTTCATCTTCCTGCCAATCAGCTGAATCACGAAAAATATCAATTTTCCAGTTTTTTTCCAGCGTTGTGCTATAAATAAAATATCCGGCAAACAGAAAAAAAGTAAATATCGCAATCCACATCATGGCAATAATTCCTTATTTTTTAATTTTAAGCACATTTTGGCTCAAAATAGCATAACCTCCTAAAGGAATAGTTAATATCGGGGTTGTATGTCCGAAATCAACATTGGCAATAATCGGAAGATTTTTCAATTCCGGCTTGCGGTTAATGATAAACTCAAGTTTCTCGCGCGTTATTTCCGACTTTTTCTGAAAACGCCCGATTATAACGGCTTTAACATTTTTGAAGTCAGGTTGATGGCAAAGAGCCTGCAAATTGCGATCAAATGAAAACATATCCGCGCTTTCATCTGCCTCAATAAAAAGCATGGTATTCGGCTTAAATGCTGGGCGAAACTCAGTTCCCAAAAGCAGATTAAAGGTACCTAAATTACCGCCCTCAATCGTGCCTTCAGCTGAGCCTGAATGAATATTCCACCAACCCTCATTTTTGATAAATGTACGGTTTTCTTGGTCTAAAAACCACAAATCGTCGCTCCATTCGCTTGAAGGCTTTATCTCAACTTCATCATCGGAAAAAAGCACTTTTTGCAAATAATCAAGAGTGTATTCCGAGCCTTTTTTCATGCCGATTGAGCTGTAATGCGGACCATAATAAACTTCCATTCCCGTTTTGGCGTGAATGGCATTCAAAAGAGCCGTAATATCAGAAAAACCGCAGATAATTTTCGGATTTTGCTTAATTACATCATAATCCAGAAGCGAAATTATCTGGTTTGAATTAAATCCGCCGATAACCGTAAAAATCGCTTTAACGGACTTATCCTTAAAAGCAAACATAATATCATCAGCGCGTTTTTGCGCCTCGGTTGAGCCGAACATATCCCAATTTTCATCGGTGGTATTCGGCGCAAATTCAAGCTTTAAGCCCATATTGGAAAAACGTTCTTCGGCAATTTTTCGGCAATCGGCACCGATAAGCTTAAGCCCGCGCGATGGTGCAACCACCATAATTTTATCGCCTTTTTTTAATTTTTCCGGAACAATTTTTTGCATCACATTTTCTCCTTTATTTTTTCACTTGCGGTTTGCATCCGCAATAGGTTTGATTATATAATTCAAGTTCTTTAATAAGCTGAGCTCTGAGTTCCTGCATCCCGCCTTTTCGCCCCTCAATTTCAACATAAGGAACGCCGGTTTTTTCAGAAGCAATATGTGCCGCCTCATTTACCTGCGCCAAATTTTTCCAGCGCGAAACGCCCAAAACGGAAGCCACAGCCGTATAACCGTTTTTAAATGCATATTCCATAACGCGTTTTAGGCGCATTTCAAAACAAACGGAACAGCGTTTTCCCCTTTCCGGCTCGTTTTCCAAGCCTTTAGTCAGTTCGCACCAACGCTCGTTATCATATTCCAGTTCCAAGAACGGAACACCATATAATTTGCACACGCGCGCATTTTCATCGCGACGTTTTTCATATTCTTCTCGCGGACGGATATTCGGATTATAAAAAACAACGGCAAAATCTTCATTCTTTTGCGCCAATGTTTTAATCACCGCGCAAGAACACGGCGCACAGCACGAAAGCAATAATATTTTTTCTTCTTTTTTACTCATAGCTAAAGCATATAAAGAATAAAATAAAATGCAAGCAGAAAATTTTGCCCTCTTTTGCTTTAAAGCACAAAAAAAGACCTCATGGAAGAGGTCTTTTTTCATCATTTAGCGTCAAACGCCTTTTCAACCAGCCAGTTGAATAAGCGCTGTTGCAACTCATCGCCGGCCGCGGCCAGATTTTCCGGATGCCATTGCACTCCTAAGATGCCGGCCTCCATATTGCCGATTGCCTCGGGGATACCATCCGTTGCCAAGGCATAAACATCATACGGCAAATTTTGGTCAGGCTTCAACTCCAGCAGTTCACGCTGAACTCGGATTGGTGCCACAAACTCACTATGCCGTGAGTTGACCGGAAGTCGCCAGGCATCGTCCATCATCTCTCTGAAAGGAGTTCCTTCTGCCAGATCAATGTGATGCGCCATCGCAGACTTTGTCTTGTGGTGCAGAGGCGACTCGAAATACTCCGCCGAGCGATACAGCTTTAAGCCACGTTCTGCAGCAATAACCTGCATTCCGGCGCAAATACCAAGAACCGGCATCCCAAATGATGTGGCAAACTTCAAGGACTCGGCATAAGCCTTGCTTCGCTTGTTTGGATATTCCCAGCCATCTTCCTTGGCGTCGCTGTAATACCAATCAGGCGTCTCAAACGCACCGCCGGGGAGCAACAAACCTGAGCAAAAAGCAAGCTGGATGTCGTGGTACGCATAATCCAGAAACACAATATTTGCTCCGGCCTTCGTAAGCGCTTTCACATAGTCAACCTGCAGGCAATAGTGGTCAGGTTCTCTTCCCATCAGAACACCAATCACCGGCGCTGTCGCGTTGGGCTTTTCACAACCGATGAGTTTGTAATCCTCGTCGCTCAAGCACATAATCGGCAATCCTTTTTCTTGTGACAAGGGTTCCCAGTCAGCATCCGCAATACCGAATCCATCGAATTGCGGAAAATACGATAACTTCAGCTTCATAAAGTCATTTTTTTAAGGGTTAATAATTGAAAAATAAATAATCGCAAATTTACTTGCTTTTACCACACCGGATGTTATTTGTCAATATTTTTATTTGTTTTGACAGAATAAATTTTTTAATAAAATTTCAAGTTTTTAAGGTCAAAACAACCTGCCGTTTCGGGCAGGTTGCTTGAGTTTTAAATTAACTTTTGGGAGAAAGGAAGAGAAATTAAAAATGCTCATCAATTCTTCTGATAAGATCTTCAATGTTCTCAGGAGGCCATCCCGGAGTTTCCATTCCGAGGTGGATACCCATTTTAGCCAATACTTCTTTGATTTCATTCAAAGATTTACGGCCAAAATTAGGAGTTCTAAGCATTTCGGCTTCGGTCTTTTGAACCAAATCGCCGATATAAATAATGTTATCATTCTTCAGGCAGTTAGCTGAACGAACGGAGAGTTCAAGCTCATCAACTTTTCTGAGCAAGTTGCGGTTGAACGGTAATTCTTCACGAAGCATTTCAGCACTGTCATCCGGTTCATCAAAGTTAATAAACGGCTTAAGTTGATCTTGCAAAATGCGGGCAGCATAAGCAACAGCATCTTCCGGAGATACAACACCGTTTGTTTCAACAACCATCGTCAGCTTATCATAGTCGGTAATTTGTCCCACACGAGTATTTTCAACTTTGTATGAAACTTTTTTAACCGGAGAATAAATTGCATCAACATTAATCAAACCAATCGGAGAATCCATCAGTTTGCTGTTAGTTGCCGGAACATAACCCTTACCGGTTGTAACCGTCAATTCCATATTAATTTTTGCACCGGCATCAAGCGTACAAATGATGTGATCGGAATTTATAATTTCAACATCATGTCCTGTTTCAATCATAGCAGCGGTAACAGTGCAAGGACCTTCAGCCTTCAGAGTCATTGTTTTAATGGAGTCTGAATGAACTGCAACAGCCAACTCCTTAATATTCAGCACAATATCGGTAACATCTTCATGAACACCCGGAATAACAGAAAATTCATGCAAAACGCCATCGATTTTAATAGCCGAAACAGCACCACCCTGCAAAGAAGAAAGCAAAATTCTTCTTAAGGCGTTGCCCAGAGTCAGACCAAAGCCTCTTTCCAAAGGTTCAACCACTATTTTTGCTCTATGAGCACCTTCTTCTTGTGAAACTTGCAAGTTTGTCGGTTTAATAAGTTCTTGCCAATTCTTTTGAATCACGGTTTTATCCTTTTCTTTAGTTTATGTAATGTATATAGTTCAAACGCGGCAACAGACCTTATAAAAAATAAGGTCTGCACCGTAAAAATTGCTTAGACGCGACGTCTTTTCTTCAAGCGGCATCCGTTGTGCGGAATCGGAGTAACATCACGAATTGCCGTAATGGTAAAACCGATAACCTGCAAAGCTCTGATTGCGGATTCTCTTCCCGAACCAGGCCCTTTAACTTCAACTTCCAAGGTTTTCATGCCGTTTTCTTGAGCCTTTTTACCGGCATCTTCAGCAGCAACCTGAGCAGCATAAGGAGTAGACTTTCTTGAGCCCTTAAATCCTTGAGCGCCGGCTGTTGCCCAAGAAACAGTGTTTCCTTGAGCGTCAGTAATCGTGATTCTTGTATTGTTGAAAGAAGAATCTACGTGAGCCACACCTGAAGTTATATTCTTTTTTTCTTTCTTTTTTCTTTGAATTGTTGCTTTTGCCATTTGCACTCACCTCACTTATTTCTTCTTGTTAGCAACGGTCTTGCGTTTACCCTTACGAGTGCGGGCATTTTGCTTTGTGCTTTGTCCGCGAACAGGCAAACCTTTACGATGTCTCAAACCGCGATAGCAGCCCAAGTCCATCAATCTTTTAATATTGGTACCGACTTCACGACGAAGTTCACCTTCTACCAAATAACCGCTGTCAATAACTTCGCGAATCTTCATGACTTCTTCATCAGACAACTGGCTAACTCTGCGGTTAGCATCAATTCCTGACTTTGCGCAAATGTCTTGAGCAGACTTTCTACCAATGCCGAAAATATAGGTCAAAGCAACTTCAATTCTCTTGGCACTTGGAATATTTACACCAGCTATACGAGCCAAATTTAATCTCCATTTATAAAATTAACACATTTAAAAAG
The DNA here is from genome assembly GCA_045602545.1 of Alphaproteobacteria bacterium. GTDB lineage: Bacteria > Pseudomonadota > Alphaproteobacteria > RF32 > CAG-239 > RUG410. The sequence goes on from JAZSBR010000051.1 coordinate 23,928, forward strand.
TTGATCACCACTTTTCAAAATTAAGCGGATTATATAACCTAATTTTATAGAGTCAATATATTTTTTCATTTTTTTTTAATTTTTTAAAAGTTTGTAAAATTTTTAGGTGAATTTCACTTTATTTTTTCGCATTACCATAAACAGAAACCGCCGAAAATATCGGCTTTCGGCGGGTTTTGTTTATTTTATTTAATTCTCTGGTCAAGCGGATCAAATTTCAACAACAAAGTTTTCCAAACTTCATAGCGGTCGGCATATTTCACACCAAACACTTCTTTAAACGCTTGCCCCGTGGCAATAATTGCACGTTGCGCACTTTCGGCAACCGAACGATATGACGGATCGGAGTTAAAGCGCCCCTGTTCAATAAATTCAATCTTCTGAATTGAGCCGTCACGCGCCAAATAAACTCTTATCGGCACCATCATATTTTCCATACCGATTGCACCCGGATCCAAATTCCAATTTTGCCTCAACAAGCTGGCAATGGCATCGGTTTCGGAAATCGTCAAATCTGAAAAATACGAGCCTTCCGAGCTTCCGCCCTCAATACCCATATGTTTAACTTGAGTTCCTTCTTTAATCATTGCCGACTGCGTTTTTTCGCCCAAATCTATATTCTTATTATTATCAAGCTCGCGCATCAGGCTCTTTAAGGCATTATTTTGAACTTTAGGCTGTTCTTGCGGTTTTTTCGGAGTTTCCTTTTTCGGCTCCGGCTTAGGCTGAGGTTTCGGTTTCGGCTTAGCACTCGGAACAGGCGGTTTTTTAGGCGTAGGTTTCGGCTCCGGCTTTTTTTGTTCCGGCTTTTTCGTCGGTTCAGGCGGAGCAACATAATCCTGCTTCGGCTCATCTGCAGGTTCAGGTTCAGGCTCAGGCGTTGGCTCCGGCTCTTGAGCTTTCGGCTCTTGTTTCACCGGTTCCGGCTCAGGTTCAGGCTCGGGTGCGGTTTCTTCATTATATTGCTCTTTAGGCTTTTCGGCAACCGTTGCTTTGCGATCTTCCGGACCGAATTCGGCTTTTGCCGGCAGATTAGTAAATTCATCGATTCGCACTTCAGACAAATCAACAATAATCGGTGCCTGACCCAAGGTCATATCCTGACGCCAGAGCTCCGGCATATCAATCAAAAACAGTATTACTACTGCGATATGCAAGGCTATTGAATGTATTAAGTGCTTGTTCATCAACTTTTATTTCTTCTTCAAGTTAAGCGGTTTGGATTCGGTCTTTAAGCCAACCTTATCAAATCCGGCTTCTTTAAGCATTGCCATCAAAGCAATAACTCTGCCGTATGATGTTGTTGTATCGCCCGATATCACAACCGAAAGCGAATCGTTTTCACCCTTAATTGCTTCCAACTTCGGCACAACTTCATCATCTTCAACCACATTTTCGCCGATGTAATAATATCCCTCTTTATCAACACTGATATTTATGGAAGTTTCTTTGCCTTCCATATTTTTTCCGCCCACTTTAGGCAAATCAAGTTCAATGCCTGAGGTCATAAGCGGAGCCGCCACCATAAACACCACCAGCAAAACCATCATCACATCCATCAAATTTGTGATATTGATTTCCGGTCTTCTGCGGGTTTGACGGCGCTGATATCCGAATGAAGAGTTATGAATTATGCTCATCTTATTCTCCGGCCAAATCGGCTTTTAAGGTTGTTTCATCAATTTCACGAGAAAGTATGGATGAAAATTCAGCCATAAAATTTTCCAACTTTTTAGCATAGCGATCAATGTTTGAGGTAATCACATTATAGGCAACAACTGCCGGAATTGCCGCCATCAAACCGAAAGCGGTAGTGAATAATGCTTCCGCAATACCCGGAGCCATTGCCGAAAGTGAGTTGCTTTGAGTTATGGCAATAGCATTAAAGCTGTTAATAATACCCCAGATAGTACCGAACAAGCCGATGAGCGGAGCAACCGAGCCGGTGGAAGAAAGAAAGCCCAAATGCGTATCCAAGCTTTCAAGCTCTTTATCCATTGAAACCATCATTGCCTTTTCAATACGTTGTTGAAGCGAAACACCGCGCAAACTGCGGTCTGTTTTACCCTTCATCAAGGTATTGCGCTTCCATTCACGCATGGCAGCAACAAACATTGCCGACATCGGGTCACGCGGGCGATTGCCGATTGCATCATACAAACGGTCTAATGAACCGCCGGACCAAAAAGCTTCTTCAAACTTTTTTGAAAGATTGCGAACTTGGCGCATGGTGGAAAATTTTTCCAATATAATTGCCCACGACCACACGGAAGCGGCAATAAGACCAATCATCACGATTTTTGTAATGGTGTCCGAAGACCAAACCATATCCCATAAAGACATTTGTTCTGTTGCGGTTTGCGCAACATCAGAGAGAGCACTAGATTCCATTTTATCTACCCTTAAAATTGCAATTTTATCATAATTTTGCGCGTAAATTATCACGAAAAACTAAATTTTCAATTAAAATTCTCAACTTTTTCTTTATTTTTTCACTTAAGGTTTTTCCGTGCGCTAATCTTGATATTTTTTTTGCTTTACAATCTATTTTTTTCGTGCTAGCTTATAGGTATAGATGAAATAATTCATCTTTAGGGCGTCATAACCCTATGAATTCTAGTCGCAAAAAGCATAGCGACTTTAAAATTGTATGCCGATGTTCGTTTTTGAGCGGATGTCGGCGCAATAAGGCTCCTTAAAAAGCGCGAAAACGCCGAGCCGTTTAGAATTCACGGTTATGAACATCCGCCCGCCTTTTCTTAGGATAAGAATGACGGGTATTTTATTTAGTCTAAAAATAAGAGGTGTTAATATGGCATACATAAATAAAAAATTAGTTTTAATAGGAGCAATATCTGCAATTTTATCAGCAGTAACATTAAGCGAATCGCAGGCAGAATGTACTAATAATCAGGCATGCGGAAATGATTGTTGTTGGGAAATTTACGGAGATACTTTAACCATTACCGGTAGCGGAAAGATGTCTAATTATGATCAAGATGATAATAAGGCACCATGGCAAAATGCCGAAAATTTTACGCAGGTAAAAAATGTGGTTATTGATGGATTAACCAGTGTAGGGAGCTATGCTTTTTGGAATACCGGAATAACTAAATTAACAATGTCTGATACGGTCACAGATATAGAAAATAGAGCTTTTGCGTGGAGCGGTTTAACTGATATAAAATTGTCTGATTCCCTTAAAAAATTGGGAAGAAGTGCTTTCAGAGGAATTAGCCTACCAACAATTGTTCTTCCAGCCGATGTTTCAATTGGTATTGATTCTTTAGGTCCTTATATGCCAAGCATTATTTGCAAAGGAAATTCCGAAGAATGCAAAAAATTGTACGAGCAATTAAAAAATTATGAATATCATGACGGAAAATTTAGTCCCATTCCACAGGACTTGTCGTCAAAAATGGGCAAAATCGGACAATTGCAGTGCGAATCAACAAATTACTATTGGAGCGGAACGGACTGTAAAAACAAGAAAAACGGCATAAATTGCACTGAAAATTGGAAACAAAATGAAGATTTCTGTAATCGCATCCGTTACACTCCCGCGGAGGCGGCGGAAGTCTTGCACAATGACAACACAAATGAGGTGACCATCACATTTAAAAAATAAAATAACAGTCATCTCGGCGCAAGTCCGAATGGCAAGACAATGCAATGTCATTCCTGCGCCTGTGCTACGCATCAGGCGCTCAAGGAATCTCTACTTCGGCGTCGTGCCATGTGGCACACAAACGCCGCTTCCTCTTTAATTTAATTTGAAGATCCCTTGAATTTTTCGCCTAACGGCAAAAAATAGGGATGACCTTCTTTTTTTGGCTTTTTAAAAACCGAATACATTATACATCTGCTGACCATCACATTTAAAAAATAAGCGTTTTTTAAGCAAAAAACATACCACAAGTAACCTCTTGACAATTGTGATAAAACCTTTATCTTGCTGCTTATGGATAAAGAGTTTAAAATAGAGAGTCCGTTTTTGCCTTCAGGCGATCAACCGCAGGCAATTAAGGAATTGTGCGAAGGCATTGAGCGCGGAGAACGTAATCAGGTTCTGCTCGGCGTCACCGGCTCGGGCAAAACTTTCACCATGGCAAAAATAATTGAACAATGCAAGCGCCCTGCCCTGATTATGGAGCCGAACAAAATTCTGGCGGCTCAGCTTTATGCTGAAATGAAAGAGTTTTTTCCGCACAACTGCGTTGAGTATTTCGTTTCGTATTATGATTATTATCAGCCGGAAGCCTATATTCCGAAGACCGATACTTATATTGAAAAAGACTCGGCCATCAATGAGCAGATTGACCGCATGCGCCACGGTGCAACGCGTAATGTTTTGGAAGAAAAAGACGTGATTATCGTCGCTTCCGTTTCCTGCATATATGGTTTGGGAAGCACCGAGTCATATTCGTCAATGGTGTTCAAATTAAGTGTCGGCGATTGCGTTGATATTCAGGAAATAAATCGCCAATTAACGGCGCTGTTGTATGAGCGTTGCACCATCAATTTTGTGCGCTCAACTTTCCGCGTTAACGGTGACACTTTGGATATTTTTCCGGCGCACTATGAAGACCGCGCTTGGCGAGTTTGCTTTTTCGGCGATGAAATTGAAGAAATTTATGAGTTTGATGTTTTAACCGGCAAAAAAACGCGCCAGCTGGAAGAAATCGTGGTATATCCTGCCAATCACTATGTTACTCCGCGTCCGGCGCTTTCGCAAGCCATGACGCATATCAAGGAAGACTTGGCGATTCGCTTGAAAGAATTTAAGGACCAAAACAAGCTTTTGGAAGCCCAGCGTTTGGAGCAACGCACCAATTTTGACTTGGAAATGATGGATACCACCGGTCACTGCAAGGGCATTGAAAATTATTCGCGCTATTTAACGGGGCGAAAACCGGGCGAACCGCCTCCGACTTTGTTTGAATATTTTCCGAAAAACGCCCTGCTGTTTATTGATGAAAGTCACATTGCCGTTCCGCAAATCGGGGCAATGTACCGCGGTGACTTCAACCGAAAATCCACTCTTTCCGATTATGGTTTCCGCTTGCCGTCGTGCTTGGATAATCGTCCGCTCAAATTTGAGGAATGGGACAGAATGCGCCCTCAAACGATTTTTGTTTCCGCCACTCCGGGAGATTGGGAATTGGAACAAAGTAAAGGCGTCTTTTCCGAGCAAGTGATTCGCCCTACCGGCTTAACCGACCCTTTGTGCATTGTGCGTCCGGTTGAAAATCAGGTTGACGATTTGATGGAAGAATGCCGTATAACTGCCCAAAAAGGCGAGCGCGTATTGGTTACGACTTTAACCAAAAAAATGGCGGAGAATTTGACCGAATATCTGCATGACAACGGCATAAAAGTGCGCTATATGCACTCTGATATCGACACTTTGGAGCGCATTGAAATTATCCGCGACTTGCGTTTAGGCGTGTTTGATGTTCTGGTCGGGATAAACCTTTTGCGCGAAGGGCTTGATATTCCGGAATGCTCGTTGGTGGCGATATTAGATGCCGATAAAGAAGGATTTTTGCGTTCCACCCGCTCGCTGATACAAACAATCGGACGTGCGGCGCGCAATGCTCAGGGACGAGTGATTCTTTATGCCGATAAAATTACCGATTCGATTAAAACCGCTTTGGATGAAACCAACCGCCGCCGCAAAAAACAAAGCGAATATAATCTGGCAAACGGCATAACTCCGCAAACCATAAAGAAAAGTATTTCCTCAACTTTGAAAGCGATGACGGAAACCGATTTTGTGAAAGATGATTCGCAAAATATTGAACAAATCAAAAACATTGATAAGCAGATTAAGGAATATACCAAGCTGATGAAAGAAGCGGCGCAGAATTTGGAATTTGAACAAGCCATGGTCTACCGCGACAAACTCAAAGAACTCGAAGCCTTAAGATTAAGAAACGGATGAGAAAACATTTGATATAATATTTTTCTTATTTTAATCTTGACTTTTGGATTTTATTGCGATAAACAAAGGGTGATATTTTCCTCAAAAAGAGACGACTCTGACATGACTATTTATGATTTTCACCGATTTTTTGTTTTGTATATCTAATAAGAAATTTATTTTACTTGCATCTTTCACTGTAATATACTAAATTTCAACTAATGGTGCCGAAAAGAGAAGAAACATGGGTGTTACTGTTTATTTGATATTGAGTTTTTTGCTATTTGGGCTATTAAGTCTGAATTTTCAAACTTATAGATATTACCATTTGCAAATTTTCAGAAACAAAGAACTTAAAAGAAAAAATGAAATATTTGATTTGTTTTTTGCAGTTTTAAGCCTTTGGCCCTTCTTTTTGTTTTTGGCACCTTTGTTTAACTTTACGGAATCTTGTTTATTTTCAGCTCTTTTATTTTTACTTTTTTATTTCTTTTTCCTGTTGTATTTAGAATATAAATCATCTCAGATGAACCGCTTATATAAAATTTATAGACCGAACATAACCGACATAATATTCATTATTCTTGTGCTTTCTCTAATGAGTTATTATCTGCAACAAATTGAATATGGGGAAGTTATATTGGGCTGTCTTAATTTGAGTCTTATTTTATTGTATTTGCTTATACTTAAGCACATAAAAACTCAACCGCAAGTAAAAATAAATTCAGCTAAAAGTCTTCCTTGCTGTATAATATCAGTATTAAACGCTACCTTTTATTATATACTTTGGGGCTTTGCGTTTATATATATACTGTTTGGTTTCTTTACCATTTTTATGAAAATAGCAGATTCTGACGGAGTGGATACTTGTATGGATACAGGTGTTTGCAAAGAAGGTTATGTTTTTGATAATTGCGGTGATGGAAAACCTTGCACCATCACAAAAGAATATTGCATATCAAATAATTTTGTGTGGTATGAAAGAAGCAGAAGTTGCAATACAAGAAATAACTCAGATCAAGTTTCTATTAAATAAATTGAAGAACACTCTTCTTCAAAAATCTATTGACAACAAAACCTTAAAGTTATAGATTCCCCGCAAATAAATATTTTTATGCCTATGAAAAAAAATTATCAAATCAAGAGAATTAAGCATGACGGCAAGTATTGGGTGCTTTATCCCAAGAAGGAAGATTGCCTGATTAAGCTTCCGGTTAAAATTGTGTACGGCAATTTGCCTCCTGTACGTAAGTTGCCTTGGCAATGTCACGATTTAGAGTTGAAATTACTGGGAAAATTCGTTGTTTACGCCAATATGGACGGACTGGTTTTGTTTGATATTCCTAAAGAAATATTGCCGATATTTTTCTTGAGCAACGACATCGCCGTAATTATTTAACCCTTCCCCCCTGTCTTGATAAAAGACCGGGGGATTTTTTTGCGCGGTGTACAACAAAAGGTACATAAACAACAAATTCCCCGCCTTAAATTACGGAGAACGTGATAAATACGAAGAGGGACTTCGCAGTAAAAAACAAAAAACCTCAAATCAAGCAAAAACTCGAAGAACGGAGCTAATAGAAAAAGGTCTTTCTTCGCAGTGTACAAAATCTCACAATAAAACCGCGAAAACAACAATCATTTTATAGACCGTTGTTTTTCACATCGAGGAATTTATAAAAGGATTAGGATTAAATATTCATATTTCTTTATTTTATCTCTTGAATGAATTTTTCAGATTCTCGTAAGAAGACTTCAAATTCTTCCGGAGGCATTTTTTCTTTCAGCTCAGACAAAACTTTTGCTGCATACTTATCAAAATCATCTGCAAACCCGAGGTCATCTTTTAGGTGTACTTCGACTTTGTAGGAATAGATATCTCCGTTGTTCTCCTCAATAATGGTAACAAATTTGGATTGATTAAGTTTATTCCTGATAAAAGGAGCAATATTTTTGAGAGCAAAAAACTCTCTATTATTGCGGTTTAGAATAGCAACATTTTTACTATCATAAATTAATTCTCCCGTAACAATATCTTCACTTTTTTTAATATCAGTAGCAATAATCACTCCCTCGTCATCAAAAAGAAATGAGGCATTTTTTTCTATTAATTCAACTTGCATTTATTATCTTTCCTTATTCCCTTGTGTTGCAGATTTTGTTACCTCATTTACAGATGTTTGTTGCAGCGAAACGATTTTTTGAATAGCATCCCTGTTTTCTATCGGGTTTTCCGCTAAATCAAGGAGTTCTAAAATACTCTCTTTATTTGTATACATTCCCATAACCATAAAGTCCCGTGCGGATTCTAATATTGCAACTTTTTGCTCTTCTTCCCTTAACTTTTTAGAAGCCTCTCCAGTAAATTTTTCTATAGAATTTATGGAATGTACATCTATTCCCGCATCCCGCAGGGTTTTAATATTGATTGCTCCGTTTGCCGCTTCCTCGCATACTTTTAATCTTTTTTGCTCTTTTTTAAGAATTTTTTCGATATAAGCCTTCGGATTAACTTGTTTTTGAAGACTTTTTAGTTTTGATTCAACTTTTTTACTAATTAAATTATTAGCTGCCAGACCTGCGTATGAAGCAATCAAAACCGCACCTGAAGCTAAAAATGTTGCCGCTATTCCGTCTCCCACAGGTGTATTAAACACAACAGCTGTAGGCAATAACAAAGAACTTACCACAGCCGTACTGACGCCAGCGGCACTGCCGATGTACGCGAATCCCATAGCATTGGCAAATTTATCACATTTATTCTTTATCTTTTCAAGGCGATTAATTGTTTGTTCTTTGTCTATCGGAATTGCTTTTGTGGGATTTGTTTCTATATTTCTAATATTACTCATAGCTTCATCCTTTCTCTGCGAATCTGTTAATAATACTTTTATTTTACCATCTCCTCCCGAATTTTGTCAAGTATTTTTTTAAAAAAATTTTCAAAAAACCTAAATCAAGAAAAATTGCGATTAACGTTATAGATACTTTAAAAAGTTCCTCTGCGCGGTGTACAACAAAACAAAAAAACACCAGTTCAAGCAAAAAGTTGATTAAAGAGCTTAATACGAAGAAAGTCCCTTGACGCAGTGTACACAAGAGGTACATAAGTCAAGGGACTTGCAAGTAGAAAGCCTTTAAGCGACTTTTCCTTACTTAATTATTTTTGATACAACGCCGGCACCAACAGTATGCCCACCTTCGCGGATAGCGAAACGCAAACCTTCGCTCATAGCAATCGGGTGCAACAATTGTACGGTAATTTTAACATTATCGCCAGGCATAACCATCTCTGTTCCTTCCGGCAATTCAATTGTTCCGGTAACATCGGTTGTA
>JAZSBR010000052.1:0-5435 GCA_045602545.1 Alphaproteobacteria bacterium
AAATTCGGCAACATTATCAGGAACAATAATAATTCCTGAAGGCGCAACTTTTGGATCTCTTGCCTTTCACGGAGTAACTTTGGCAGAAGATGCTAAAATATATTGCGGCGTTGAAGATTGCAAACAAAAAATGATTGATTCTTGCAAAGCTTATGGCGGAGAATATACAGACCGTTGTCTTAATGCTGTGAATAGTATGGGCGACAAATTACAATCATATCCCGACGGTTGCACGAAAATGGGGGTAGCAGGTTGCACCAAATGCAAAAACGAAAACTTTAAGCTAAATGACGGCGAATGCGACAGACTGCGCTGGACACCGGCTGAAGCGGCTAAGGTGCTGACCGATGATAACAACAATTCGGTAACCATTACATTCAAGATGTAAGTATTTGAATAGCTTAAAAGGCGTCTTGGGTTAAGACGCCTTTTATATTGTTTTGTGCTAAAAAACCATTATTTCTTCTTTTTCGGAGTAATTCTGATTTTTTTTGCCTTGGCTTTTTGAGCGGCTTTTGCTTTTTTCAAAGCAGCTTTTTCTTTTGCCTTAGCCTTTTTCTCGGCAGCTTTTACCTTGGCAGCTTCTTTTTTGGCTGCTGCCTTGGCTTTTGCCTTAGCTTTCTTTTCTGCTATCTTTTCCTTAGCTTTAAGTTTTGCTTTGGCTTTCTTTTGAGCGGATTTTGCCTTAGCTTTGGCTTTTTCTTTAGCCTTTTCTTTGGCTTTTAAGGCTTTTGCCTCGGCTTTGGCTTGCTCTTTAGCCAGTTTTGCCTTCTTTTTGGCTTCTTCTTTTTCTTTTTTCTTACGAGCCTTTTCTTTAGCTTTTGCTCTTGCCTTTGCGGCCTTTTTGGCAGCTCTTGCTTTTGCACGCTCTTTTGCCTTAGCTGCTTTTTCTGCGGCAATTTCTTCTAAAGATTTTTTCGGCTTGCGAACTCGCGGTTGTCCCTTATGCTGTGAAGCATAAATGGCTTCTTCCAATTCTTTTTCGTTGCACAAACCAACGGCAACCGGATTCTTCGGATATACATCTTCAATATCAGCATATTCGCCGTTGCGGATTTTGTTGATGGTCGGCTTGGTTGTGCCGATAAGTTTGCAAATTTGCGAATCAACAATTTCCGGACAATTTTTCAAAACCCAAATAATGGCGGCCGGTTTATCATTGCGTTGAGATGGCGAAAGAATGCGTTTTGCTTTGGCGTTACGCTCTTTAACATTCTTTTCCATCACGTTTGCCACCAAATCGGCTGATTTATCAGCCTCGCAACGTTTAATTTCTTCTTCGGAGAGCTGACCGTTTGTAATCGGATTTGCGCCAACCATTGTTGAAATAATGTCACCGTCTGCAATTGCCTGAACCTCTAATTCATGCAATTCACAAAACTTTGCAATCTGACGAAATGTCAAAGTTGTGTTTTCTACCAACCATATAGCCGTGGCTTTCGGCATTAAAGGAGCTGTCATTTTCTATCCTTTCTTTACAAATTAAATAAAAACAAAACAAAAGCCCACCTTTCGGCAGGCTTCAAAAACTTCACACCGACTTAGTTTGTCTTCAAGCCAAATGAAGCGAACTTCTCGTTGAACTTACCAACGCGACCGCCATTATCAACGATACGACGCACACCTGTCCATGCCGGATGAGACTTCGGGTCAACTTCGAGCAACATCTTGTCGCCTTCTTTACCCCAAGTAGACATGGTTTCAACTTCAGTTCCGTCGGTCATCACATAAGTAATTTTGTGATAATCAGGATGAATACCTTTTTTCATTTTTATCTCCAAATCTTTCTTTTATCAAATAAATTTGCGACCCTTATACATTAAGTAAAAAAAATACGCAAGCATTATTTTCATTATTTTAAAAATTTTTTTACTTTTCAGCCAGACTCAAGGCAATTTTTTCGCGCAAAGCCTCATTTGTGGCAAAAATTGTGCCTCCGAACAAAACTTTTTCCAAATTTTCGGAACGAACGTCGGTTGTGCCGATTTCATAAGCATAACCGCCGGCTTCCTTAACAAGCAACATTCCGCCGGCAATTTCTGTCGGGGTACATTTAGAAGAAATTGCAACATCGGTCTTTCCGCAAGCAACATGCGCTAAATCGAGCGATATTACGCCGGTAATCAGCGTGTTTTGCACTAAAGGCAATATTTTAGGCAATATCGCCGAGTCGGCATTAACACTGGCAAGCGCATTTTCCGGCTTTTTTTGCACGGCTATGCGGATTCGCTCCAAATTGCGGAATCCTTCTTTGAAAGCACCGCTACCTTTTTCAGCATAATACAATTCATCATAAGCCGGCGCATAAACAACGGCATCAACAACCGCATTGTTTTCAACCATGGCAATTGAGGTTGCAAAAGCCGCGTTTCCGTGGGCAAAGTTGGCATATCCGTCAATGGCTGAAACCAAAAAATAGTTTCCGCTTGAAGGGATAACGTCTTTTGAACTGAAGACAAAGCCGTATGACGGTTTGAATTTTGCCAATTCGTCACGCAAAGTTTTTTGTGTCTTCAAAAGTGAGCGCATGGCATAACTGCCGTCGTTGCGCAAGGAATTTTGCAAGTGTTCCAATTCATTAAAATCACGCAACAAAGAAACGGACGCCTTTTTGGCGGCATTGGCAATTGCTGTTAAAACAGGTGAAATATAAGCCATTATTTTGCTCTTTCAACATAATTGGCTTCAGTTGTGCCGACCACGATTTTATCGCCTACACCGATGAATGTCGGAACTGTTGTGCGAACGCCGTTGTCCAAAATTGCCGGTTTATAAGAAGAAGTAACGGTTTGTCCTTTGATAACAGGCTCTGTTTCAACAACTTCGCAAACAACCTGAAGCGGTAAATCAACCGAAATCGGCTTGCCATCAATATAAGAAATGCGAACTTGCATGCCATCTGTCAAAAACGGACGCGAATCGCCTAAAATATCGGCCGGCATGTTGAACTGTTCAAATGTTTCATTTTCCATGAAAGTCAAACCGGTTGCGTCTTCAAACAAAAATTGGCAGTCTTTATCTTCAACCATCAACTTTTCAACGGTGTCTTCGGTTCTGAAGCGCTCATTGGTTTTTGTTCCGGCTTCAACTTCTTTCATTTCAACCTGCATAAAAGCACCGCCTTTACCCGGTTTGATGTGAACGGCTTTGGTGATTGTCCAAGGTTTTCCTTTATATTCAATAACCCAACCGATACGAATTGCGCCTGCTAATTGTTTCATTTTTAGTTCTCCATATTTACAATGTTAAAAAAGATTGTTTTGAATTTCTAGCGGATTCATACACGATACTTTTTAAATTTGCAACAAAAATTTTCATAAAAAAACTTTTGCTTCGGGGAGAGAGTGAAAAAAAAATGCACAATTTTTCAAAAAAAGCTTGATTTATTATAATAATGTGTGTATTTGTATCTGGAAAGTGTGAAAACACAAGTTTTTTAAGTTAGGGGTATAGCTCAGTTGGTAGAGCATCGGTCTCCAAAACCGAGTGTCGAGGGTTCGAATCCTTCTGCCCCTGCCAGTTTAATTTAAAAAGGGTTTCAGATGAGTGTTAATCCGATACAATTCCTGAGACAGGTCAAGCAGGAAGTTAAAAAAGTTACTTGGCCGACAAAAAAAGAAGTTATTCCGACCTGCGAAATGGTGATTGTTTTGGTTGCAGTCGCAACAGCTTTTTTCTTCGCGGTTGATATGGTGCTCGGTTGGGGCATTGATAAAATTTTGCAATTAGGATAGGAGTTTTTATATGACTGCTCGTTGGTATGTTGTTAATGTTTATTCCGGCTCAGAGAAAAAAGTTGCCGAATCCATTAAAGAACAAGCTATTCAAAAAAAGCTTGATGATAAAATTTTTGATGTATTGGTTCCGATGGAAACGGTTGTTGATGCGAAAAAAAGCCTGAAAAAAGGTGAAAAAGTTAATGCAGAACGCAAATTTTTCCCGGGATATATCTTAGTTAATATGGAATTGACTGACGAATCACAACTTATGGTTCAGACAACTCCGCGCGTAAGCGGTTTTTTGGGTGGCAGAAATAAGCCTCAACCAATCAGCAAGGCTGAAGTTGAAAGAATTATGCAACAAATTACCGAAGGTTTGGAAAACCCGCAAGTTGATATTATGTTTGAAGCCGGTGAACAAATTCGCGTTACCGAAGGACCGTTTGCTTCATTTGTCGGTGTTGTTGAAGATGTTGATGCCGAAAAGTCTCGCTTGAAGGTTTCTGTTTCAATTTTCGGACGTTATACTCCGGTTGAACTTGAGTTTTCTCAGGTTGAAAAAGTATAACACAAATTATCAAACATCCTTTCGTAAAAAATTTGCCACCCTTGAAAAAGGGTGGTTTTTTGCTCATCTTATTTTTAGGGGCTTTTAAAAACGGCACATTTTGCTTTACAAATTTTATTTTTTTTGCTAGTATGAGAATTGAGCATAAAAGGCTCGGAGGTCTCATAGCCTCATCCAAAAGTGACTTTTTAAAAAGTCAGTTTATGCTTTCCTAGCTGTATTGTACGGCTGGAAGGCGACCGAATAGGAGCAACTTAGTTGGTTTGAATAAGTCGCACTATCGCTTTTGGAATAGTTATGAGCTTCCAGTCGCCTTTTTGGGCGATTTTTCTTTTATGCTTATTGGCATAATTTTTTTTAGAAAAGGAATGTTCAAATGAATGATACTAAGAATAATGAAAAAAATAAATCCTCTGTCATCTTGAACCCCGAACGGAGTGAGTGGGTGTCAAGATCTCATGTTACAAGTGTAGAGTCTGTTGTTAATGACGGGGCTAAAACGAAACCGCACCATGCTTTAAGGAGATCTTTACGGGCCCTCGCCTATGGCTCGACCCTCAAGATGACAGAAAAGGTATTGTCATTCCTGCGCCTGCGCGGCGCAAGCGACGTAGTTGGAATAGAGGGCGTCATAACGAGGAGGACTTCAGTCCGACGTGGTTATCTCCCTGAGCAAGGTACTCATGCAAATAAAGAATCCTTATTTGCAAACGTCACTTGGTTAATGAGATTACCACGTCGCATTCAAAGAATGCTCCTCGTAATGACGATTCCGGCTCTTACCCTTCTTTTTACCATCGCCACAACCGCCGAATCGTGGGCGGATGAAAGTGCAACAACGTCTGAGGATGCAACACAAACTCAAGAAGCACAAAAATTATTACCTGATTCCGGTTCTTGCGGAAACGGGTGTTTATATGAAATCACCACCGATTCTACCACAGGTACGCGAAACCTCCGCGTCTATAACGACCCGAACTATACCGGAGTCGCAAATATTGCAAATAAGGCTTTCGCAGGAAAAGGAGAAGGTACCAGTGCTGGTACATATTATGAATACCATAACAATGCCGTTTTTGATAAAATAACCATTGATGGTGATTTTGGTACCATTGGAAGGCTTGCTTTTTGGCGCAATGGTGCAAGCG
>JAZSBR010000053.1:0-11609 GCA_045602545.1 Alphaproteobacteria bacterium
TCATAACGAGGAGGACTTCAGTCCGACGTGGTTATCTCCCTGAGCAGTGTACTCATGCAAATAAAGAATCCTTATTTGCAAGCGTCACTTGTTTTATGAGATTACCACGTCGCATTCAAAGAATGCTCCTCGTAATGACGAATCCGGCTCTTGCCCACATTTTTCCCCTCGCCACAACCGCCGAATCGCGGGCAACAGATACAACATCCGGAACATGCAACACTGCCGGCACTTGTTTATGGGAGCTAGATTCTGACGGAACTTTAACCATTTCAGCCAAAGATGGTGCAAAAGATGTTAGAATGGATAATTATCTTTGCAGAGGCGACAAATGTTCAGGAAAAGCAGGCAATCGTCCTTGGGAAGCCAATTTACAGCAAATTAAAAAAGTTGTTATCGGAGAAAATATTGTTCATATAGGAAATGATGCTTTTCAAGCAGCTCATCAATTGCAGTCTGTTATGGGTATGAAGGATGTAAAAACAATAGGAGACACGGGTACTTTTGCTTGGACAGGGTTAACAAGAATTTCTCTGCCGGAAGGACTTATAACAATGGGTTCAAGTGCTTTTCAAAGTGCAAAACTGGAAAGCATCACGATTCCTTCCTCAGTTAACACCCTTGAAAAAGATGTGCTTAAAGATGTCAGAACTTTAATTGAAATAAACTGTATAGGGACAACGGAGCAGTGTGCAAATTTGCAAAGCCTTTTAGATGAAAAAGAGTATTTAACCGGTAGAACATTTAATGTGGTAGCTCCGGTAGAAAACTGCAATTCATATACTAACAGCGGTTGCACAAAGTGTTATTCCGGCTATGCCTTCGGTAATGGCTCTTGCCATGCGTGCGGTGAGGGAAAAAATTGCCATTGGGATGAAATAAAGGAATCGACAGTTTTTGATGGCTGTTTGAAAAATTATTTGAGAAAAGAAAACAAATGCGTTGTCGCTTCCGCCGGTTGCGGTGAAAATTTTCGCTTAAATGATGGTTGGTGTGACAGGCAACGTTATACTCCTGCCGAGGCGGCGAAGGTGTTGCGTGATGATAATACTAATGAAGTGGTGATTACTTTTAAGAAGTGATTATTGTCATCCTTGGGGATTGCGTAACAATCAACCGATGGTCTCTTTTAGATTCAGCTTCAGATTATCGGTTCGCTTGACGCACCCGATAATGACAGTAATAGAGATTCAGCCGAGATCATCGGTTCAAGTCTGTCGGCTTGCCTAAGGATGACTTTATATTACAGTACCATTGTTATTTCTTGATATTTGCGCAGAGGATTTTTAAAACTTTTTCCAATGTCGGTTTCATGTCGGCACGTTCAACAACAATATCAACCATGCCGTGTTCCAACAAATATTCGGCGCGCTGAAAACCTTCCGGCAATTTTTCGTGAATCGTTTGCTCAATCACACGTTGACCGGCGAATCCGATTAAGCAACCTCTTTCGGCAATATTGACATCGCCAAGCATGGCAAATGAAGCCGAAACACCGCCGGTTGTCGGGTCGGTCAAAATGGAAATAAACGGAATGCCTGCTTCTTTCAATTTGTTGACGGCAGCTGTTGTGCGAGCCATTTGCATCAATGAAAGCATACCTTCCTGCATGCGCGCTCCGCCCGAAGCCGAAACGGTTATCAACGGCTCTTTGTCTTCCAAAGCCAAAGTGGCAGCTTTGACAATGCCTTCGCCTACGGCCAAGCCCATTGAACCGCCCATAAACGAGAAGTCAAGCGCACAAATAATAGAACTTATACCGCCGATTTTCCCGCGCGCAACGGCAACGGCATCTTGTGAGCCGGTCTTTTTGCGATTGCTCTTCAGGCGATCGGAATATTTTTGCATATCCTTAAATTTAAGCGGATCATCTTTGATTATCGGTAAATCTACCATGGTGAAAACCTTGTCATCAAACAAAAGCTTGAAGCGATTATCAACATAAAGCGGAAGATTATGCCCGCAAGATGTGCAAACATAATGAGTTTCTTTCAACTCCTTGGCAAACAACATCTGATTGCACTTCGGACAGCGAATCCATAAATTATCGGCAATCTCTTTCGGAGTTGTCTTTTTGATTTTCGGACGAACGATTTCGGTAAGCCAGTTCATTATTTTTCTTCCTTTTTGCCGGTGAATAACTTATTCCAAAAGGCTGAAATTCTTTGCCTTAAGGTCGGTTTCGGATTGTTTTTGGCATATTCTGCTTCTTGCAATTTTGCCTTTTCCTGCAAACCGACGATGTTTTTTTGCAGACCGCTGACGGTTGCATTCAGTTTTTCCTGCTCTTTATTTAAAACAACATTGGCCTTTTTTTGCTCGCGCAGAGCTCTGCGAATCGGGGCATAAGCAAACCAAGAATTTATTTTTGCCCAAATAAATCCGAACAAGATAAACGCGCACAAGGCAAGTTTCGTATTAACCTGAATTTCATATTCCATCGGCCAAAGCTCAAAACTGAAAGAATTGCCGTCAATATGGACATTAACCACAAGCCACACGGCAATCGCGGTCAACGGAATTTCAATAAGATAATACAACAACTTCATGTCTTGCTCCTTTATTTTAAAGGAAAGAATCAGTCGGCATTCAACATATCGTGAAGTTCTTTGCCGGTCTTAAAGTGAATGATGTTCTTTGCCGGCACGGAAACTTTTTCTTTGTTCTTCGGGTTTATGGCGATTCTCGGCTCTCTTTTATGCAAAGAGAACGCACCGAAACCTCTAAGCTCAATTCTGTTTCCTTCCGCCAAACTTTCAGTCATCTTTTCAAAAATAACGCTGACAATACGGTCAATATCTCTGATTGTCAGATTAGGCATTTTTGAGGCAATTTTTTCAACCAATTCAGATCTAGTCACTTTTCTTTCCTTCTGTTAAAATTTGAATTATTTTTCCTTATTATAACTTATTTTCTCAGATATCCATACAATTTTTATGCTTTTACACAAACATCAGGTGCGCGCAAATATAAAGGCTTAGGATAATTGAGTTTCTTTTGCTCGTATTTTTTCAACGCGCATTTTGCAAGATAAGCAACTTGAAGTGAATTTTCAAGTTTTACGGCATGCAAAACCAAACCGCTCGGCTTGTCTAAAAAACGCTCGACTCCGTCACCGATTAAGGTAACGGTATGTCCTTTCAAAAGATTTATGATTTCTTCATAAGGCAAAGCCTGTGGCTCGCAAAGTTTTTCCATTCTGCCGTTAAAAAGCTGAAAATAAAAGTCTTCACGCTTTGTTTCAATAATAACGGCATTATATTCGGCCAGTTCACTCATATCCAAGGAACTTACATAAGCATCAAAGGCACTTACTCCGGTGATATTAAGTTTTGGCAAGGCAAGAGAAAAAGCTCTGGCGCAGGCAATGGAAGAACGAACGCCGGTAAAAGAGCCCGGACCGACGCAAACACCGAGGAGTTCAATATCCTTAAGCTGTAAGGAGTTGCGTTTTAATATCATCTCTATTTGCGGTAAAAGCACTTCAGCTTGACCGAAATCCATTTCTTTTTCATACGAATCAACAAGATGATTGTTGTTCATCAGCCCGATTGAACAGGCGGACGCGGTTGTATCAAAAACCAGAGTGTACATTTTATTAACCTCTTGCAAAAAAATAAATTGCTTATTTATATCTATATGTGCTTATATAATAAAAAATAAAAAAAACAAATGATTTTTTTGAAAAGATAAGAACAATGAGTTTTGAGCTGTTAAGAAACATCATTATCGGCAGTATCGTCTTGGAGATAATTCTATTGATTGTGCTGGCGTTTATGCAAATTAAAATTCTAAAATATCGCCGTAAAATATATTTTATTAAGCGCGACAGGGAACGTTGCAATGAAATTCTTTATGCTTCCAAAAACGGTTTTTTCAGCTTTGTTTATCCGGACCAAAAAATAAAAGATCCGCAAAAAGATACAATAGAAAAATGTTCGCGCCGTCTGGCTGTTATGCTCAATTTGAAAAACGGCACGGCTTCGTCATTTGCTGAAGTTTGTGAAATGTTCGTTAAAGAAGATGCCCACCTTTTGAAAAAATACGCCGATATGCTTCGTCAGGAAGGTATCGGTTTTGAAGATATTTTTCAGCTTAAAGGTGAGGAGGCTTATTTTTTGGCGACCGGAAACAGAATTAACGGACGTGATGACAATCTTTATTGCGATGTTATTTGGTTTCGTGATGTCAGCAAACAAACGGCGGAAATTATTCAAGTTAAAAATGAAAGAGAAGCGGACAAGGCAGAACTTTTGCGCTTGGAAAACCTGATTGACGGGCTTGATGTGCCGGTTTGGATAAGAAATGAAAATCTTGAGCTTTCGGCTATCAACAAAAAATATGCCGAATATGCCGGTATTTCATCAAAAAATGAGGTTATTGAAAATAATATTGAATTAAACAGCAATAAGGGCGAAAATATCTTCAAAAAAGTGGCAATAACCGCTCAAAAAACGCAAAAACCGCAAAAGCACAATATTAACATTATTCATAACGGAAAACTCGGTAATTTTTCATTGATAGAAAAGCCTTATTTTGTCGGCGATTCGCTTGATAAAATCGGCACGCTCGGATTCTTGAAAGATAATACGGAACTTGAAAAGGCCAAACGCGGTTTTACGATAAATCAAAATAATCACTTGGAAATTTTGGGAATTCTCGGTACGGCATTTGCTATTTTTGACAACAAGATGAAACTTTACTTTTATAACAATTCGTTCAAAAACTTGTGGCAATTGGAGCCGGAATTTTTAGATTCAACGCCGAGTTATCCGCAATTTTTGGATGTTATCAGAGAGCATAAGATGATGCCTCCGGTGCCTGATTTCAAAAATTATAAAGAAGAAGAAATTTCGGTATTCAGCGGAATTATGGACGCCAAAGAAGATTTGTTGCACCTGCCTGATGGACGCACAATTCGTCGTTTGCGTACGGCTCACCCGAACGGCGTTATTTTTGCTTATGAAGATGTTTCCGATCGTTTGGCAACCACAAGACGACTTAATGAGCTGACCGCAGTACAACAAAATATTTTGGATAACTTAAATGACGCGGTGGTTATTTTCGGGGCCAATCAGCGTTTAAAATTTTATAATCGCTCATATCTGAAACTTTGGGGATTGAATATCGAAAAAATGCAGGATGAGCCTAAAATTGAGGAAGTTGTGGCATATCAAAAATTGTTCTTTTCCAATATTGATGAGTGGGAAAAATTCAGCGAAACGATGATTTCAAATATTATGGAAAACCGCAAATTTACCGTTTTGAGAGATGATAATGTTGAGATTTTTGTTTCACCGCAGACGTTTTATGACGGTTCGGTGATGGTTACTTATTCAAAAAAATAGGATAAAATATGTTTCATATCGGTTGTCATTTATCTGTTTCCAAGGGCTTTGTGCATATGGCACAAGAGGCCGTTTCAATCAAAGCGGATACTTTTCAGTTTTTTACGCGCAATCCGCAGGGTGGTCAGTCTAAAGAATGGGATGAAGCCGATATTTCAGCGTATCTGAAGTTTGCGCATGAAAATAAATTTGCCGACATTGTTGCGCATGCGCCTTATACCTTAAATCCCTGTTCCGATAATCCGAAAACTTTGGAATTTGCGGAAATGGTAATGCGTGATGATTTGCGAAAACTCTCGGTTTTGCCGAATGCCTATTATAATTTTCACCCCGGCTCGCATGTGGGGCAGGGGATTGAAAAGGGGATAGAAAAAATCATCGCTCTTTTGAATAAAATCATCACAAAAGAGCAGAAAAATATGGTTTTGTTGGAAACGATGTCCGGCAAAGGCTCGGAAGTTGGGGCAACATTTGCTGAAATTGCGCAAATCATCAAGGGTGTTGAACATAATGAAAAAATCGGGGTTTGCTTGGATACATGTCATATTTTTGCCGCCGGATACGATATTGTTAATGCTTTAGATGAAGTTTTGGCTGATTTTGATAAAACAATCGGTTTAAATCGCCTTTATGCAGTGCATTTGAATGATAGTTTAATGCCGTTTGCTTCACATAAAGACCGGCATGCGCAAATCGGGAAAGGGCAAATCGGGTTTGAAGCATTGAAGAATTTTGTGTCCCATCCGGCAATAAAAGACCTTCCGCTGATTTTGGAAACTCCGAACGATTTGTCCGGCTATGCCGAAGAAATAGCGATGTTTAATAAATAAGCACAAGAAGACATTTCTTATTTTTTGCTTTACATTTACAAAAATTTTTGCTAGCATGAAAGAAGAATGATGAAAATCATTTCAGGACCTTCGGGTTCGGGGCTGTAGCAGGCTCTTATCAGAAGATACCCCAAGAATGGTATCCTCTTCAGGGTACTTTTTTGGTTTTAAAATCCCCGCGTTGGTCGGGGAGATTATGGCGTATGTACAGGCATTTTAAATGCTAAAGGCTATAATAGTCATTACTTCTGATATGATTTGCTAACTCCCCGCCACCTGAAAATCGGTGGCTTTTGAATTTTTAAAAGTTTTAAGAAAGGAAAAAATATGAAAAAAATTGTTTTGTTGTTGGTTGTGACGATATTTACATTATTTAATATGAGTATAGCAGAAGCTTCATGTAATAATTGTCGAGATGGTTATTGTGATGAAGAAGGATATTGTGATTGGTGCGAGGACGGATATGAACAAGATGACGGAAATTGCTACGGATATCCGGATAATTGTGATTCTATTAATATAGATAATGGAATTGTTTCTTGTGATGAGTGCGTACTCGGATACGGATTAGTTGATGGAATATGTAAAAAATGTCAGGCTTCTAATTGTGACTGGTGCAATGGTGATAATAATCAATGTGAAGAATGCAAAGACGGATACGGGTTTGACAGAAACGGAAATTGCAGTCCTTGTGAAGATAAAAATTGTCAATATTGTTGGAGATCAGGTAATGAAAAATGCTCCAGATGCAAAGATGGATATACAATGAGTGATAATGGTAATTGCGAACCCATACAAATTGAGCACTGCAAAGATACATCTGAATATGGTAGAAATCTATGCGTCGAATGTGAAACAGGATATATGCTTGCCGATGGAAAGTGTGTTACTCAATGCCCAAGCGGATACACAGAAGGTTATATAACGCTAAGTACAAAATATTGTAAAAATCCTAAATGTCAAGGTTACGGAGGTGGCTATAACAATGAATTTTATATTTGGTATTGCGGAGCTTGTAAGAATAGTTATTTATTAAATGGCGAATGTGTTGATGAATGTGGAGATGGTTATAATATTATTAGCCAGGGGTTTTACGGAAATCGATGTGAACCTGCAAATTGTAATAAATGGGATAAAAATAATTGCCATGAGTGTAATGACGGCTATTTTATACAAGATGGTAAATGTGTGGAGAGTTGCCAAAATGGATATATTATCGGTACAAATGACTATGGCGCAACAACCTGTTTTCCTGCCGAACTTGGTTGTGGGTATGGCGAAAAGCAGATCGGTAATGAATGTGTTGCCAGAGAAGACGGCGAAGGTTGTGGAGTAGGATTTTACTTAAAAGATAATCTTTGCGTTTCCGAATCCAAAGGTTGCGGAGCCGGATATTTAGGCAAAGATGGAGTTTGCATAAGTTCCGCCAATGGTTGTGGTGTTGGCTATAAAGATATGGGTGGATGGTGTAACCGAATTCAATATACTCCGGCAGAAGCCGCTCCGTTGTTGAATGATGATAACAACTTTGTTATATTGACATTCAAAAAGTGATTGCATTGAAAAAACTATCATACATCATAAGCTTTTGAGTTCAATCAAAAGCTTATGATGCCTCCGCCTAAAGGCGGGATTGTATATATCTCGCTTATTCGCGGTTGAGTTTATTTATTTGAGTTTGCAGAAAGTTTGCATCATCGGAAGAGTGTTTTCTCTTCAGTTCGGTATTCAAAATTTGCAAAATATCTGCCGTATATTGAGTTTCATTTTTGGCGATATTCACCAAATAAAATACGGCAGCGCGGAATATTTCCGACTTTTCACTGCTTAGCTGTTTGGCAACTTCCATAAACGGAGGAGTGAACAACTCTGATTTGCTTTTGCTCAAGTTGTCAATATAATCCTTTTGCAACAATAAAGCCTTTTGGGCAGAAATGTCTTTAAGCTTGTTTTTGTTGCTTTTTGACCCGAAAATTTTTGAAAGAAAAGATTTTGCCGACATATAAATTCTCCTCAGGTTTGATTTAAATAAATATAAATTAAAAAAAAGTGAAGAGTTGAAATAAAAATGTTTGACAATTAAAAAAATATGGATTATGTATGCCCACAAAGATTGCTTCATCGTCTAATGGTAGGACAGCGGATTCTGACTCCGTCAATCTTGGTTCGAGTCCAGGTGAAGCAGCCAATAAAAAGGCCTCCCTTTGTGGGAGGTTTTTTTATTGGCTAATTACCTATGGTGAAGAACCAAGCGGTTCGAAGCTTACCCGAGCGATTTTATGCGAGATGAGATGACGAGGTGGCGAAAGCCATCCGAGGTCTTGAGCCTTATTGGCGAAAGATGCGCAGTGCGTCAGCGCGCGCACTGTCTAAGGTGAAGCAGCCAGACTGTATAGGAGTTATCTTTCTTGAGATAACTCCTTGTTTTTTCTCAACAAATTGCGGTTCGAACGATTAATTAACTAAAATTTGACTTGATTATTTAATATAATCATAGTATAAATAAACCGGTTTTTGTAGGGAATAGGCTATTTGGCTATAAAAAAGAATTTAATTACGGGATGTAGTAATGTCTGATGAAATAAATAAAAAAATGGAAGAAGAATTAAAAAAATATATTGAATTTAAAAAGAATTTTAGATTTGTTCTCAAAGATATAGTAAATAAAGAAAATGTTGAATATTGTGAGGGCCTTCCTATTTATGATGAAGATGGAAAATATATTCCCGAATGTGAAAAATGGTTAAATGTCGGCTACAAAATTAAAGGTTCTTTATCAAAATTACTTTCCAACTTGTATCCTTATGAATTTGTTTTCAGAGGTTTTCACTTAAAAAGTATTGAAGCTTTTTTTCAGGGTATCAAATTCAAAGATTCTAAAATTCAGAAGGTTGTTTTTAATTATAGCGGAACAGATGCCTACCACATTCAAGTGGCAAGCAATTATGATTGGAAAGAAACAGGATATGTTTATTGGCAAGGTCAGGCTATAAAAAGGGATAGCTCCGAATACGATTTATTAGTTGATGAATTATATATTTCAGCGGCGCAAAATCCTTTATATAGGCAAGCTTTGAAGAATGTAACCAAACCGATAATTCATTCCATAGGCAAAATATCAAAAAACGAAACGGTATTTACGCGTTATGAGTTTGAGAGAGAAATAAACAGTCTTTCTGCTTTTTTTAAACAAATAGATTAGGGTAGATAATGGAGAATATAAATTTAGCCGATTTTGATGTCATGGGTATATTTACCTTGAATGAAGTGACAGGAATTGAAGAGTATGTCACCAAGATGTCAGATGGCCAATACTTATCTCGATCAAAAAAATATTATGAATCTAAGAATTTTACGGAACTTTCCATAGATAGAGATTTTTTAAGTACTCAATTAACGATGGAAAACAGCAGGCGTAATTTTGTGATTTTAGAGAATATGTTAAATGCCTCAGCTAAAGTTTATTATGCGAGCTTAAAAGATCATATTTTACACGGAGAAACAAAAGCTTAAAAGTTGCGTCACTGTACAGGACGCCCAGCCAATAAAATAGCGCCCTTTTGGGCGCTTTTTTGTTTAAATAAAAATTTCGTTTTTTGCAAAAAAATACTTGACAAAAAATTAAGAGGGGGTAAAATGGAATCATAAGAAGCGATTCTTGATGAGGAGAAGGAATATGACAGATTACATTTGTTTAATGAATAAAGAATGTTATGGACGTTGTGCTTTTGTTCCTGAAGAAAAAGTAAATGGTAATATTGATGGATTTGTGAATTATGGTTCATATATTCCTAAGGATGCACTAGAAATAATTAATCGTCAGCGTATTGAAAATCCTGAGTTTAATGGAATAATCTATGTGGGAGATCATTATTCTGTGAGCGGATATTATGATGCAATGAAGGAACTTTCAAATAAGTTTAATATGCCGGTTGCATCCAGAATTTGTGCATCATGGCATAGTATTCCACCAGAGACAACAAATTGGAAACAAGAGCCATCCATTTTTCAACCAAATCAAGAAACCTTGGATATGTCGGATAAGTTCATTCATGCAAGAAAGAACTATAAACAAAAAGTAGTCCAAGATTATGAGACAGCAATCGTATCAGAACAGTTTGAAACAAAGGATAAATTTCTTTTATTTAATTTGAAGAAGTCTAAAAACTATAATCTACTTGCAGAGGCTGCTGTACTTTTAGGAAAAACATTACAAATAGAAATGAAACAGAACAACACAGAACAATTAACAGAAAAAATATTAAATACAGCTCGCGCAAAAATGATAGATTTAAATGGGCAATATAGTGATTTTATAGCAAGAAATAATGCGTACGCAAATGTTTTATCTATTTTGTCTGCAACATCAAAATATGGGGACCAAATTGATAGATTTCGTGATGAAAATAGTAGGTCTTGCGATCCATATATTCAACAATATTCACAAACCGGAAAGACGTCTAAAAATTTTCATATTATAGAGTAGCTTGTAGAAGGTGAGGTAAAATACGTATCAGTGCTTATAAAGATTTTAAAGCGCAGAGTAATGGATAAAACGCGTAATTTTCTATCAAAACATAACTACAACAAACGGCGTCTGATTTAGACGTCGTTTGTTTAAGTAAAATCATGCCTCATCTTTTTGATGGGGCATTTTTTGTAAGTCTTCCTCTTACATACCGTATCTGCTCTTTAATCGAAATTACTTCTTTGCGATGAGCTTGTAACAGTTGCGTCACTGTACGGGATGGGCAGTCAACAAAATGAGCGCACTTTGGGGCGTTTTTTTGTTGATTTTTTATAATTATATTTTTATAATATGTATCAGGCTTTAGGTTTATCTTTAGCTTAGTGCCTGAGATATGGTGCGGAGGACTTAACAATCCTCTCTCAGCACGGCGAATGGATATGCGCCGAAAGTGTTGTCAGCTTAAAATAAAGTCTGACGATGCATATATCCCCGATAATGGTCGGGGAGCTTGTGACGTATGTTCAGGGATTTATCCTAAAGGTCACAAGGATCAGCTTGCTGAGATGATTTGTTAACTCTCCGACCGCCTTAATCAAAAGGTGGTCTTCTTTTTAAGGAAGAGTTGATGAAAAAAACAGTTTTTTATCTGGTTTTATTCACGATTTTGTTGGTGCAATCGGTATCAGCGCACGAATTTGTCGCAACCATAATCAAGATTAACGATGGTGATACTTTAAGTGCATTTGTGAACAATGAAAATACTAAAATAAGACTGCTTGATGTTGATTGTTATGAAACAGGAAAGAATAGCAACACCAGATTTCAGCAAAAATACTATGGATTGTCGGTTGATGAAGTCATTAAAAACGGCAAGAAATCACGGAAAAAGTTGAAAAATCTGCTGAAAGACCATCGGTATATCAGGGTTGAGTGGGAAAAACGTGATTCTTTCGGTCGCAT
>JAZSBR010000054.1:0-58688 GCA_045602545.1 Alphaproteobacteria bacterium
AAATTCGGCAACATTATCAGGAACAATAATAATTCCTGAAGGCGCAACTTTTGGATCTCTTGCCTTTCACGGAGTAACTTTGGCAGAAGATGCTAAAATATATTGCGGCGTTGAAGATTGCAAACAAAAAATGATTGATTCGTGCGCTTATGGTGATGATGATAATGGATTTAGACAACGTTGTCTGGCAGTCATAAACAATATGGGTGACAAATTGCTGTCATATCCCGACGGATGCACGAAAATGGACGCTTCGGGTTGTACAAAGTGCAAAAACGCAAACTTCAAGCTTAATGATGGCGAATGCGATCGCTTGCGTTGGACTCCTGCTGAAGCGGCAAAGGTATTGACCGATGATAACAATAACAGTGTGACGATTACGTTTAAAAAGTAATCAGTTTACTGTTTTTCCACCAACTCTTCAAACTCTTTACAAGCTGTTTGATAAGCTGTCTTTTTGAACTCCACAATACCATCAACTGCTTCTTCAAAATCAGCCCACCGAAAAGCATCAAATTCCGGTTCGGCGGTGTTCAGATTGATTTCAGAATCATCGCCGTCAAAATAAAACAGCGACCAATACATTTCTTGTCCGGCATAGTGTTTTCCGCCGTAATTAAGCTTTTTTGCTATCTCCGGCGGAAAGTCATAGCGCACGCCAAATTCAAGCGTTTTAATCAGTTTTAATCCGGTCAGCGATGTTTCTTCTCTTAATTCGCGCACGGCAGCTTCTTTAGCAGTTTCGCCTTCATCAATTCCGCCCTGCGGGAACTGCCACGCATCAGACCAACCTTTGCGCCGACAAATAAGAACTTTGCCCTGTTTATTAAAAACGACAATTCCCGCATTAAGGCGATATTCAGCCATTATTTTTTGCCTTGTTCAGCCGGCTTTTCAGCTTCTTTTGCACCTTCGGCTTTAGCTTTTGCCACATCATCATTTTGATTATATAAATACAAAGCTTTCACCAAATCAAGCGCTCTGATCAGCTGATAATCGTTTTTATCGGTCAGTTCTTCCTTATTTGCATCTTTTTTCGTGTCTTTAGCGCTTTCCTGCTCGTTTTTCAACGCGCCTTTCAAATCAGCCTCGCTCAGATTAAGCCCATAAGACTTAACCTCTTCTATTTTTGCCTGTTTAACAACCACATCAGGCTCAATACCTTTGGCTTGAATTGAGCGCCCCGAAGGTGTGTAATAACGCGCCGTTGTAATGCGCATTGCCGCATTGTTACGAAGTTGCAAAACAGTTTGCACCGAACCTTTACCAAACGATTTTTCACCCAAAATAACCGCACGATGATGATCTTGCAACGCACCGGCAACAATTTCCGAAGCCGAAGCCGAACCTTCGTTAATCATCACAACCATCGGCAAACCTTGAATCACATCACCGGAAGTTGCCGTATATTTAATGGTATCTTCCTCGTTGCGTGAACGGGTTGAAACAATTTCGCCGTGATCAAGGAACAAGTCCGAAACTCCGATTGCCTGTTCCAACAAACCTCCCGGATTGTTGCGCACATCTAAGACAACACCCGCTAGCTTATTATCAAGCTTTTTCTGCGCATCTTTAATGGCTTTTTCCGTATCCTTATCAACATCTTCGTTAAATGAAGAAATACGAACATACAAAATATCGCCGTTTTTGATTTCACTCTTAACCGAGTCCATTTTAATTTCTTCACGTTTCATCGTAACGGTGAACGGCTTTTCATTAACACGGCGCACCGTAACCGTAACTTTCGTGCCGATTTTACCGCGCAATTTGGCAACCGCTTCGTTCAAGGTCATACCGATAACGGTTTTGCCGTCAATATCGGTGATATAATCGCCGGCCTTTATGCCAGCTTTATAGGCCGGTGTATCATCAATCGGAGAAATAACCTTAACCACACCGCTTTCCATGGTAACCTGAATGCCTAAACCGCCGAATTTGCCTTTGGTCTGCTCATTCATATAGCGAAAATCTTCTTCAGTTAAATAGCTTGAGTGCGGGTCCAGCGAGGTCAACATTCCGTTAATGGCGGATTCAATCAGTTGCTTGTCACTGACTTCCTCAACATACGAATTTTTCGTGCGCTCCATAATTTCGCCGAACAAATTCAACAGTTCATATGTATTAACTTGACTGTCCGCTTTTTTTGCCTGTTCATCAGCGTTGGCGCAACCGGTAAAAAGTCCGGCAATTAAAGCATAAATAACTAAAGTTCTTTTCAACATTTTCATTCCTTTTTATAAATTTTTATTTAGTCAACCACTCACTCGGGTTAAGCGGTTGATTGTTTTTTCTGATTTCCATATGCAATTTGCCCGAATCACCTGACGGCATAATGCCGACCGGTTCTCCCACCAAAAGCATTTGTCCGACTTGGGTATAAGTTTCTTTCATACCGCTCAAAAGGGTTGTGTATCCCTCACCGTTATCCATAATAACAAGCGTATCAAAGTTCTTAAACGGTCCGGCAAAAATAACTTTTCCGTCATAAGGTGCGATAATTTGCGCCTTTGACGCAGTTTTAATATCAATTCCGTTTGATCTCACGCCCTTAGATAATTCTTGATGGAAAGCCGTGACAATCGCACCCTTTGCCGGTTTTGAAAGTTTGCCTTTGGCTTTTGAAAATTTAAGCATCGGCTTATCATCAATATCGGCATATTTATCAAAATCATAGCCCGTACCGCTCAAACCGTGATTATTTGCTTCACGCAGTTTTTCGGTCTCTTTTGCCTTAGCCAAGCGCTCTTTTTCCTCTCTTTGAAGAGCCTCCATCTGACGCTGTTTTTCCAATTTTTCCAACAAATCACGCAAGCCGGACGCCTGATTAGCCAACTCGGTAGCGCGCTTTTTTGCTTCAGCGCTCTTGGTTGACAACGAATTATACATTTGACTTTTCTGCTTTGAAAGCTTTTCCATATCATCACGTTGAGCTTCCAACGACTTGCTTTGTTCTTCCAACTCTGCCAAGCGCGCATCAATTTTTTGCTTTTGATTACTGATATCTTCAATGCTTGCTCTGATGGCTGAAGCTCGGCTTTCAAGCGCATGCGCACTGCCTCTGAGCAAAATACTGCTTCGCATAACCTCAACCGGCGACAGCGGTTGCACCAAAACGGCCTCGGACGGTCGCAAAGCCAAATTTTCAAGCGCCGCCAATGTTTCAATCAGCATGCCGTTTTCGGCTCTAAACTTTTCTTCCGACTCCGCTAAGTGCTTTTGCAATTCATCAAGCTCGGTTTTGCGTCTTAAAACCTCATCTTCACTGGCTTGAATTTTTTTTGCCGTTTCCAGCATTTTTTTCTGAACTCCGGCCAATTCCTGCTTAACCTGATTAGCCTTTTGTTCCATTTGTTTATGCTCTTGCGAAACCTTTTTTGCTTCGGCTTCTATTTTCGCCACCTCGGATGCCGAAACCTGCGCCGGCGCGCTTAAAGCAACGCTCTGCACCGAAATCGCTCCGATGATTCCGCCAACCAAAACAACAAAAGTTTTTTTCAATTCAGCCATACGCATAAAGTCCGCTTTTTATTTTTCAAGCAAAGATTTTCCGGTCATTTCAGCCGGCTGTTCAAGCCCGAGGAGGTCTAAAAGCGTAGGAGAAACATCTGCCAAACGCCCGTCTTTCAAGCCTTTTATTCCTGCCGGAGCATTATACAAAACAGCTCTTACTTTGCCGACCGTATGCGCAGTATAAGGTTCTCCGGTGGCTTCGTCAACCATTTTTTCAACATTTCCGTGGTCAGCGGTAACAAACAGCACGCCGTCAACCTTTTTAATGGCTTCCATAACGCGCCCGAGTGACTTATCAACCGCTTCAACCGCCTTTAAAGCCGCGCTCATAATACCGGTATGTCCGACCATATCGCCGTTGGCAAAATTGCAGATAATCGTATCAAACTTTTTGCTTTCAATAGCCTTAACCAACTCATCGGTAACTTCATAAACGCTCATTTCCGGTTTCAAATCATAAGTCGCAACTTTCGGACTGTTGATTAAAATGCGCTCTTCGCCTTCAAACAAGCGCTCTTCGCCACCGTTAAAGAAAAACGTAACGTGAGCATATTTCTCCGTTTCGGCAATGCGTAATTGCTTCATACCGTTTTTGGAAATAATCTCGCCATAAATATTGGTAAGTGCTTCCGGCGGAAAAATTGTTTGCATGAAGCGCTGATGGTCAACCGAATATTCCGCCATACCGACAAGCATACAAAAATCAACTTCTCTGTTGCGGGCAAATCCCGTGAACTCCTTATCACCCAAGGCATAAAGAATTTCACGCGCACGATCGGCTCTGAAGTTTGCCATCAACACGGCATCGCCGTCTTTTGCTCCCTGATAATCGCCGATAACGCAAGGCACCACAAATTCATCGGTAACGTTTGCTTTATACGATTCTTCCATTGCCTCATCAGCCGAAGCATAACGTTTGCCGTTGGCATTAACGATATTGTTATAGGCCAGTTCAACCCTATCCCAACGCTTATCACGATCCATGGCATAAAAACGTCCCGAAAGAGTGGCAAGCTCAACATTTTGCATATCTTTTATCGATTCGCAAAATTCAGCCAAAAAGCCCTTAGCCGAGGTCGGCGGAGTATCACGTCCGTCCAAAAACGCATGAACGGCAACTTTAATGCCGGCATTATTCAAAATTTCACATAAAGCAACTATGTGATTTTGGTGCGAATGCACACCGCCCGGCGACATCAACCCCATTAAATGACAGGTTTTTCCGCTTTGTTTTAATTTTGAAATCAATTCCACCAAAACCGGATTTTTTTCCAAAGTATGATCTTTTATTGCGCTGTCAATCTTCGGCAAATCCTGCATAACCACGCGACCGGCCCCCAAGTTCATATGCCCGACTTCCGAGTTGCCCATTTGCCCTTCCGGCAATCCTACATCAAGTCCGGAAGTTTCCACAAAACAATGCGGACAAGTTTCCAAAAGCTTGTGCCAATTCGGCGTATTTCCCTGCTCTATGGCATTGTCACTCGTAATCTTTTCTCTATATCCCCAGCCGTCCAAAATCAGAAGCATTACCGGTTTTTTCATTTATTTTTTCCTTTTCAAATAAAACCTCAACAAAACAAAATTGACCGTATTATATATAATAAAACAAATTTTAAAAGCACTATTTATCATTTTATAAACAGGCTATTTAAAGAAATTAATTAAAATCTTATAAGATAGTGAAAATTTTACATTAAAATGTGTTGTTTAAGGTGATGATTTTAATTATTTTTTTACTCTATCTGCTAACAAGCATTCCAACATTAAAGGACTTTGATTTATTCAAAGCCCTTTAATGCCCGCCTCTAGGCGGAGGCATTATAAGTCCTATTCTATTCATCGTCATTCTGAACCAAAAGCGAAGAATCCACATCATTGTCATAGCGAGGAGCGAAGCGACGCGGCAATCTTCCACATAAAAACCAGTGTTTATTATAAAATCATAGCACCGCCCTTAAACCGACGTGGAAGATTGCTTCGTCGAACATTCGTTCTCCTCGCAATGACAATAATCACTTCTTAAAAGTAATCACCACGAAGTTATCATTTCCGTCGTTGAGCCACTCGTTCGCTTCCGCCGGTGTCCAACGCTTCTTGGCGAAGGGATATTCGTCCAAACAATCATTTTTATAGCTAACAAAACCCTCAGCACAAGACCTTTCTCCATCCTCTCCTGCTTTTTTACAAACTTTTCCGTTCCAATAATAATTGCCGGTACATTGTTCTTTCTTAGCAAGAGAAAAATTGCCGATATAGCCGATATATCCGTTACTATCTAACAGCAATTTTCGTACATTTTCGCAATTATCTCCCATACAAACTATGTCTTGTCCATTATCAAATGCATAAGAGCCTATTTCAGTAATAGAATCTGTCAAAACAACCGATTTCATTAATCTGTTATCCCAAAAGGCATATTCTCCTATACTCGTAACGCTATCAGGAATTGTTATTTGTTGCATATTGTTATAAGCAAATGCATATGAACCTATTCTTGTTACGCCTTCTGGGATTTCAAACGAATTAAGTAAATTGTCACCAAAAGCAACGTAATCAATAACATTAACCGAGCCATTAAAAATAACCTGACCGCTGATTACTCCGTGCGTTTGATTATTATCACGTGTCATTTCTCGTGAACGAAAAGCTTCTTGTCCTATTGTATCAAAATCACCGTTGAATATAACATCATTATAAACTTCCGTATGCCCGAATTCCGTCGAAAATTGTCCGGTATCAACACTTGCTTTGCCATCATTTATATCATATCCATTATCTGTTTTTGTTAATGCTCTGATATTAAGATTATTATTGCTGTCTACCGAATAACAACAATTAGGTCCGCATTTTATTTCCTCATCAGGACAAGTGCTTTCCGCTTTCGATTCGCTTATCATACCAACGGATAAAACCACTAATAAACTGAAAACTTTCACCAGCCTAACAACAGGCAACGTTTGCAATAAACTTTCCACCACTTTGGCGGAGTTGCATAGCAACGATGTCAAAGTGCCAACCGCCGAAAGCGGTTTATCCGCACTGCTTAAAAACAATCGCCGAATTTGCCTATTGTCCCTGCCGGTTGTCGTCGTCCCGCCGACGAGTGTTTCATACGAAACACTCTTGGAAAATTTATCGCAATTCTCGCTTGATTTAGGCGTGTGTAACCTACTCAAAATATTATTCATTTTAACAGTCCTTTTCTAAAAAATTATTCCAAACGGCATAAAAGCAAAATCGCCCCAAAAAGGCGACTGGAAGTTAAGATCTATTACATGTTAGATAGTGCAATTTATTCGCAAACCAACCGGTTTCTTATTTCATTGCCTTCCAGCCATACGAATATGACTGAAAATAAAACTATCCTTATTTTAAAGGACCAACATGTATGAGGTTCTTACACCTCCGAGCCTTTTATGCTCAATTTTTATGCTATCAAAAAAAATTGATTTTGTAAAGCAAAAAAACGAATCTCTGCTGTTTTTTCCCAATATCGGCACTATTTAAATAAATGGGTTGACATAACCGTTTTAGACTTCTAAAATGAATAAAAATTTTTTTCAAAGGATTAAAAATGAAAAAATATCTGTTTTTCAGTGCTGCGATTTTGCTTGCTTTCAGGGCTAATGCCGGCGAGTTTGTGTATGATTATTCGGCAACGGCAAACACCTTTTACGGCTATTCCGATTATGCCAAAAACGCGCACAATCATCAAAAACACAACAACACTCCCTCCTCTGCCGAGATATATACTTCTGCCGGCTATGAATTTTCTGAAGGCAGTTCTTTAATGCTTCATTTAGATGCCCAAATTGCCGGCGATAAAAAAATTGAGGATTATAACCAAGGGATCTGGGGAGAAAATGTCTATGGTGTTTATAATTCAAAATATGGTGAGTTCAGCGCCGGACAAATGTATAATGCCGCCTATCAATTGGCCGTGGGCGCGCCTTCGGTCGGCTATTTCAGAGCCAACAACTCGCCGATTACCGATTTTTTGCTCACAAACAACTGGCAACGCGGTAAAAAACAAACAGCATATCGCACACTCAATTCAACTTATTTGAACACTGACGGCGATGCTTTGAAAGTTTCTTATACCACACCGGAATTTTATGGTACAAAGCTCGCAGTTTCATACACTCCTGACAGTTATTCCAAAGCCGGACTACTTAGCAAGCAAAGCTCCTATGAACACAAATCATCTTATGCAGCCGGCTTATACAATTCGCATGAATTTGATTATTTCACGCTTGAAAGCTCGCTCGGCTATGCCTTCAATCATAAAAACAATCAGGAAGTTTCCGCCGGTTTGAGTTTATATCGCAAGGGCTGGACATTGGGCGGTTCATATCGCAAGAGTTTCACATCTTCTCACGATTATGCCTTAAATTCCTCTAAAGATCTTGATATTCCGTATTTTTATGACGGATTCAGACGCTCTGAAGCATATAATGTCGGCATCAGCTATGAAATCGGACCATTTAAAACGGGCTTAACCTATTTTAATTCAAAGGCCGATAAAACTGACAATGAAGACCACATCATCACTTTTGCCAACCGCTATGCTTTTCATAAAAATGTCGCTTTTTATCTGGCAACGGCATTTGCTGAATACAAAGGTGTAAAAAATAAAGTGACAAGCAATCGCGGTACTGCGGTTATTGCCGGATTAGAACTTGAATTATAACGGAAATTTGCAATGACAGGTATTGCTTTTTGTTCTGACAACAGTGATTTTATTGCCGATTTAAGAGCGCAAATTGAAAAATATGCTCCGGAATTCAAATCATGCGACAATGATGATGAAATTACGCCGGATATTGCCATTATTGATGACAATCCGCAAGAATATCATCGCATCAGAAACCAACTGAAAAGCATTCCGCTGATTTATTTATATGCCGATAAACCTCTTACGGAACAAAACAGTTTGAATATCAGCTTGAAAAAACCCTTTTCACTGATGCATTTTGTTGATATTTTGCGTTCGGCAAACAACAAACTTGATAACTCAAAAGACGGATATCTTTCTTTTGGCTCTTATGAACTTCACCCGCTGGAAAAAGAAATCAAAAATTGCATTTCAAATGAAGTGATAAAGCTCACGGAAAGAGAAGTTGAAATCATAAAATATTTGTATAAATTCCGCGATATTTTTATCAGCAAAACCGAGTTGCAGAAAAATGTCTGGAAATATAACGAAGATGTTTCAACTCATACGGTTGAAACGCACATATATCGCTTGCGTCGAAAAGTTGAAAAAAACGGAGCCTCGCAACTTATCATAACCGATAAAGGCGGATATAAACTCAATATGGAAACCCTAAATGCCTGAACTTAAACGCAAACAAAAACAAAAAATCATAAGATTGAAGCTTAAAGCGCTGTTCAAGGATACTTTTTCCTATATGACGGCAAACAAGCAATTTGTATTGTGCGTGGCTGTAATAAATATGGTTTTCATGCTGTTTTTGAAATCTCTCGGCGGAATTTCAAACCCGTTCAGCATTCTTTGGCTAATCTCATATTATCTGTTTTGGTGCTGGTTTTATCGCTATTACTACAACCTGAAGCCATATATTTTTGATAAGGCGATTTTTTCAAGTTTATCTCCGTCAACAAAAGCCCTAGTCATAATGTTTTTAGTTACGGTAAGCATTATTTTTATGCCGATGATACCGCTGTTTTTAGGCTTTAATGAGATATACTTAAACTTTTACGAACAATACACGGCGGCTGTTGAGAATTTATCCTCACCGAAAGATATCAGTGCTTCCTTAGTGGAAATTTTCATTGTTTGTTCAATTTTATCGCTGTTGGCGCCGATATTGATATGCAAGCCTTATCTGGCGTGGATATCATCTTTGCGCGGAACAAATGCCTCATTCAAAAAAGCCGGCGACAAGATAAAAGGCAACTACGCAAACTTTGTGATTATTTCGGCAGTGTTATTGTTTCCTGAAGCTTTATTTGACCGCATTGACGCGATTTTAGGCTTGCAAAATTGGCTGAGCTATACCGTCGGAACCTTGATTTTTGTGTACACAAACATCATTTTTGCTAAAATTTACGACTTTTTCTATTTGAAAAACTAAGGGACTTTAATTGCTAGGAGCGGTAGGCGAAGAATCCCAAAAAAACAGAAACTGTCATTATCGGGCGTGTTAAGCGAACCGATAATCTCAGCTGAATCTTTCTACTGTCCTACCCGCCTTCAAGGTGGAGGCCTCATAAGTAATCCCCATCTCTTATTGCATCCTAGCAAAATGTAAAGCAAAAAGTTTTTTAAAAATATCGTTATTTCAAGGTGATTTCAAAATCAGCCTCGGTTGTTTGTCTGATGTCTTCAAGTGAAGATGCCGGATTTATTTCAGTTAAATAAAGCCGGCGATTTTTAATTTCAAAAACCGCTTTTTCGGTAACTATCATATCAACTTTATGTTCTGCCGTCAGCGGTAATGTGCAACGGCGTAAAATTTTCGGCGCACCTTTGGCGGTATGTTCCATGGCAATAATCAGCTTTTTGGTACCGACAACCAAATCCATTGCCCCGCCCATACCGGGGGTAAATTTATGCGGAATGCACCAGTTGGCGAGATTGCCCTCGGCATCAACCTGTAATGCCCCCAAAACCGTAACATCAATATGTCCGCCACGCATCATTGAAAAGGTAGTTAAACTATCCATAAAGCAACCGCCCTCACTTATGGTAACCCCTACACCGCCGGCATTAACTATCCTTGAATCGCGGTTTTCATCGGTCTGATATGCTCCGACGCCAAGCACCCCGTTTTCCGATTGAACCAAAACTTTAATATTTTGCGGTAAATATTTTAAGGCCTTGGTCGGCAAGCCTATTCCCAAAGTGACCGTATCGCCGTTTTTGAATTCTTTAGCAACCCTTGCGGCAATAACTTCTTGAATCTCGTTTTTATCAAGCATTGTTCTTATCCTTTATAATCAGATAATCAACATAAATTGACGGCACAACAACATGATTCGGATTTATTGCCGGCTCAATCAGTTCATCTGCCTCGGCAATCACGATTTTAGCCGCCGACGGCATCAACGCATTAAAGTTTTTGGTTGAGCCGTAAAAAGCCAAATTTCCGTATTTATCGGCATATGTGGCATAAACAAGGGCAATATCGGCAAACAAAGGCTTTTCCAAAAGATATTCCTTGCCGTCAATGGTGATAATCTGTTTGTTTTCGGCAACACTTGTACCTACGCCTGTCGGAGTTAAAACTCCGCCCAAACCGGCGCCTGCCGCCCGAATACGCTCCGCCAAACTGCCTTGCGGTTCCAAATCAACTTCTATTTCACCGGCATTATATTGCGCAACCGTTTCCGGATTTGTGCCGATATGCGAAACAATCGCCTTTTTGATTTTTTTTGCTGTGATCAGCTTTCCTCTACCGGCATCAGGAGTTTCGGTATCATTGGCAATCAGCGTCAAATCTTTAACATCTGTTTTTAGTAACTCATCAATCACCAAGGACGGAGAACCGCAGTTCAAAAAACCGCCGACCATAATTGTCTGACCGCTTTTGAAAAATGACATTGCCTCTTTCGGTGTAATTATTTTTACCATGTTATACTTCTTTTAATAAATTTTGATGATAATTTTACAAAGAGAAACCCTGTTGTCAAGATTTATTGCGCTTTTATGCTTTAAATTGCAAAATCTGCAATTTTTGTCAAAAAAATAGTTGAAATCTTAATTATTTTATGGTAGATTGTAGGAAAATAAATTGTGAGGAGTTCAAAATGATTCGCACACTGCTTGAAAATAATGTTGTTCCTGATGCTTCAATTTCACAAACGGCTGAGGAGTTGGAAAAAGAATATCAAAAGCGTCAGCTTGAAATTGCCGACCGCTATAAAAGGCTTGTTGATGATAAGCTTATGCTTGAAAATTCTCTTTCGGAAACGGATATAAGCAGTGATGATAATGATTTTTCACAAGAAGATGCTCTTAAAGCGCGTCATGAATTCAATTCTGAGTTGGATATTGCCCGTGATGAGGTGCAAGACTTCAACAATGAGTTGGCATTGTTAAAAAAATACGGCGACGATTTTGCCTATCTGCACCGCATTAAGAAAATTGAAGATTGCTCAAATGAAGGCGTCAACCTTGAAATGGTTGAAATTTCCAAGGATTATGCCCGCGGAACAAACACAGATGACAGCTATTTTGCCGATTTGGCCAATGGTACCGGTGTGGGAAAAAATATTGCCTTAAAAGTTAGTATTGATGATGAAACACCGGATTTTTATCTTTCACTACAGCAGCACGATAATCCGGTGAACGGCAAGCGTGAACATCAGCTCAAAATTGCGATGGATAGCGATGATGTGCCAAATTTGAGCAAAGATAATTTGCAAAAAATTCTTGCTTTTTGCGAATCTCACGGTTTTTCAACACTTTCTGCCGATTTTCCTTTCTCATTTGACGGCATTGAAAATGAGGATAAATTCCATAGCCTTTTGAATGAATTGCAACACGAGGCAAACAAGCGCGAAGAGATTGCTCGCAAACATCAGGAAAAACTTGATGCCGATTTATTAAAAGAAGAAGTTTATTCTTCCACCTCTCAAAATGACAATGTGGCTGAAGATTATTCAGATACTCCGATTACCGGAGAACCTTCGTCCGCTGACAGATTATATCAAAATTTTGCAACCTCAAATAATGAAGATAAAAGTTTTTGGGAAAAATTGAAGGAGCGCGTAAAAAAACCTTTTGTTCGCAACCACAGCAATAATAATTCTTCCAAAAAAGATTTGAAAATCAAGCGCAAGAAATTTGAAGAAACCTTAGAAAAGAAAATGTTTGAAGAGGCATTGGGCAAAGAGCGCAATATGTCTTATTTTAAGGGACATGTGGCAAGCGGAATATTCGGCTCTTCATGGACGGTATATACGTTCTTTGACAGTCCTGATAAAAACAATATGGCGGAAAACGGCCGTAAAGATAAAAACGGAAAACCTAAATATACCTATTCATTTAAGCTTTTTGTTACTCAAGATTCCGAAGGCGGTTTACATTTCGCCTACCATATGCGTGACAATAAAAAGGTTAGTGAAGATATGGTCAATGCCTTGGTCGGTCAGTTCAAAGATGCCGGTTTGACGCACATCAGATTCCCGAAAGGAGTTCCGGATTCCGATAAGAAAATATGGCGAATTGCCTTGGCTGAAAAAGGAATTGTGCCTATCGGTATGAGCATAGATCGTGCAAAAGCGCAAGGTATGTTAGAGGCTGCCAAGAAAAAGCTGAGCGATGAAGCTTATGCAAAATACAAATTCCGCCTTGGCTTGCAAATGAAGGAAAATTATGAGAAGAAAGGTAAAGAGCCTGATACATCCGAAAAAGAATATATCGATTCGCTGATTATTTCTCACTATTACGAGCCGTTTGCCGGTGCTTATGGTGCCGTCCTTAAAGGCGGAATGAGCCAAAAGCTACGTGCCGCCGGAAAAGATCCTAAAATGAGCGCCGTAAAGAAAGTTGCCATATATTATGCTTTCAATCGCTTATTCTCGGTATATGATTCCGAAGTTCAAAAAGGAACAATCGCTCAGAGCCCAGAGTTAAACGATGTTGAAAAGCGTCGTATAAAAGATGCCGGTCTTGATATTGAACCGCATAAACTTTCCAAAGAACAAATGGTTGAACTTTATGAGCTTCTCTTGCCTCGTTGCATGAAAGAAGCAGACAGAGAGCTTGAAGAAGCCTTCTTAGAAGCTAAAGATGTCGGAAATGTTGCGGCAAAAGGTGCAAAGCGTGCCGATAATATGATCTGTAAAGAAATCTTTGATGCCGCTCGCAACAGTTTTGAAGATGTCAACGAGCGCCTGAAAAACTGCGGTTGCGATGAAATCAATATGCCGAAAGTTATGGGGCGCTTGCAATATGATGCCTTCTATGACAAGCATCCGGAATTTTTGCGTCGCAACACAAATACCAATACTGCGCCTGCTCCAGCGCCGACAAATACCCATAATAACGGCGGAAACTCTCGCAACCCATAATTTTTTGTTGCTGATTTTAGAAACTTTTGTTTGGAAAATTTTTACATTTTTCAAACAAAAGTACTTGACAAAAGCCAAAAAAAATGATATAAGCCCTACCAGTTTCACTATTAAAATATATAGATTATGAACCAGAAAAAATTTTTTGCCCTGATTGATCTTCCTCAGGGTTTGCGTTGGCCACGAGTGCCTCGTTTCAATGAGTATGATAACCCTTACATTAAGGCTGTTACCCCCTGCACTCTTGAGAATGGTGTCTACAAGAGCTGGGAGACTGGTAAGGTTGTCGAGACACACCCAGACACTCAGGCTTGGGTGCTTCAGGTTGGCACAATGTTCCGCCTGACCGATGGTCGCGAGGTTCTTATCACCCGCAACTGCGGCGGAGAGGAATACCTCGTTGACGATGTACCTTTCAACCCTCTGACCATGGTGCGTCGTGAGGCAAAGGTCAAAGAAGAGAAGTAAAAAGAAACTGTCTTATCGCTGATGATAAGGCAGTTCTTTATTTTTATGAGCGTTTTTTGGAAAAAAATTCTTTCAACAGAGTTGCCGATTCTTCAGCCAAAATTCCTTGTTCCACATTCGGTTTGTGATGACAGGTGGAAGCTTCATAAAACTTGACTCCGCTTACAACTGCACCGCCTTTTTCATCCAAAGCCCCGAAATACAAATTTTTAATACGTGCAAAAGAAATTGCCGCCGCACACATAGTGCAAGGCTCTAAGGTCACATACATATCCAAGTCCCAAAGCCTTGTTGTTTTCAGCTTTGCGCAAGCACGGCGAATCGCCAAAATTTCAGCGTGAGATGTCGCATCACCCGAGTGCGCACTCTCATTTGCGGCGCTTGCAACAATTTCACCTGAAGCCGGATCCACAATCAACGCGGCAATCGGCACTTCATCATTTTTTGCCGCTTCTTTTGCTAATTCAAGAGCTATCCTCATATAATCTTCTTTTGTCATAGCTAACCTTTTTTTCATAAATTATGCATATTATAGCTGATAAATTAAAAAAGGAAACAAAAAAATGGCAGAAAGACTGGCAAAATTTATGGCACGTAGCGGAGTTTGTTCACGTCGCGAGGCA
Organism: Alphaproteobacteria bacterium; assembly: GCA_045602545.1. GTDB lineage: Bacteria > Pseudomonadota > Alphaproteobacteria > RF32 > CAG-239 > RUG410. Next base: position 14,646 of record JAZSBR010000054.1, read on the forward strand.
GAAAAGCTGATTGAGCAAAAGCGCGTTACGATAAACGGCGAAATCGTTGAAACTCCGGCAACACTGGTGGAAGGAAACGAAAATATACTGCTTGACGGCGAAAAACTGCCGAAAACCGAAGTCACCAGACTTTGGCTTTATCACAAACCTGTGGGGCTTGTAACCTCACACAAAGACGAAAAAAATCGTGCTACGGTTTTTGATAATCTGCCGGCGGGAATGCCTCGCGTTGTCAGTGTCGGACGCTTGGATTTGAACTCCGAAGGTCTATTGTTGCTCACCAACAACGGCGAACTTTCGCGTAAACTGGAACTACCGCAAAATGGTTGGAAACGCCGTTATAAGGTGCGCGTTCACGGCAATTTAAATAAAAATAAACTCGCGGAAATTGAAAAAGGCGTAACCGTTGACGGCGTAGATTATGGCGCCGTAAAAATAGAAATTGAGAGCCAAAACGGTTCAAACAGCTGGCTCAACATAACTTTAAGCGAAGGGAAAAATCGCGAAATTCGCAAATTGATGAAGTATGCCGGCTTAGAAGTTGCGCGCCTGATTCGGCTTTCATACGGTCCGTTTCAGCTTGGAAGCTTAAAAAAAGGCGAAGTCAAAGAAATTCCGCAAAAAGTCTTAAAAGAGCAACTCGGGAGCAGTTTTGAGTTATGAGAATCGTTGCCGGAAAATATCGCTCAAAAAAACTTTTCACCCCAAAGGATATGACTGTCCGCCCGACATCGGAACGTGCCAGAGAAGCACTTTTTAATATCTTAAATTCGCGTTTTGGCAGTGATTATTCCGCATTTGATTTATTGGATATTTTTGCCGGCACCGGAGCATTCGGCTTTGAGGGACTTTCGCGCGGTATGAACAGTGTAACTTTTGTTGATATAAACACCGAATTGGTCAAAAAGAATGCGACGCTTTTTGCCGATGACAAACAAAAAATAAAGATTATTAAGGCAAACGCCGCAAACTTGCCACACTCCGCAAAACAGTATAATTTTGTTTTTTCTGACGCTCCTTATGATAAAGGTTTAAGCGAAAAAGCACTTGCGGAACTGGTGGAAAAAAATTGGCTGAAAGAAGGCGCAATATGCCTTATTGAGGTGCGCCATTCCGAAGATTTTGCTTTACCGCAAGACTTTGTGCAATTTGACGAGCGCACATATGGTCAGGCAAAAATCCTTTTTTTGCAATATAAATAAGGACTTACCACCGAATCAACCGATGGTGCTTGTTTCTTCATCAACTTAAATCAGCTTTTTTATTTCTTCAACAATCTGTTTAGAAGTCATACCTAAGCTTTCAAGCAATTCTTGCGGATTGTAGCGGTCATAAAATTCTTTTTTCAAGCCATAAGTCTTAACTTTCATCTCGCTTGTGCCATAGAATGACGCAATTTTTTGACCGAAACCGCCATCCAAAATACCATCTTCAAGCGTGATGACAAGTTGATGATTTTTCTTCAAATCGTTTAAGCAATTTTCATCAATACCGGAAGCAAAACGCGGATTTATCAAAGTCGGCTTAAAGCCCAGTTTTTCTTCTATTTGCTGAGCCAATTCTTCGCCGCGTTGATAAAAATCACCAAGCGCCAAAATTGCCACTTTTTCGCCGGATTTTTCAATTTTGAAAGTGTTAATTGCATCAAAATTCTTGTCTGCATCGCGCGAAGTTACGGCATTTCCCGGCATCAAAATCATAACCGGATGCTTTGTTTGTTCAACCGACCACTCAAGCATATTCAAGTATTCTTCTTTAGAACTTGGTGCCAACATCACCAAATTCGGAATATTGGCAAATGCGGCAATTGTGAAAATTCCCAAGTGCGTAACATCGGTCAAGCCGTCAAACGACGAATAATTGAGCAAAATCGTTACCGGATTATTATTGATGCACACATCTTGCGAAACCTGGTCATAAGTGCGTTGAATAAATGTTGAATTGGTAACAACCAATGGTTTTCCGCCGGCTTTGGCAATACCTGAAGCAAAAGCAACGGCATGTTCTTCGGCAATTCCGACATCTTCGTATTGCGTCCCGAGTTTTGCGCGCAAATCAGGAGTTAATCCGGCAGTCATCGGCATAGCAGGCGTAATCACCACAAAATCCTTATCGGACTGTGCTTTATTCATAATATAATCACGAGCCAGAGAAGTATAGCTCTCTGCCGGAAAAGAAATTGTCGGCTTTCCGCTTTCTTTATCAAACGGCAGGCACCAGTGCCAGCTTTCGCGATTTTCTTCCGCCAACTTATAGCCCTTGCCTTTTTGCGTGTTGATATGCAAAACAATCGGGTGGTCAACATCTTTAACCTTTTGCAAAGCCTTAATCATGGCTTCAATATCGTTGCCGTTTTCTTCATAGATATAATCAAGCCCGAAAGCCTTAAATATGTTGTTTGCCGAAGTTCCCTTGCTGGCGCGCAATTCGTTTAAGTTTTCACAAATACCGCCATGACATTCGGCAATTGCCTGCTGATTATCATTGACGATAATGATAAAGTTTGACTTTATTTCCGAGCCGGCGAAATCAAGAGCTTCTAAGGCTTCACCGCCGGTTAAAGAGCCATCACCGATAAGCGCGATAACATTATACTTTTCACCCTTTAAGTCACGCGCCTTAACAAGACCGCCGGCAAGCGAAACGGAAGTTGAGGTATGCCCGACATTAAACAAATCGTGTTCACTCTCTTCCGGATTGGTATAGCCGGAATCTTCCTTAAAGCAAGCGTCATTGATATAGCCGGCTTTGCGCCCGGTCAGCATTTTATGCGGATAGCTTTGGTGTGAAACATCAAACACAAACTTATCTTTTGGCGAATCAAAAACATAGTGCATGGCAATTTCAGCCTCAACAATACCGAAGTTCGGACCGAAGTGCCCGCCGATTTTGGTCAAGCGGTTGAAAAGCGCCTCTCTGATATCTTCAGCCAATGTTTTAAGCTGTTCGGCATTTAGTTTTTTAACATCCGCCGGCGAGTTAATTGTGTTCAAAATTTCATACATTTGCTATCCCCTTATATAACGAAAATTCTATATGCAATATCTGCCGATATCGACAATAATGCAATAGAAATATAGTATTTATCAAGATTTTTAAAGACGAAAAACCTCATTTTTTAATAAACAGCTTGATTTTTGGAAAAAAATTTGCTAGCATTAAAGTTGAGCATAAAAGGCTCGGAGGTCTACAAGCCTCATTTCAACCTGCTTGCAATGCAAGCATAAAATATTCCGACTTAATGGTCGGAAGGTAGCGGAATAAAAACCTTTGGGTTTGAATACGTTGCGCTATGTGGTTGAAAATAGTTTGTAGCTTCCGACCTCCGTTCGGAGGTTTTTTCTTTTGTGCTATATAAAAAAAGAAAGGAAAAAACAATGACAAATTTAAATCAAAACGGTCGTTCTATGATTGAAATGCTCGGCGTATTGGCTATTATCGGCGTTCTCTCCGTTGGTGGTATTACCGGTTATACTAGAGCAATGACAAAGTTTAAGATAAATAAACTTCTATATCAAGCAAATACCGTAATAAATAATATTAGAATTGTTTTTGCGGAGCAGATTAAAAATGGTTATGTAGAGGATATTTACAGCTTTTTATCTGATGATTATGATGAAACGTCATCCATTATTCTACCTGATGAAATGCTAAATCATCTTTCAAATGATGGAAGCATAAGTTGTGAGAACAACTGCGTTTTTTCGCATGCTTTCGGAGGTGAATTTTTCCCTGGCTCATGCGCAAATCAAGCAGATGTATCTTTTTGCCAATTACCTAAGGAAGCTTGTATTGCTCTTGCCTCACAAGATTATGGCAAAGATATAATTATGTCAGTAGGGATAGGTCCGTTTAGAACAGAAGCTTGTGATTGGGGATATGGTTATTTAGAAGAAGACTATCGTACATTCTTTACCAATACAACAGATTATCCGATTTCTGTATCTAAAGCAACTGAATACTGCTCAAAATGCGATAACGAAAATAATAAATGCTGTATAACCTTCACATTTTATTAACTAAAACTCCCGAATAGCAAATATCATAACTATTCGGGAGTTTGTTTACTAAAAAAACTACATTACTCCAAGAAGTATTCCACCGTTGAAACAACGCGGACTTTTTTGTTTATTTGCTGTGAAGCAATGGCGTTAACCGTGTCATCTTGCGGCAAAATAGAGAAAACGCCCTGATTTGCCTGATGAATTTTGCCAACCTTACTCTTACTGCTTTTCGCAAATTCCAAAGCCGCTTCACGCGCATTTTTGGTTGCTTCTTCCAGCATTTGCGGTTTAATTTCATTCAGCTTTGTATAAATATACGAAACCGGATACCCGCTGTTTTGGCTGTCAAAAATCACACCTTTGGAAATTAAACTGTTTGTTTCAGACAAAGCTTGCGCCACTAAATTAACATTGTTTGAGCGAACAGTTATTGTTTGCGACAAAATAAAGCGTGAGGTAATAACATCATTACCGCGCCAAGGGTTTGCCATTAAATCATTGGTTTCCAAGCGTCCGCTGTCAATTTCTTCGGCCTTAAAACCTTTTTCGCTTAAAAAGTCCATAATTAAACCGGCCTGACGTTCCATTTCAGCCTGAGTTTTAGCCAAATCATTACCGGTTGAAACAAATTTCAAATCCCAAACCGCCAAATCGGAAACAACATCTTTTTCAGCCAGACCTTTAACGCTAACGGTATTAAAATTGATTTTTGCTTTGTAGTAATAATAGCCGGGAAAAAATCCGCCTAAAGCAATGCCTAAAGCCAAAACAAGAGCCGAAAAGCGCCCCATGCGCGCGCCGAATGGCGGTTTATGCTCCGGCTTAAAAGGCGGATGCGGTTTTTTGTATTTAACAAAAGGAACTTCTTTATTTATTTCTTCCATTTTTTATCTCCGTTATAAAAGTTATTTTTCTGATTTTTCTTCGCGGTATTTTTCCAGTTTTTTGAGCAATCTGTCGCGTTTTAAGCGGCTCAAATGGTCAATATATAAAATACCGTCCAGATGGTCTATTTCGTGTTGCAAAATAATAGCGAGTAGACCGCCTGCTAAAATTTCCTGTTCCGCACCGTTATAGTCAACATAATGCACACGCACTTTTTCATGGCGCTCAACATCGGCACGCTGGTCCGGAAGCGATAAGCACCCTTCACAAAACATTATTTTTTCGTCTGATTTCCAAATAATTTCCGGATTAACCAGAAACATCGGCTTTTTTTCATCATCATCTTCGGTGGCATAATCCAAAACCACTATCCGTTTTGAAACTCCGACTTGCGGTGCAGCCAACCCGCAACCTTTGTCGGCATACATTGTTTCCAGCATATCACGCAAAAACGAGCGCAGTTCATCATCAACTTTGCCCACTTTTTCGCATTTTTTACGCAACACCGGATGCGGATATTCATAAAGCTTCAAAACCGCCATACTTAACCTCTCACACTCTTGGCAATCTGATCCAAAACGGCATTAACCATTTTCGGCTCATTTTTGCTAAAGAAAGCATAAGCCAAATCAACATATTCCTGAATCAAAACCTTTGTATCAACATCGGTGGTATAAACAAGCTCATAAATTGCGCACAACAAGAGCGCCTGCATAGTTCCGTTCATTTTTTCATAAGCCCACTCACCGCGCAAATACAAGTTAAGTGACTTTTCCAGTTCTTCTTTTTTGGTATGAATACCGCGCACGAGTTTTTCAAAATATTCGGTATCAATAGCGCCGATTTCCACCAATTTTTCTTTTGATTCGCCTTCGCTGTCATCAATAACAAAGCGGCCGACCTCGCCTTTAACAAACTCTTCAATCACCTCATCAACGCTGAGCTGACCGAATGCCGCCATATAGCAGGCCTGAACGGCTGCCAGCCTTGCACCTGATTTCATTTTGATTTTTTCCGAAACATATTTAGCCATCTTTTATTCCTTATATATCTTCATGATTAGCCAATTTTTCAATAGTGGCGACGAAATCTTCCAAATCTTTGATAGAGCGAAAATCCTTGTAAACCGAGGCAAAGCGAATATAGGCGATATTATCCAGATGTGACAATGCCTCCATAACGCTTTCGCCGATTTGTTTAGTGGTTATTTCACTTTCGCCCGAGCTTTCAAACTTGCGTTGCAACGAGTTCACGATTTTTTCGACTCGTTCCGATGAAATCGGGCGTTTGCGCACGGCCAAAGCGATTGATTTTTCCAGCTTATCGCGGTCAAACAAAGTTTTTTCGCCGTTTTTTTTCACCACTACCAATTCGCGAAGTTGCACACGTTCAAAAGTTGTGAAACGCGAACCGCACTCCGGACACTCACGCCTGCGACGCACCGAAGAATTATCATCGGTATTGCGCGAATCCTTAACCTGAGTTTCTTCACATCCGCAGAACGGGCATTTCATTTTTTTATTTCTCCTCGTTTAATTAGCTCACTTGCAACCTGAAAAAGTTTTGAAGAATAGTGTGAACCTTTTATAAGCACAATATCATCTTTTTGCAATAATTTTTCAAGCAAAAATTCAACTATTCCGTCCTTATTTTCAAAATAATGCTGTTCAATTGTTTTCGGAAGTTGAGAAAGCATATCTTTCATCTCGGGACAAACACCGATAACAACATCTATGTTGCTTGTTGCCACGCATTTTCCCACCTCTTCATGGCGCGCTTTGGTAGTTTTGCCAAGTTCGCCCATTTTGCCCAAAACGGCGATTTTTCGCCCCGTTGTTTTTTTATCGCTCAAGGATTTAATCGCCAGAATCATGGCTTCCGGCTGACCGGAATAGCTGTCATCAATCAAAGTATATGTGCCGTTTTTAATGGCAAGAACATGCTTTTTGCCCCTACCCTCAAGTGCTCCGAAATCTTTGATAAAACCGGCGCCTTTTTCAACATCCAAGCCCAAGGCTTCAACAACCGAAAGCGCGCACCAAGCATTATAAAGATGATGTTCACCGCTTTCTTTGGTTTCAAATTGAACTTGCGGGTGATGATTTTTGCCGAAAGTGATGATTTTTCCGGCTTTTTTTTGCGCCTCAGCCAGCAAAATATCGGCAAAATTCGTATCTTCATTGATTATGGCAATTCCGCCTTGTTTCAAGCCTTCAAAAATTTCGGCTTTAGCGTGAGCAATACCCTCAAAATTTTCAAAAAACTCAATATGCATCGGATAAACATTGGTAACAAGCGCAATATCCGGCTTAACCAGATTTGTGAGCCTTGAAATTTCACCTTTTGCGCTCATCCCCATTTCCAAAACGGCATAATCGGCGGACATATCCATTTCGCACAAGCTTTGCGGAACACCCACAAAATTGTTATGATTTCCGCTTGTGGAATAAACTTTGCCGAATTTGGAAAGCAAAAAAGCGATTTCCTCGCGCGTGGTGGTTTTGCCCGAACTTCCGGTCAGTCCGATAACCGTTCCTTTGAACAAACTGCGATTATAAGCACCGATTTTGCCATAAGCCTCAAGCGTATCGTTCACCACCAATTGTTTTTCAGCCGGCACCCCGTCTATCAGGCGATTAACCACCATTAAGTGGCAACCTTTTTGATAAACATCTTTAACAAAATCGTGCGCATCAAAATTTTCGCCTTTAAGGGCTATAAACAAACTTTTTTCATCAACCTTACGGCTGTCGGTTGAAATTTTTTCCACCTCAACATCATCAACTTTTGAATTAAGCCCCAGTATTTCTTTTAATTTTTCCGCACTGATTTTTTGCATAATTTTTGCCCGTTTGTTATTTTAGTTAATATCGTATAGCACCTCGAAAAAATAAATGCAAGCACTTATTTTGCAATCGGCATTTTGCAAAACGACTTGACAAACACGAAGTTGATGTGGTAATATTTATCTCATAAATGGCGCAAGTCATTTTAGGGCATAGAAACCCTTACTACATTAAAAGTCGCGTAATATTGCGACATGGTTGTTTTATACCGATATTTCGTTCTTTTTTGTGGAGCGGATGTCGGTGCAATAAGGCTCTCTTAAAAGCGCGAAAACGCCGAGCCGTTTAATGTAGTACGGTTTCTAACATCCGCCCGCCTTTCTTGTCAAAGAATGACGGGTTTTGCTTTGTAATAATAATGAGATGGAGACTTTGAAATGAAAAAAATTTATATAATAGCTCAAATTTTGTTGTTTCCCTGTTTTGTTTATGCTGAATGCATAAAGGACAATAACGGCACATGCAGAACTTGGCAAAACAGTGGCAATTGCGGCACCAATTGTTCATATTCATATGATGATAATACCGGTATATTAACAGTTACCGGCGGTAATAATGCTTCCATTGCTAGTTACTTCTTTGATAAAAAAACTTATGAAAATAATGCCGAAAACATAACAATCAACAAAATCATTCTTGATGGAGAATTTAGTGTAGGAAGCTTAGCTTTTGGTAATACTTCTTCTAAGATATATGGAAAAAATGGATACCTTACCTTCAATAGTTTGGGAGCAAATTCTTTTGGAAGTAATGATTTGTATGGAAATATTGTAATTTCAGACAATGCCGTGTCCTTAGGGGAATTCTCTCTTTTGAATACACATATACATGGAAATATAATAATACCTGAAAATGTCAACACACTTAATTGGAGTGCTTTCAAATATTGGTCTCTTGACGGACAGATTATTTGCGGAGCACCCGATTGCAAGAAAAAAATAGCTGATTCATGTAAAAATGACGATTGCAAAGAAGCTGTATCAAGAATATTAGATCAAGTCGAGTTATTTCCTGACGGATGCACAAAAATGAACGCAAATCTTAAATGCACCAGATGTAAGAGCCAAAGTTTTAAGCTTGATGATGGTTGGTGCTTTAGGAAAATCTATACACCGGCAGAAGCAGCTGAAGTTTTAACTGACGACAATAATAACAGCGTAACAATCACTTTCAAACTGTAAAGCAAAAAGGCTGCCGAACAAACGACAGCCTTTTCCTTTTTCTTACTTTTCTCAAACGTCCATATCTTCGCTTGCTTTGACATAATTTTCAACTTGCAAAGCGGCGCGTTTCGGCATGGCAACAGTCCCAGGGCCGGCAATACAACCGCCCTCGCAACACATAACTTCAATCATATTGTTTTCACCGGCATTACCTTTGGCGGCAAACATCTTGAGCTGACGAACGGCGTCTTTATTCAAACCGTCAATTCTTAAAGGCTTATATTCCGCCTTGTCACCGACCACAAATGCCACCGCACCGGCAACACCGCCGGAAAGCGGATATTTACGCCCCTGCCCTGATGATTCAACGGCAAACTTATCAGCCTCCATCTTTGCAACATCAATTTCAGCCGCGGCGAACATAGCCTGAACTTCTTCAAACACCAAAACATTATCAACATTCGGATTTTTCTCGGCTTCCAAACGCTTTGCCAAGCAAGGTCCCACAAATACCGAAACATAGTCCGGCAATTCTTTTTTCACGATTTCGGCAATATAATACATCGGGCTTCCGGTCGAAGAAATATAAGGCTTAATCTCCGGAATGTGCTTTTCCGCCGCTTTCATCCATGCCGGACAGCATGAGGTGGTCATAAATGTTGCCCCTTCTTTCATGCGTTCAATAAATTCTGCCGCCTCGGTAGCTGTTGTAATATCGGCACCTTGCGCAACTTCAACCACCGCATCAAATCCCAGTTTTTTGAAAGCGGAAATAACTTTTCCCAAATCATTGCCGAACTGTCCGACAACCGCCGGCGCCAACATAGCAACTGCTTTTTTGTTCGGGTTTTTCAAAACTTTTAAGACATCAATCATTTGCGAATTATGCACAATCGCGCCGAACGGGCAGGAATGAATGCACTTTCCGCAAGAAATGCACTTATCATTGTCAATATGCTCAACACCGTTTTCATCCTTTGTGATAGCGCCGACCGGACAAGCGTCTTCACACGGCACAACGGCCTTATTGATTGCGCCGTACGGGCAATTGCCGTGACATAGTCCGCATTTAATGCACAAATTTTGGTCAATATGCGCTTTTGTTTCAACCGTAATTGCTTTTTTCGGGCAATTAACTTCGCACGGGCGAGCCACACAGGCGCGGCACATATCCGTGACGGTGTATTGCGTTTTCATGCAGGCATTGCAAGCTTCCGGCAAAACCGAAACGGTTGCCGGTTCAAGATTTTCACGGTTCAATGCCTTATCGGCAAATTCTTTCAAAGGCTGATTATAATCCTCATTGCAGGGAGTAAATCCCATTGCCGCCATTGCCTGATATTTGGCAACCAAGCGGTCTTGTTCAATTGAACCGCGCAGAGCCTTATTTGAATCCGGCACAATTTTTTCCGGCAGATTATCGGCATCGGCAAAATCATTATTGATAAAACTTCTTGCAACTTCGGTTAAAACCGCCACTCTTAAAAATGCGGCATTATTTTTAGGATTAAGCATAAATCAGTCCTTTCTTTATATAATAAATCGGGCGCATTATAACGGCTGTATCATAAAAATCAAGGACTTTTTATTTTTTTGCGGCAAAAAATAAAAAAACACTTGCAATCTTAAAAATAATGTAATAAATTCCCGCTTGCCTTTGGATAGATGGCCGAGTGGTCGAAGGCGCACGATTGGAAATCGTGTGTACCTCCAAAGGGTACCGAGGGTTCGAATCCCTCTCTATCCGCCAACATAAAAAAGCACCCACCAGGGTGCTTTTTTATGTTGATGCGGGAGAAGGGATTTGAACCCTCGAAACGTGGATTCGACAAGGAGGCTAAGGCAGACTTTAGGATGCCGGTCAGCGATTAGCTGATAGCCGACGCAGCGGCGCAGATTTTTTTTAAGTAAAAAAAAATCAAGCCAATCTCACTCTATCCGCCAATAAAAGGAGCATTTTTAACCATATAAATCAACCTGCTTTCTTTTCCGATAATTCAATCACCTTAACGCCTTTGCTTCGGGCGGCTTTGCAAAACTCATAGGCTTTGCCTTCATGTTCATTGTATGCTATAATAAAATCAGAATTTTCTATGATATAGCGATTGCGATAAACAATAGCCAATCTTTTATAGCCGAATTCACATCTCGGCGGATAAATAAAATCATCAAACCCGCGCCGATTAATATAACCGCCGTAATTATGAGCGCCGATGGCATTCAACTCCGGCACACTTGATATCACAAAATATATTTTTATTTTCGGATATTGTTTTTGAACTTCCAAAACCACATCATAGGCATCAATTTCATATCCGCCTTTTTCTCCGACCAAAAATGTATCAACATCTTCATTTTCAATCAGTTTGACAACTTCCTGACGTATGCGCAACTTAAGCTCAGGCGGAGTATTATGCCCGATATACATATTTCGATATTTGTCGTAATTATTTCCTAAAAAAGCACAAACTTTGCCCATATTGATAAAACCAATCAGCCCACACAAATTATACATTCAAAGGTGATGGGTGTTGACACTATGAATCTCACGAAAATAGTTCGGTTTATTCGAGCAAGCCTTATATCGCCGACACCCACCAAATTGGTGAGCCCTGCGACAAGAGCAACTTTTATGAAAAATAAAAGTTTCTTTTGCCCGTGAAATTCAAGGCTGTCAAACCTCTGTTGAGATATGGGCTGTCCCAACGGTTTTTATTATATAAACGGTTTTCTTAAAAAATCAACAAAAAAAAACGCCCCATAAAAGGAGCGAATTTTTTATTTTTTAAGCAAGTATGTTTTGCTTAAATCATAGCCATTCCGCCATTAACGTGAATGGTTTGACCTGTAATATATTGTGCTTCGTCAGAGGCCAAAAATGCCACAACATTGGCAATATCCTGAGCTTCGCCGAGTTTAGCTTCCGGAATTTTTGCCAAGAGAGCTGCTTTAACATCATCAGGCAAAACATCGGTCATCGGAGTTCTGATAAAGCCCGGAGCAATTGAATTAACGGTGATTCCGCGCGAGCCGACTTCCTGAGCCAAGCACTTGTTCATGGCAATCATACCGGCTTTAGAGGCTGAATAATTAGCTTGTCCCGGATTACCCATAACACCCACAACCGATGCAATACCGATAATACGGCCGAAACGGCGCTTCATCATACCGCGCACAGCGGCTTTTGCCAACTTGAAACCGGCGGAAAGATTAACATCCAAAACGAGTTGCCAATCTTCATCACTCATTCTGATAAACAAATTATCGCGCGTTAAACCGGCATTATTTACCAAAATATCAATGCGTCCCATTTTTTCTTCAACTTCGCTGACAAGATTTTTAACAGCCTCGGCATCTGTAAGATTAGCCACAAAAATTTCAACATTTGAGCCGATTTCGTTTTTGAGTTCAGCCAATTTTTCGGCATTCATATCCGTTAAGGCCAAAACAGCACCTTGTTCATGCAGAGTATGAGCAATTTTATGTCCCAAACCGCCGGCAGCACCGGTAACAAGAGCAACTTTTCCATCTAATCTGAACATATTTTTTTCCTTTCTTAAAAAAGATTATAAATTATTAGCCAATTCCTCCAATTCCGCCGGAGTTCCGATGGAAATTGAGTTCATTTCTTTATTTGAGCGTTTGGCTATACCGGAAAGAACTTTTCCCGCGCCCAATTCAACCAAGTCTGTTATACCCTGGTCCTTAAAATAATACATTGTTTCACGCCAACGCACGGTTGCCGTAACCTGTTCAATCAAATTTTTTACGATTTCACGATGTTTAATAACCGGTTCAGCTAAAACATTTGCCACTAAAGGAATTTGAGCATCATGAGCTTCAACCTGCATAAACGCGCGCATCATAACTTCAGCCGCCGGCGCCATCATCGGGCTGTGAAACGGTGCACTCACGTCCAATTTAACACATTTACGCGCACCGAACTCTCCGGCAATATCAACTGCTTTGTTTATGGCGCCCATGGTTCCGGAAAGAACAACCTGCCCGTCTGAATTATCATTGGCAGCCACACAAACTTCTTTGCCGTCGGCACAAGCTTCAACCAAAGCCTCAACCTCATTAAAGGACAAGCCCAAGACAGCAGCCATGCCTCCAACTCCGAACGGCACGGCATTTTGCATGGCTTCACCGCGGATGCGCAACAATTTTGCCGTATCGGAAAGCGAAAACACGCCGGCGGCGCATGCGGCTGAATATTCTCCGAGCGAATGACCGGCAACGAATGTTGCTTTATCTTTCAAGCAAATACCGAAATCCTTTTCCAAAACTCTGACCAGTGCGAGAGAAAAAGCCATCAATGCCGGTTGAGCATTTGCCGTCATGGTCAGTTCCGTTGCCGGACCTTCCGTCATAATTTTGAATAAATCTTCCGATAAAGCGTCATTAACCTCGTCAAAAACTTCACGAGCAGAAGCAAAATTTGCAGCCAATTCTTTTCCCATTCCCACAAATTGCGAGCCTTGTCCCGGAAAAACAAATGCATATTTCATGGTTTTAAAAAAACTCCTAATAAAAAAATCTATCGGGAGTTTATTATTATATTATCAAAAGTCAAGTATTGAAGCACCGGTTATTAACATCTTGTATCAGACAGCCTCATCCAATGCTAAGATATTCTGTTGCCACAAAATAAATTTTTTAATACCTTCTTTAAAACTTGTTTTAGCATGGTAATTTAAGAGTTTTTCGGCTTTTTTGCAATCAGATATTGTTTGATACACATCTCCCGGTTGCATCGGATATTCTTTAATGAGTGCCTTTTTACCCAAAACATCCTCAATCGTTTGGATCATTTCACGCAATGTTATCGGCGCTCCTCCGCCGAGATTGAATATTTCATATTTGCTTTTATCGTATTCAATCGCCGATTTAATTCCGGCAACAATATCATCAATATAAGTATAATCACGTTTGGTTGTTCCGTCGCCGAACATCGGAACTTCTTTGCCTTCCGCTATAAGTCTGACAAACTTATTTATTGCCAAATCAGGACGTTGTCTTGGTCCGAATACCGTAAAGAAACGCAAACAAACGATATTCATATCATATAAATGACTGTATGTATAGCAAATTTGTTCACAAGCCGATTTTGTTGCGGCATAAGGCGAAATTGGCTCACTGACCTTCAACTCTTCATCAAATTTTTGTTCCATGCAGTTACCATAAACCGAACTTGATGAGGCAATAACCATTTTTTTAACCCCATATTTTTTCATAAGCTCTAATATATTAACCGTTCCCAATATGTTCGTTTTTACATATTCCAGAGGGTGTTCAATAGAAGGGCGCACTCCTGCTCTGGCAGCAAGATGAACAACTGCGTCAATTTTATTTTTTGCAAAGATGTTTTCTAATTCATCTCTATCTTCAATATCGGCTTTATAAAATTTGTAATTTTTTTGTGTTAATGCCCAAAAAATATTATTTTCTTTTATTTCAGGACTATAATAATCATTAAGATTATCAACAACAATAATATCCTGTCCCGCTTTTAATAATTCATCTGCCAATGATGAACCGATAAATCCTGCTCCGCCCGTAATTAAAATCATATACACCTCCTGTTTAATTTACCTTAAATGAATCCATATAATTTATAATTAGTCAAGTTTTATTTTTCACCTTAAAGATTTTATTCTTAAATATAAAATAAATATTGACATCATCATATAAAAACATATTATATATGCAGGTTTTATTATAAGAACGGAGAATGTTATGTTGAAAAAAGCCGGAAATGTTAAAGAATTTGTTGAACGTATTGATGCAACAAAAAAGGTAAATCCTAAAGATTTGTCTTCAGATCAGGATTTGAGTATTGCTATTATGAATTTGATTTCTATTGAAGAGCATTTGGTATTTTCCGGTGCCAAAACAGGCAAAACCTCTTATTATGACTTGATTAAAGATATCAGAGAAACGCGTAAGAATTTGTTGCAAAAAATCATTCCGAGCTATGAAGGCGAAGTTTGGTGCATGTCAAAACACTTGCTTGCAACCTCAATGCGCTTGATGGAAGTCGGCACAAAACAACAATCCTTGGGTAAAGATGAAGAAGCCTATAAAATGTTTAATGCCGCTTATGATATGTATTGTCTGTTTTGGGGCTTAAATATGGGTATGATGGAAACCAAAGACCTTAAATGGATTGAGCCTGATGTTGAAGAAATGAAAAAAATCACCGAAAAAGCCGCCAAAGCCATGCCTGAGGTTGAAATCAAAGAAACCATAAAGGTTGCATCGGCTCCGGTTCATCAAGAAGTTGCCGAAGGCGCATTGGCAAAAATGAAAAGATTTGTAAAAAAAGCTGTTGACTGTTGCATTGAATAACAAAACAAACGCTTTTTAACAAACTCGCCGAAATTCCGATTACGATTTCGGCGTTTTTTTAAGCAAAAATGTGCAGTTTTTGAAATTGATGATAATTATTTATTGACAAATGCAAAAGATAAGGTATATTTAGCTTTAGTTTTAATTTTAAGAGGTTATGTTCAAACAAACTTATGAGTCCCGCGTATAGCTATGTTATAAATCTTTTTTTAGTTCTGTTTTTAGTTTTTTGTAATGCTTTTTTTGTAATTTCCGAGTTTGCGGTTGTAAAAATTCGTCGCACCAAGCTTGAAGAGTTGGCGCACCTTGGTAATCGTCGCGCTAAAATCGCCTTGGAAATCAATGAGCACTTAAACACTTATCTGAGTGCCACACAACTTGGTATTACTTTAGCTTCCCTTGGTTTAGGTTGGCTTGGTGAGCCGGCTGTTTCTCGCCTTTTGGAAGAGCTTTTCACAGACTTTTTCGGCTCAAATAAAGTGTTGTTGCATTCGGTAAGTTTCGGTATTGCCTTTACTTTCATCACTCTTTTGCACGTTGTTTTAGGTGAATTGGTGCCAAAATCAATGGCAATTCAAAACACGGAAAAATATGCTTTATTTGTTGCAATTCCTTTATACACCTTCAATAAAGTTTGCACTCCGATTATTTGGTGTTTTGACCACGTTTCGCTTTGGATATTAAAATGCATGAAAATTCAGCAAGCTGATGAAAATGAAGATGCCCACTCCGAAGAAGAAATAAAATTGATTATTGATGCCTCGCAAAAAGGCGGTGTTATTGATGATACGGAAAGTGAGATTATTCAAAATGCCATTACTTTTTCCGAGATTTATGCTCATGAAATTATGATTCCGCGTCAGGATATGAAGTGCATTTATCAAGATGACAGTTTTGAAGAGATTATGGAATTTGTTAAACAGCACAAGCACACTCGTTTTCCGATTTGCGGTGAAGACAAAGACCAGATTATCGGTATGATTCACATTCGCGACATTTTGGAAAATGCCAATTCCCCGCACAAAGATATTGTTAAACGTTTGGTGCGCAACATTTTGTTTGTGCCGGAAAATAAATCTATTTCCGAGGTTTTGCACGAAATGATGAAAAAGCGCATTCATCTGGCGATTGTTGTTGATGAATACGGCGGAACGGCTGGCCTTTTGACCATGGAAGACATTTTTGAAGAATTAGTCGGCGATATCAGAGATGAGCACGATGCCGTTACTGAAGATCCGGTCAAGAAGATAGATGCCGATAATTTTGAGTTTGACGGAATTTATCTTCTTGAAGATGCTTATGAAACCTTGGAATTGCCGTTCCAAGAGCATGAAGAAAGCACCATCGGCGGATATGTTTTCAACCTTTTGGGGCAAGAACCTAAAGTCGGCGATGTGACCGAAGATCGCTATTGTGTTTACGAGGTCAGCAAGGTTGATAATATGCGCATTACCCGCGTTAAGGTAAGAATCAAGCCTATAAGCTTGGAACAAACAGCCGAATAAAACAACATTGCCATCGCAAGGAAAATCCGTGACCGCGACAGTGGTTGGAATAGGGTTTGTCATTCCGAGAAAATCTCAGATTTTCGTGGGAATCTCTTTGAAGCAAGTTTCCTCGGCTAAGCCACAAAAAAGAAAGGTGTAGATTAAAGTTGCTAAACGAACAGCAGGGCATGGAAAGGTGCATTCCAATTGAGTAATTTCAGAGGTCTATCGTTGATAGCCTTTTGAATACTAGCAATATATTCATCAGAAATCAAGTCGAAGTTAGTTTTCTGTTTTTATTTTACATTCATTTTTTTAATATAACAAAAATACTTGACTTTTGTCTAATTATTGATGTATAATATATAAAAGGTTGATGAGGAATATTGCAACATGCCACAGTTTAGAGAAACAAGATTTGAACCGGTCAGGGCTTTTGAAGGACAAGAGCGTATGCTTTTAGGACTCCGAAAAAAATGGATGAAAATTAAAAATTCCAAAATTTTTAATCGTTTTAAGCATTCTTGGTTGAATCCGTATCATTTCGGCGTTAAAAAGATTGTGGCCGATACTCCCGAGCAAGAAATTGAAATTGCTCGCCAAAAAGGGCTTGGTGAATATATTGATAAAAACGGAGTTCGTTGCTGGACACAGTTTAACGGTACTTACCAAGAAGAATATGAACAAACAGGTAAGGTTTTGCGTAGAAACGGTGACGTTTCTCATATGATTCCTCGAGATAAAAACGGAAACCTTGACCTAATGGCTGAAGAACCTATTTTGATTTCTATTATTCCGGCAGATGGTATTTCCATTACCGGTCACGTCAGTATGCAGTATAAAGACAGAGTACTTAATCGCGTTCTTACCATGGAAATGGATCCGTTATATCCGAGATACCAAAATCTGTCGGAATATTACTTTGTTTATCCGAGCCAACTCGGAATTGATCCTAAAAAGTTAGTGCGCGAAATGGATAAGCATAATATCAAACACGGCGATGACCCTTATAATATTGTTTCCAATAACTGTGCTAAAAATGTGGCGCAAATTCTTCAAAAGGTCGGGGTAAAAGATATTGATTTTATCGGCCCTGATAATTTAGGCTTGAGTTACCCGACTCCGGGAAACAACCCTTTCGGGCTTGGTCTGAAGGGTTGGTGCTTAAAACACGGGGTTCCCGCAAAAATTGAAGAAGTTGCTTTGGCTTATAAACACCATACAATACAAGACTTAGATAAGAGAGAAATGCAGTTTTCGCGTATTAGAGAAAGATATAATCGCTTTAAAAATTATTTGATAAATAAGGAAACTAAAAGCAAATTATCAGTTCTTCGCAATAAAATTGCAAGAGGTACTGACGCCGTATTAGGAACAAATTTGCAAGAACGTAAGATTCCGCTTTTTGCTAAAGTTGTTGAAAAAAAAGTTTCAGATACGATTTTAGGAAAAATCAACAGAGAATAAAGCAAAGAATAAGAACCACTATACGAATCTAAAGAAAATCTTTTACATCTCATATAAGCAGGCATCACTGTTCCTGAGTTTATATCATTCTGCTTATTTAAGGAGTATCAAAATTATCCGCTTATTGAGTGGTAAGCTAAAAAACACTATTTATGGCGCTTAAACTTCACCAGCATCATGGTTATATCGTCAAATTGCGGTGCGCCGTTAATGAATTTTTCTATGCCCTTATGTATGTTTTCCAAGGTTTCCGGCAAACTGACTTCTTTTTTATTTAGGATTTTCAACAAGCGTTTAAGACCAAAAAACTCACAATCTGTTGTTTGAGCCTCCGTCACACCGTCCGTATATAAGAACAAGCACTCATTCTCCTTCATGGCAATTTGCCCCACCTTATATTCATAGTCAAAGTTTGCACCAAGTACCATATTCTTAATGACATCAACTTCTTCATAAGCATCCTTACTTTTGAGCAAGGGCGGACAGTGTCCTGCGTTCACATATTCCACAATCCCTGATTGCAAGTCTAAAACTCCCACAAATACGGTCACAAACATTCCCGGAGCATTATTATCATAAAGTGTTTTATTAGTTTTATTTATGGCTTCACCTAAAGGATATCCGGCCTGCAACATATTTTTTATGGCTGTTTTAGCAGACATCATATATAGCGCCGCGGTAATACCCTTTCCGCAAACATCAGCCATTACCAACCCCACATGATTTTCATTAATCGGGAAAAAATCATAAAAATCACCGCCGACTTCTTTTGCCGGAGTCATAGAGGCAACCAATTCAAAATATTCATTTTTCGGGAAATCTTTCGGCAGAGCAGAATCTTGAATAGTTTTTGCAATAGCAAGTTCAGAAGCCATTTTTTCTTTTTCACTTGATACTTTTGCAAGTTCTGTTAAATGCGCCTTCATATCTTTTTTCATTTTATTGAATGCTTTTGCCAGCTTAGCAAGCTCGGAAGGCTCTTTAAGATAAATAGTTTTATCCAAATCTCCGTGACTGATTTGTTGCGCAATATCCGTTAAGGTATCAATCGGCTTGTTAATGTTATGCTTCAATATTTTGTACAAGACGCAAACAATAAGCAATGTGCAGATTAAAAGAACACTCAATAACACACATAGGTGATGAACGGCATTGTCAAACAACTCAAATAACGGCACATTAACAATAAGGAACATTCCGTTGCTTAATTGTTTGATATACGGAACATATTTCACGCCTTTATAATCAAAATAAGTCCCTTCCCTTAAGTTATCAGAATACCACTGCAACGATTTTAATGGTTTTCCCATAATCAATGAATTATCAATGCCAGGTTCTGATGTAGCAATGATACAATCATCGGTTTTATCAGCAAACAAAACAAAACTGTTCGGAGTAGGTTTTATTTTCAATATAGACTTTAAGATTGTATCAAGATCCCAGTCCACAGTAGCCATACCGACCAATTCACCATCGTTATAAATTCCGGCGCCTATGGTTGTCATTAAAATATCAAGTTGGGTGCTTTTATAAGGCTTTGTCCAAGCCACCTTATTTCCGTTTGATAAACCTTGAGTAATTTCACTGTACCAATGCTGATCAAAATAATTAAAAGTTGAATTAACACAAGAGGCAAGCAAATCAACTGTTTTGTCGTCTTTCCAAAGAGCATGAATACAGCCGATTTTTTGGTCATTATGTATTTTATACGGCAAAAAATAAATACCGTTTCCCATTGAATTCGGATAGTTTTTCAATATATTTTGAGCAAAAAATTCGCCGACTTTTTGATGTTTACCCTGCTGATAATAAATTTCGCCCATCAAAGATAAATCAAGAGCATTTTTTTCCAAGGCGGAAATTTCCGTATTTATCTGCCCTTCAAAAGTAGTGATGGAAGCCTTGTTACTGACTATAATCAATTCTTTGTCATGATAAAAAGCTATAATTGCCGTGCAGACAATCACCATTCCTAAAGTAACAAGCAGAGCAAATGTTACAAAAACAATTTTAGATTTAATACTGGCCAATGTTTATTCCTTTCGGACAACATTTAAATGAATTTTACGTTAATTGTCAACAATAATCACCGAATAATAACTTTAAAACCGAAAAAAATTAAACTATCAAACTCAAACTTGACTTTTGTTTGCAAATCAGATATTTTATACCCAGATTTATTATAAAAATACCTGACTTTTTGGGAAATTTAAAAAATGTCTTTTGTAATTTTTGATACCGAATATACAACTTGGGAAGGTTGTTTGACAAACGGCTGGACCGGAAATCATAAAAAAGAAATTGTTCAAATTTCAGCTCTCAAAGTTTCTGATAATCTTGAAGTGTTGCAAGAATTCAATATTCTATGCAAACCGAAAATAAATCCTGTTTTATCTGATTATTTTATTGATTTAACACATATAACAAACGAACAAATCCAAAAAGACGGCACTTCCTTTGAAAATGCATATAATACTTTTGAAACATTTGTCAGTGATGATATTTGCTATTCTCACGCCTGGGGTGCAGATTTTTTTAACAAATCTGACGGTGATATTTTGGCAGAAAATCTTAATTTATATAATTTAACCGCGAAAAAAAATATAAAATATCGCAATATAGCCGAAGTTTTTAAGCGTCTGTATGATGAAAACAACATTACGGTTAAATCACAAAGTTCCGGACAAATAGTATCTGTTCTCGGGTTGGAAAAGGATTTGAACAATTTGAATTTAAACCCTCACAGTGCTTGCTATGATACATATTCAATATTGCTCGGACTTAAGCATTTTTATCCGCGTTCGCTGGAAATTCTAAATTTTATGGAAAAAACAAAAAAGGAACAATAAATATGAAAAAACTGATTATCTGGGATTTTGACGGTGTTATCGCCGACAGTGAGAAATTGTGGGTTTCGGTTTGGCTTGAAACACTAAAAGAAGAAAAAAATCTCTATCTTACAGAAGAAGAAACTTTTAAATTAATGGTTGGAATTGCCGATAGGGAAAAGAAAATAAATTTGGAAAAATATTTTCCGAATTTAGTTTTGGATGAAGATTTTATGCAAAAAATTGATGCCGGAGAAATATATAAAGGCATGCATTTTATGCAACCGATTGACGGTGTTGAAAGTGTTATGTGTGATAATCGTTTTGCACATTGTATTGCCACAGGTGCCACAAAAGAACAACATGAGTGGAAAATGACGCAATTTAAATGGATTGAAAAATACATGTCTCCTGCTGATTATTTTACC
Organism: Alphaproteobacteria bacterium; assembly: GCA_045602545.1. GTDB lineage: Bacteria > Pseudomonadota > Alphaproteobacteria > RF32 > CAG-239 > RUG410. Next base: position 36,105 of record JAZSBR010000054.1, read on the forward strand.
GTGGATATGGTAAAACAAGGAAAGCCGGCACCTGATATATTTTTGTTGGCAGCGAAGACTAAAGGATATAAACCGGAGGACTGCATCGTTATCGGTGACAGTTTGAATGATTTTAGAGCCGCCAACGCTGCCGGAATGAAAAGTATAGCTTTTGTCGGAGCAGAAGGTAATGACACGCCACAATATCGGCAAAAATGCCTTAATGAAGGCGTTATTGCCGTATGTTCAACAATGAAAGAAGTTAAACAGGTAATAAATGGTTTTGCAAAAGGAATAAATTTGTTTAATAAAAAAAATTCTTATCCAAGATAAAAAGGAACAATAAATGATTAGTGAAAACAGATGGCAACATATTTTGGGTGTGGCAAGAAAATGCAAAGAATTAGCCCTCAAATTTAAGCCTGATGACAATAAATATGCCGAAGATATGTTTTTGCTCGGAATGCTCCATGATATGGGTTATGAATTTAATCAAGATAATGCTTCGCATGCAAAAACCGGCGGAGAGATATTAAAAAGGAACAACTACCGATATTACTCGGAAGTATCTTTGCATGGTGATGAAACTGTTGATAATATGTCTGATGAACTGTTTATTCTAAACTCAGCCGATATGCAAACCGGTCCGAACGGAGAAAATTTTACTTTTGAAGAGAGATTGGCAGAAATCGCCTCAAGATTTGGTAAAAATACCGACGCTTACAAAAAATGCGTTATTGAGGTAGAAAAATTAAAAACTGACGAACGATATTTAAAAATAAGTTAGGCAGATATTTATTACTTTTTTATCTAAATAGGAAATTAAAAAATGCAAACATATCTGATTTTAGGCAACATATTTTCTTTATTGTCGGCAATTTGTATAGCCATATCGGTTTTAAAGAAAAATAAGAATGATTTAATATGGTGGCAAATTATAGATGTTGTATTTTGCATTTTATCAAACATTACCCTTTATGCTTATGCAGCATTAATAACAAATTCAATTTCCTTAGTCAGAAATATTTTAGCTTATAAAGGTCATTTAACTAAAAAGCTTACGTTGATGTTATTGATTTTATGCATAACAATCGGTCTTTGGATAAATAACCGTGGTATAATCGGTTTATTTCCTATTATTGCCTCTGCAAGTTATACCGTTTTTATGTATACTACAAGAAATGAGCAACAAATGCGCTGGGCATTGACCTCAAACCTGCTTTTGTGGTTCGTGCATGATATTTATGTACAAGCCTATCCGTCTGCATTAACTGATGCCTTTTTAAGCATATGGACTTTCATACAAATTTACAAAACAGAAAATAAAAATCAGTAAATACTCGCTTTAACCATTTTATAAAAACAGAAAAGACCGGCAATCATACCGGTCTTCTTTTACTTTTTACTTCTTACTGAGATACGCATTTATTGTGTTAATAAATTCCCCAATCGTATCATCAGCCCTTTGCCTTAACACATCGTAAGGCATTCGGAATCCCTTGACTTGTTGCAACTCGCCGGCAACATTTATGAGCCGAACATTGCCGACGTTCAAATCGCGGACAAAATCGCTGTTCAGCAATTCCTCGTCGCTCAGTTTGTCAAGATTGATGCCGTCATTTTGGCAAACATAATTAATTGCTGCCCTGACATCTTTCACTGTGATTTTTTTCATAAGCTTAAAATTTTTATGTACGTAATAAGTTTTATCGTCATAAGGATAGACTATTTTAGACAAATGTCAAGCGTTTTTTTTAACAATTTAAACGCAAAAAGAGCCTTCAATTAAGAAGGCCCTTTTCAATTTGAATTGTTTTTCAATTACAGATTTGAAGCGTCAACCTTAACGCCAACACCCATGGTGGAACTCATTGAAATTTTCTTCAAATAAGTACCTTTCAAGGTGGCTGGTTTTGCCTTCAAAATTGTATCAATGAACAATTTAGCATTGTCATAAATCTGGTCTTCAGAGAATGAAGCCTTGGCAACACCGGCATGAACAATACCATTTTTCTCAACACGATATTGAACTTCACCGGCTTTAGCGTTTTTAACGGCAGTGGTAACATCAGCCGTAACAGTGCCGAGCTTAGGGTTCGGCATCAAGCCCTTAGGGCCCAAAACGCGAGCAACACGACCGGCCATTCCCATCATATCAGGAGTTGCGATACATCTGTCAAACTCAATTTTGCCAGACATAATCGAATCAACCAAATTCTCTGCACCAACAATATCAGCACCGGCAGCTTTTGCTTCATCAGCTTTTTCGCCTTGAGCAAACACAGCCACGCGAACGGTTTTGCCGTTTCCGTGCGGTAACTGGCATACACCTCTGATCATTTGGTCAGCGTGTTTCGGATCAACACCCAGATTTATTGCTAAATCAATGGTCTCATCAAATTTTGCAGTTGCGTTTTCCTTAACGATTTTAATTGCATCTTTAAGGCTGTAAGCTTGATTTTTATCAAGATTTTTATATGCATTTACTAATCTTTTACCCATCGTCTTACTCCGTAACTTTAATACCCATAGAAATTGCCTGACCTTTAACCATGTTCATTGCAGATTCAACTGTTGAGCAGTTCAAATCCGGCAATTTGGTGGTAGCGATTTCTTTTACCTGAGCCATTGTGATTGAACCGGCGGTTGTTTTGCCCGGCTCTTTAGAAGCGGACTGAACACCTGCGGCCTTTTTAATCAAATAAGACACCGGCGGAAGTTTAGTAACAAACGTAAAGCTCTTATCTTCATAAGCGGTAATGATTACCGGAACCGGAACACCCGGCTCAATCTTTTGAGTTTGAGCATTAAACGCTTTGCAGAATTCCATAATATTCAAGCCTTTTTGACCCAAAGCAGGACCAACCGGCGGAGAAGGGTTAGCCTTTCCGGCAGGTATTTGCAGCTTGATAAGACCTAAAATTTTCTTTTTAGATTTAGCCATTTTATACCTCTTTTCTTTTTAAGGTTTTGTGGTAAGATTATGGCAAATCCCCCACAAATATTAACACTACTCATTTGCCACAAAAGCAAATGCGTGTTCTGTATATCACAAAAAATAAAATATGCAAGCTTTTTCTGCTTTACAAACAAAATTTTTTTCCTTATAGTGTTTCTTGAGCATAAAAGGCTCGGAGGTCTAGAAGCCTCTTACATGTTTGTCCTTTTTAAGGATAGTTTTATTTTCAGTCATACTTGTATGGCTGGAAGGTGGTGAAATAAGAATGGGCAACCTTTACGAATAAGTCACACTATCTAACATGTAATAGTTTCTAGCTTCCAGTCGCCTTTTTGGGGCGATTTTCTTTTATGCTTATGGGTATAATTTTTTTTAGAGAGGACTGTTCAAATGAATAAAAGTTTTAATAGAGTGCAAACACTAAAATCAGGCGAGGATTGCGATAAATTTTCCAAGAGTGTTTCGTATGAAACACTCGTCGGCGGGACGGCGACAATCGGCACAGGGATAAAACAAACTCGGCTGGTGTTTTTAAGTAGTGCGGATAAACCGCTTTCGGCGGTTGGAACTTTGTCATCGTTGCTGTGCAACTCCGCCAAAGTGATGGAAAAATGGTTAAGGCACGTCATAACGAGGAGGACTTCAGTCCGACGTGGTTATCTCCCTGAGCAAGGTACTCATGCAAATAAAGAATCCTTATTTGCAAGCGTCACTTGTTTTATGAGATTACCACGTCGCATTCAAAGAATGCTCCTCGTAATGACGATTCCAACGCTTACCATCTTTTTCACCATCGCCACAACCGCCAAATCGTGGGCAGAAGTGATAAGCTGTGTGAACGGAAAATATGCTGACGGAACGGCGTGCGAAAAGTGCGGCGATAATTGCAACTGGAGCTTTGATACAGTAAGCGGGAAATTATCCGTTACCGGTAGCGGAAAAATGTATGATTATAGCGGAACTTGGGATTCTGATAATCAAAAATATACATCAAATACTCCATGGGCTGATTATATGTTAAATCATAAAATAAACTCTGTTGATGTGCAAAGTGTTGAAAATATCGGTAAACATGCTTTTTATGGTAGTGGTGGGTCTTTAAAACAAGCAAATATCGGAGATTCGGTTAAAAGTATTGGTCAAAAGGCTTTTTATTCGGCAAACATTAAAGAAATAACATTGCCTGAATCGTTGGAAGAATTAGAAAAAATGGCATTTGAATATTCCGGATTGACCGGAGCTGTTATTCCGGATTCGGTCACAGATATCAATATCAGAGCATTTGCTTTTAATGGAAATTTTTCAACCGTTATTATTCCGGATACTTTGAAAAATATAGATGGCTTGGCTATATTCAGTCAAAATTACGATACGGTGAAAATCATTTGCAAAGGGAGTGAAAAAACTTGTGCTGAATTAAAAAAACAAGCGCAAAGTCGAGGATATAATGTGGACGATAATTTTTCTTATGCCAATTCCGAGCAATGCACAAAATCATACATCTATGAAAACGGGGTTTGTCACAAACGCAATGAATATCAGTGCAATAGTACGGAAAATTACTATTGGAACGGTATAAATTGTGTGTATCGCCCGTCAAACGGTAAAATTTCTTGTTATGGCACAAGTCATAAAGAAAACGACGGGTATTGCGACCGCATTCGCTATACCCCTGCCGAAGCGGCTCAAGTTTTGCGTGACGATAACACAAACGAGGTGACGATTACGTTTAAGAAATAACATTTCATACTAAAAGCACTTTTGAAAAACAAAAGCGAAATCAGTTTACTTCTTATACGAGGCTCTTTTAAGCCGGTCATTGATGGCTAAACCCAAGCCGTTTAACGGAATCGGTGCCACGGCGATTTTGCCCGATTTTGCCATAACATCGGCTTTGCGCAAAAAGGCAAACAAATTTCCGGCTGCCTCGTTCAAATCCCCTGCTCTGCTTAAATTAAGCGCCCCGTCAAGTTTTCCGAAACCGATAAAAAATTCGTCTTCATCCGGCTCAACAACATTGATACGCAACAGATTCTTCGGCGCATAATGGCGCAAAAGTTGCCCCGGAGCAGACGGCATATCCGGATTTCCGCTTGAGAGCAGTATTTTTTCGCCCAAGAAATCTTCCAAATCTTCTTTTGAAGTTCCGCCGGCTCTGAGCATCACGATATTATCGCCGGTCAAATCAATAATTGTTGACTCAACTCCCACTTTGCACGCTCCGCCGTCCAAAATCATATCAACCTTATCACCCAATCCTTCGGCAACATGCATAGCCGTTGTCGGGCTGATTGACTGATACTTATTCGCCGACGGCGCCACAATCGGCACACCGCTTTTTTTAATCAGCTCAAGCGCAATCGGGTGGTTAGGCATTCTGACCGTGAGAGTTCTTAATCCCGAACAAGCCAAATCAATACTCGGATTTTCTTCCACACGTTTAAGCACAAAAGTTAACGGTCCCGGCCAAAAACGCTTTGCCAAAGCAAAAACTCTGTTATCAGTTTGAGCATAGGTTTTCAAAAAATCTACTTCGGCAATATGAGAAATCAGCGGGTCAAAATGCGGACGCTCTTTTGCGGCAAAAATATTTGCCACCGCTTTGGCATCATAAACATTTGCCCCAAGTCCGTAAACAGTTTCGGTCGGGAAAGCAACCAACCCGCCTTTTTTAATTATTTCAGCCGCCTTTGTTATATTTTGCGGCGTATTTTCATAAATATTGCTCATTTTTTACACGCTGAAAATTTGTGACAAAGCATAACCTGCTTCATTTTCTTTATATTCATCAATGATCGTAAAATCTTCGCGGTCAATAACCTGATACATTTTCTTCTTGAAATTATAGACCAGAGTATCAAACTCATTATAGCCGAGCAAAATGCAATTTTTCGGGCGACGCATCTGCTCGTTTTTATCTATGATATCCAAGTCATCATCAACGGTTGCACCGAACAAATATGCCCCGTCGGCTTTAACTCCGTTATATTGCTTCAAAAATTCAACATAAGAATGCGGTAAAAAATCCAGATGCATATTAACAAGCAATTTCTGCGCCACAATCAAGGATTCGGAATCTAACTTCTCGCCTTGAAAAATTTTTCTTGTTTTCAATGAGTTAATGAATTTTTTCATATCTTATCTTTCACTATTCTCTGTTCTTGCCTTTATTTCTGCCAAAGAGCGTTACAATTTTGACATCGTTTCCGCTTCCTTGCTTCGGTAAATTTTTAAGCATTTTTTTCGGTCCGTATTGGCGGAACTCTTCCGCGTATTTGCTCATAATATCAATAACGTTTCGGTCATATTCTTTTTGACACTCAAAATAGTTGACCCGATGTTTCTTATCTTCAGCCGCACGTTGACGAAAGGCTGCAGTATTTTCAAAATCACCATACAGCGCATCTTCATCAGAAAAACCGATACGCAAACGCATATACTTGTTATTGATATTCAGCCTTGAATAATAGTTTTGCAGATTATTTTGCTTAACAAGGCTGTCAAATAAATGATAATATCCGCGGTGCATATTTGCCTCAATCAACACCAATCTGTCAGGATAATTTGAGGCCGCCAAATAATCGGCATCTGCAAACTTAACCGCAAAGCCGTGATGCACTTCCAAGCGCGGTAATTGATATGGGTTTACTAAAGAACCATCTTCATTGCGCGCTAAAATCAATTTTTCCTGACCGTTATCTACCAGATAATTTATAAATTCTTCCGGTATCGGCATACCTGCTTCAAGCTTTCCGGTATCAAATCCGGCCTTTTTTAAATCTTTCAAAACACGCGGAGTATAATGAGTTTCGGTCACAATAAGCGAATCCAAGTTGCAGGAACCGAAACGTTTCATCTTATTACACAAGGCTTTTACACAGCGTTCATCTATTCCTTTATCTATCAATAAGCGATAAAAAGAATCACCGCATTCCTTCATGAACTGGCGAATAAAGCGATTTTTCACCGATTCCTGCTTTTTAATAAAATGTGACTTTTCCGTATTTCCGGCAAACGCTTTATAAATAAGGTCACAGTAATCATTAACCGTCATAACTTTTAGAGCATCAGGATTTATCTGCGCTTTATAAAGTGCGCGCTTAACCTTTGGTGCAATACGGCGAAAGCTTTCAAACTGCGCCATAACTTTCCAGAAAGGCGAAGAATCCAAATCATAATCACGAAGCAAATGATGTTTTTGCTCTTTTCTTCCCTGAAAATAGCGATACAAATCACTTAATTGATCCGGACGTCTTCTGGAGATGCTCCCGTAACAATCCATACGAATCAGCTTTTTTTCATCAACGGCAACCGGCTCGTATGAGCCTTCTTCATAATCAGAATCCGTAAGCTCGTGAATTTTTTGAATATAGGCAGAAGATATTTCAGCATATTCTTTATCTTCTGATGAGGATAGCTTGTAAAGATAACTGATTAACTCTACCTGCTCATCATAATAAAGGTTCAAAAAGCGCTTAGCAAAACCATATTGATTTTCAAAAAAATCATAATACTCCGGCGGAACCGGCGGTAATTTTTTCTTCGGTTCTTCAGTTATAATATTATGTTTTCTTGCAAATTTACTGCCTTTTGGCTTCATATTACTGTTCCTTGTTTTATTTTGTCCAAATAATACAATAAAAAAAAACAAAAGTCTATACTTTTTTTTAGTAAAATGCGTATAAATTTATTTTATCACATTTTTTAGGAGAATACCATGGTAGAATTTGTAACCGGAAAAAATATTAAAGTTAAAAAAGATAAGATGTTTGTTGCCGTAAAACCGGCTGATATCATTGAAAAATTGACCGTTTCGGAAAAATCACTGACGGGTGCAATAAAAAAACAAACCCCGAAAGACAAGATTAAGGTTTATGATTTAGGTGAATATAAGATTTTCGCCTCTGTTACGGATAAAAAATCATCGGCATTAAAATGGCAAAAATTCGGTGCCGAAAGCTATAAAAAAATTAAAAATTGTCGCGAATTAAAAGTTGCCATATACGGCTTTGATGATGAGGCATATTTTAACTTTGCCTTCGGTTTAGAGCTGGCCGGATATCGCTTTGATAAGTATTTTACCAAAAAAGAAGCCGATTTTTATCCTTCATTGGAGCAAATTGAGTTTATCGGAGTTAAAAACTTCAGCGATTATAAAAATTACGCAGCCGTAACAAACTGCGTGCGCTATGCTCGTGATTTGATTAACGAGCCGGCAAACAATATGACACCTGAAATTTTGGCATCTGATATCAGACGCTTGGAATATCTTGGCTTAGAAGTTGAAATTTTAGATGAAAAACAAATGCGTCAAAAAGAGTTTAATTTGGCTTTGGCTGTCGGTCAAGGTTCAAACAATCTTCCGCGTATTGCCGTGATTAAGTGGCATGGCGACAAGTCATCATCAGACTATAAAGTCGGATTAGTCGGCAAAGGTGTAACGTTTGACTCGGGCGGAATTTCCTTGAAACCGGCAACCAATATGGGCGATATGAAACAAGACATGGCCGGCTCGGCTGTTATGGTTGCCACAATGAAAGCCCTCGCCTTGCAAAAGAGCAAAAAAAATGTGGTTGCAGTTGTCGGTTTAGTTGAAAATATGCCTTCAGGCACGGCATCTCGTCCCGGCGATGTTGTGCGTTCAATGTCAGGGCAGACGGTTGAAATTGCCAACACCGATGCCGAGGGGCGCTTGGTTTTGGCTGATTGCTTAACATACATTCAAAAAACATTTTCTCCGGAATATGTGATTGATATGGCAACTTTAACCGGTGCAATTGTTGTTGCTTTAGGTAATACTTTTGCCGGACTCTTTTCCAACAATGACAAGTTTGCCGATATTATCAGACATGCCGGTGAAACAAGCGGTGAACGCGTATGGCACATGCCGATGGATGAAGAATATAACAAGATGATGGATTCTTCCATTGCCGATATGACCAACACCGGCGGACGTAATGCCGGCTCGGCAACCGCAGCTTGCTTTTTGCAACGTTTTGTGGAAAAAAATACCAAGTGGGCGCATATTGATATTGCCGGCATGGATTTAAGCAAAGGCAATAAAGATATGTATCCAAAGGGTGCAAGCGGTTTCGGCGTTATTTTGCTTAACGAAGTTTTGCAAAAATTATAAAATCGCTTTTGATACAAAAAATACCCTCCGCCGACAACAATCAACGGAGGGTATAATTTTTAATCAAAAATTATTCTTGATTATAAGCTTTTACCTGTTTTTTAGCTTCTTCAGCGGTTCTGGCAACATTAACCAAAATCGTTTGAGAAACTTCAGAATGAAACTTTTTATTTTCTACCGCGTTGGCGTTTGATGTAATTCCTACGGTCGATTATAGTTTCTTTATCATTCGGTTTCACCTTTTTTTGGGCAAACTCTTTTTGCCGTTCAAGCAATTTATCAGGTTTTTGTGTACTCTGCAATTCATCCTTTTGTTTTCTTGTTTCAAGTGCTTTTGAGCTGTTTTCATACATATACATCTTTCGCTCTTCCAAGGCTTGTTTCAGTTCTTTTGCTCGCATTATTTCAGCTTCAGGCGAATCGTCATAATCATAATCAGTTTCTAAGCTATACCTATAACCAGATTGAAATTCATGCATTTTCGTCTCTAAAGGATCCTTCTGATAGTCTTTTACCACTGATAGTCTTTGTTCATGCAGATCTTCTCCATCTAATATTTTTTGTGCTATACTGAGTTTTTTATTTGTACTGACTACACTCCTTTTCCATTCATCATCAGACACTCGATAAAACTTGTGGGAACTGATCACGAGATTTTTCAAAGATTCCTTATCCATTTCAAGAAACGCAGTTTTGATTCTGTTTAGGTCGCTAATATAACTCCTAGCTCTGTACAGTTTGTTAACTTCACCGATATAATCTTCACTATCCGTTACATCAACTATTGTGGTACCTTTAAACTTTAAATACGCTTTCACCCGGTCTTCAACGTTAGGCACTTTGCCATCAAACAAATAGTATGATTCGTCATTTTTGCCGTTGACAAGCTCTTGCGCTTGTCGTACTCCATTTGTGAAATCCTTGAAACGTGCGTTCCAAAATCTATCGATTACATACGATTTCATAATACGTTTGTGTCCCTTTGGAACTTTAAGCTCACCCAAAAACTCCTCCAGAGTTTTTCCTTTATACTGACGGAGTTCTTGCGCTCGTTTAATCAATGATCCTGGATAACCATCAAACATTATCCAGCCTTCGCTTGGTTGTTGTAAGCCTATTTTAGTAATTTTTCCATCTTCAACTTCGAGCAAATATTTTTCAGGTGATTTGAAATATTGTGACTCTCTGGAGTTTCCGTACTCAACCCAATTGCTGCCGTATTCGATATATAAATATTCTTTTTTTGACATATTTGGTGCTCCTTATTATTTTTCACAATAATATGATACAACATTATCTGCAAATGTCAAGTACTGATTTTGACAAAAAGCCTCAAGCCGGCAGACTTGAGACTTTTTATGAGAAAGCTGTAATCAGCTAGAATTATTCTTGATTATAAGCTTTTGCCTGTTTTTTAGCTTCTTCAGCGGTTCTGGCAACATTAACCAAAATCGTTTGAGAAACTTCCGGATGCAAATTAAGTTTAATTTGGTAAATACCCAAATCCTTAATCGGCTTTTCCATATAAACATAACGGCGAGCAACATCAAAACCGGCATCTTTGATTGCTCCGGCAATGTCACGAATCGTAACAGAACCATAGAGTTGACCGGTTTCGGCAGCTTGACGAATCAAAACAGCATTAAAGCCGTTCAAAGATTCAGCCAATTTGCTTGCTGTTTCAAACAATTCTTTATTATGAGCTTCCAAAGCTGCTTTTTGAGCTTCAAAATAAGCCATATTAGCTTCGGTGGCGCGCAAAGCTTTTTTCTGCGGCAACAAATAGTTGCGGGCATAACCGTTTTTAACGGTAACTTTGTCACCCATTTTGCCCAATTTTTCAACGTGTTCGAGTAAAATTACTTCCATATCACCCTCCTACATAGCAACATACGGCAACAAAGCAATATAGCGAGCGCGTTTAATGGCGCGAGCCAATTCTCTTTGTTTTTTAGCTGAAACAGAAGTGATGCGTGACGGAATAATTTTACCTTTCTCAGAAATATAACGAGAAAGTGTCTTCACATCTTTATAATCAATCTTGATTGCGTTTTCGCCTGAAAACGGGCAAGATTTTCTTTTAAAAAATGATTGTTTTGCCATCAGTTATCTCCTTATTCATTAGCAGCGGCAGCTTCTTCAGCTGTCTCTTCATTGAAGTTTTCAACTTTAACCGTCATATAGCGAATAACGTCTTCATTAAGGCGCATAATTCTCTCATATTCGGAAATTGCGTTTGCAGGGGCAACGATGTTTAACAAAACATAATAACCTTTGCGGTTCTTTTTAATGCGATAAGCAAGGTTTTTCAAACCCCAGTTATCAACTTTAACAACCTCACCGCCTTCTTTTTTAATAACTTCGCTTAAAGATGCAACGAGGTCATTAACCTGAGAAGCGCCAAGGTCTTGACGGGCGATAATAACGCCTTCATAGTTTGCCATATTTTATATCTCCTTATGGATAACTCAACAAGTGGTCTTAAGATAAGACCGGTTAATGTATAGCCGAATTTTAGGCTCAAAATCCGGCAAGGGACAACCGCCAATATACACAAAACTTTTTAAAAAGCAAGAAGTTTTTTTAATAAATTGCCCTAATGTAAAATAAAAACAGAAAACGAACAGTGGCGAATAAAAAAAATCGTGTATTTTTAAGGGTTGAAATTAACAAAAAAGGAAATATACGATGGGACAAGAATATACTAAAAAAAGAAAAAATCAACACATTAAATTATCCGAAAGGATAAAAATAGAAGTCGGTCTGGCAACAAATCAAAGTATAAGGAGTATAGCAAAGCAATTAAGACGCAGTGTATCAAGTGTATCTGTTGAAATAAAGAAAGGTTTCCTTACGACCGAAAGTTACTAACAACCGCGAGCGCATTGGTGATATTGAAGCTGATACGTTTAGCAACTTTAATCTACAAATTGAATTTTTGATTGCCGGCGGTTAGTTTAAGAATTTGTGCTTTTGATGAAAATGTTGATTTTTTTTCACCCGACATCACTATTTTTTGTTGTATTTATAAAAAAATATCTTGACTGAAAAAAAATATTGAATTATGTATATTCAAGTTATTGACGGGCGCTTAGCTCAGTTGGTTAGAGCCGGCCGCTCATAACGGTCTGGTCGTAGGTTCGAGTCCTACAGCGCCCACCAAACTTTTGAAAAGCCGCTTTCAAGTGGCTTTTTCCTTTATTTTAGGCACTTTTGATCATATAAGTTAATTCACGTTGGAAATAACAAAAAGTTAGAATCATCTAATATAATAAATACGTAAAATCAATCACTTAAACATTTCAGGATGATGAAAGTTTAGGAGAATTTGAGATGCTAAAAAAGTGTGCTACAAGTGTGTTACATTTTAATAAAAAGAATCTTATTTTGGGGCACATCCCATATTTATACTTGCGTAAAAATATTTTTTATTGCAGGATAGAAACGCATAAGGTAAAAGGAATAAGAAAATTTATTCGATTTTCACTACATACTACAAACTATTTTGAAGCACGAGAGATGGTAAAGAATATGACAGATATGGATGCTATTTTTAATGAACTTAAGGAATTGTACGGGTGTTTGTCCCATAGATACGAATTTATCCCAGATGATGATACCTCAAAATTAAAATCAATCGTTGTTTTAGATGATGATTCGGATAAAGAATTACTAAAAAAGATTCATTCGGTTTTTGAAAAATGCTATGACGTACCACTAGATAATCTTATCAAAAATGCTGATGAATATGTGGCAGTGTTAGATGATTTGCTTAAACTTAGACCTGATTCTAGAAGCTATATAGAGGAAATTAAAAATACAAAGCGTGAAAAAGAGAAATGGAAATCTTATATATCAAATCTTAAGGAATATAAAGAAACTTACCAAAAAGTTGAAGTATTAATACCTCAAATTCAAAAACTTTTATCATCTACATATCAAAAACAATCATCAGTACAGGTTGTAAATCAAAATATTCAACCAATTTACGCTGCTTTAACTAATCAGACAAACACCGACAAACCATTAGTAACACTTCCAAATATAGGTATTTTAATCAATGATATGGTCGCCAAAAAGAATAATAGTGAAAAAGAATCAAGAAGAGAAGTAACTTTATTGCAAAACAAAATTAAAGAAGTAGGTATTTCTCTAGAAGATGATTACTCAAAACTGTATAATGCAGACATCATAACTTTATTAGGAAAAAATATTCAGCAGCTTGATATAAAAGGAAGCGTAAAATGTCAACATAAACGTTATATTGTTGATTTAATAAGATATGCAAGTACTAGGTCGAAACATTATTATACAGAAGATTTTATTGAACTCTTGCCTAATCTTAAAAAAACCAAAAAGAACGAAACTAATCCACATAAGCCATATAAACCTGAGGAACTTGTAAAGATATTTGATTCACAGTATGACTTCTTCAAAGATAATTCAGATGTTTTCTGGAGCTGCCTTATTGGTCTCTACACAGGATCACGCACACGAGCAGCTATTACTTTACAGTTTAAAGATATAATTCAAGTCGAGGGAATTATGTGTATAGACATAAATTTAAATCATAAAATTAAAAAAGTAAAAACCGATGTAACAATCAGAAAAGTACCAATTCATTCGGATCTTATTAATCTTGGATTTTTAGATTATATTGTAAGGCGCAAAAAAGAACGTAATGCCACAGATGAAGATTTTATATTTCCAGATTGCCAGACAAGCACAGGAAATTACAACGGGCATTTTATGGAACGTACCTTTTTTGACTTTTTGAGAGAATTAGGGATAAAGAAAGATGTTGGTAAAGATGAAGAAAAAGATAAAAATGAAAATCAGGCGGATAACGAGAACATAGATGTTAAAAAGAAACAAAGAAAAAAACCTACATCAGATGGTCACGATTTCCATTCATTTCGAAAAAATATAAATTTAGCTTTAGAAAAGGCTGGGGTTAGTTCGACTTATATAGATCAAATTTGTGGATGGGAAGGGAAAACAGTTAGAGAAATTTTCTATTCAGAACACGAACTTGAAGAGATCAAAGAGCAACTTGAAAAACTGCATTATGATTTTTTAGAACCTGCGTTCGCTGAGTGGAAAAAAATTATGGCAACAAAGTAGTAAATGTTCGTAAATTAGACAACATAAATCCCCTCCCTCGGGCTCCAGTCCCCCTCTCGGGAAGTAGCAGATCGGGCGTGGGGGCTCAGCGGTGGTTTGCGCGCGTACGAATGTTTACTGGTTCAGAGCGAATAGATAAATTCAAACAAAATGTAAAAAAGTAAAGTCAAATCAATATATTAATTCAATATTTTTGAAAAATTGATTTTACTTATCAATATACTTTTCTTATAATTTTAATAAAAGATAGAGAATCGCTCAAAAAAATTAGTTCTAATGTGATACTGAAGTCTTAATCAATAGCTTCAGCTAATGTTACTAACCGTAGCGTTACTCATCAAAGCAGAATATGCTTTGAACAGGTAATTAGTCCAACTAATTCCTATGTGGCAACTGTACTCAAGAACAAAGAGAATATATACAATGATTACACATAACAAAGATTACACAAAATTCAATTCACAGTGTACATATACAGAATTTCATAAGAAAAAACAGTTACAAACCAAACACATCAAAAGTAACAACAAAAAAGAAGACATTTATTACTGGATTGATCTTTATAAATTCACACATTTCTTTACTTTACGTTTCCAAACACACAATGAAACTGAAGATTTAGAAAGAGCAGAACAACAACTCAGAAGACATATAATAGTATTTGAGAAGAAGCTATTTGGTAGACATTGGAATCATAAACATCTTTTCTTTATTGCCTGTGCTGAAAAAGGTAAAGGTTGTTATTGGCATTTTCACATATTATTCAAGTTTGATGGGATCAGTATTGAAAAAATAATAAATGCACTAGCTGCTGTTGAAAAAGAAATGAAGTTAAGTCCTTATAGTATATGTCTTGATGTTATAGATCATCTTCCAAAAATAGTTACAAGATATAGCACGAAAGAAATTAGATTCAATCAAAACAGCATTGGTGATACATCCACAATTATTCCATCTACTGTTTTATTCAACGTTCCATATTCAAAAACATATCATTACCAATTTAACGAAACAAGTCCACAGATAATGTCAAAATGTGAAGATACAACTGAAGATATTATAACAACAGATAAACCAATCCAAGCAACAGAAAAAGTAGCACCAGAAACCAAAACTCCAATACTCCAAAAAATTTATAATAAAACAAAATCATTCATCACAAAACCGTTGACGTATATGAGTAGGATGTTTGATCAATGCTTATTTCACTGTGCTTATGTTTTACCCGTTGACGAATATTATTTATATCATATTCACAGGGAACTATACGAAGATTTGGCTGATCCAGATGGAGAATATGGCTAATTTGTCTGTACAGGTACAATTTCAATTCGACAAGCTATATATTTTGCTTTAGCCTCAGCAGCAGCCGCATAAGCTTGTTTAATGTATTGATAGTAAACTGGAATAGGCAATCCGTTAATCTTAATCATCCACATATTGATATCTCCTTATCTAATCAGTTTTAGATAAAGATTATAGCATCGTTTATGTACATAAGAATACCAAAAACGTTACAATTAATTTTTATAACGGATTAAATTGTAATTTGATGGTTGGAAAATATAAGTATCAGCAAATCAATTCTTTTATTCGGATTAACATATATTCTTCCATTCCAAAAACAAATTTGACTGGCTCTACTAATACTCCACTGGAAGCAATGACAAGAATAGCATAAAGAAGTAAGAACAACAGATTCAATACCATATCGGACGTATTCGTTATAAATCTGTTCTATCATTTTGAATTTAGCTTTTTTATTTGTTTCAAGTAAATTTACAATACGAGGAAGAGAAGTACCTGATACTTTATATGGTGAAATTTTAAGAAAGGAATTTGTGATATGCTCAGTTACTTCTCTTATATCCATTGTTTACTGCTACAAAAACGTTGCCACGTATCTAATTAATAGAACTGATTTCTATGAAAATTTTTGAGTTGGTGACAATTATAACTTCTTTTATCTTTTAATGATGTCACTAGAGTCATTTTTAAAGCCGTACAGAACCGAAGCATATTTTTAAAGTCAACTACACTAAAATTTAAAACGATGCGCTCCTGAGTCTTTAAAACGAAAATAAACGGCATCATAAAACAACTACACCCATCCCATACGTTCAATAAATCTTTTCACGGTAATTTGATGGACACCGAGTATTTTTGCAATTTTATATTGAGTTACACCCAAATCCAGTAATTCACGCACTTTTTTGGTATTTTTTGAAAGTTTTAATTTTTTTGATTGAGCCGAAAACGGACGACCGAGTTTTTTGCCCTGAGCTTTAATATTGGCTAAGCTGGCTTTTGTCCTGTCCGATATAAGTTGGCGCTCGATTTCTGCTGATATACTAAAGGCGAACGATAGCACTTTTGACTGTATATCATTGCCAAGCTTATAATGTTCTTTTAATGTCCATACTTGGCAATTTTTATTCAAGCACGTTTCCAAAATTCGCATAACCTCAAGCATCGAGCGACCAAGTCTTGAAATTTCCGTAGCAATCAGAATATCGCCATCATCTAACTTTTCTAACAATTCTCCTAATTTACGTTTTTCCAGAGGTTTGCGACTTGAGATTTTTTCTTCAACCCATTCGTCTATCTTAATACCCTCCTGACGTGCAAAATTTTCTACTTCAAACCGTTGATTTGACAAGTGTTGAACCTTACTGCTAACACGCAAATATGAATAAATTTTTCCCATATTTTTGATTCCTTTACTCGTTAAAAATTTTTGATTTTCAAGTTGTTATGTTAAATTTTTTCTTCACTTTAATAGAACTTTAAAAAAGAATGAAAATGTTATACTTATCCCTATAATTTTTATTTTTTCAAAAATTCCCATAAACCTTCGGAAATATAAATGTTTTCGGCATTTTTAATATAATATTCAGCGTTAAAATCTGGCTATTACTACAAAATCGTTGGTTAGTGTAGTATACAGTTTGTTAGTAATTGTAGCATTTTTAGGAGGTTTCAATGAAACAATATTTTCGTTTTTCGGTATGTTTGTTCACTTTAATTGCTTTGTTGACAGGATGTTCGTGTTTGCGTCCTGATGAGAAAGTAAAAACAAAATATGAGTACACAGCAATTTTTTTTAAAGTGATAGATGGTGATACATTTGAAGCTTTTTTCCAGAAGAAAATGCAAAGAATTAGGCTTGCTGATATTGATTGTTTTGAAAAATCAAAAAATAAAAGATTGGAGGCTCAGGCAAAAAAATGGAATACTAACATAAAACAAGCATTAACCAAAGGTACGCAATCAGAAATTAAATTAGCAAAACTTCTAATGCATAGCCATCACCTAAATATTTTACCTATAAAAACGGACGCATATGGACGTATAATTGCCTATGTTCAAGCTGTGAATTCTCGCGGACAGGTTGTAAATGTAAACCAATATATGCTTTATGAAGCTGGATGTAACGCTTTTCCTGATGAATCATATTATAACAAGAAAACTCTTATAGAAGGAAGAAGATAATGAAAAAATCCATCTTATGTTTAAGTGCTATTTTATCAAGCATATATCAACTTGCTCAAGCACAAGATGTGGTAACACAAAATCGTGAACAAATTGTTGTGACTGAAGTTGTTGATGGTGATACGATTGACGCAACATTATTAGAAAAGAAAAAGAGTGTACGAATTCGTCTAGCGGATATTGATTGTGCTGAGAAAACCAAAAAATCAGGTAATTTTAATAAACAACTTAAAGAATGGCAAGTATCAGAAAAAGAACTTAAAGAACTTGGAAAAGAATCTAAAGCAAATTTAGAAGCTCTTATTACTTTAAATTCAAAAGAAATTTACTTTGAAGAAACACCTGATAAAGTTTGCAATGGTGAGAAACGCACTGTTGGTATTTTATGGACTGGAGACGGCAAGAATATTAACGATTATATGCTCAAAAAAGGTGGTTGCAAACCATATTCGTGTAAATAAATAGAGATAGGCTTTAACTAATGAATTATATTATAATTTTCGCTTCAATATATGCCATAATATATTTATTTAATGCGCTGTCAAATCCTCTTAAAATGGTTCAATTAAGAGCTCCTAAACTTTTAATTAGCTTATCTGGACGTTTATATGCACATAAAAGAGGAATGAATCGCCTTATGATTGCTGCTTTCAAAAATGATTTTGCAAAAGTCGATAAATATTTAAAGAGTGGATACAATATAAATGAACAAGATAAACTCGGCGGGACAGCACTTATGTGTGTTTTGACAAGAAGTAGTCCATTGGATATGGTTCGTCATCTTCTATCTAAGGGAGCAAATCCGAATTTGTTAGATAACAAAGGAAGAAACGCATTATTACTCGCAATATTTAACAATCAGAATTACGAAACAATTAAAGAACTAATTGAAAAAGGCACTGATGTACACATTGCTGATAAGGACAAAAATACCGCACTTCACTATGAGCTTAGTAAACCTTCCCCAGATTTTAATATAGTAAAATTATTAATTTCGGAGGGTATTGATGTTACGGCTGAAAATACTGTGAATGATACAGCTTCTCTCTTATGTGTTTGCAATAATATTAATTCAGAAATTACACTATCAGTACTTCGAGCAAGTAATCCTGAAGCAACTATTGATGTATTTTATGAAGGTATTTCAAAATTTATTATTTCCGTAAAAAATAGTATGCTTAACGGATTTTTGGTTAGATATTCTAATTTATTTGGTGCAGAACTTATAGATGGATATATTATTTATGAGAATAATCAACGTGTCTTTGCTAGGCTTTATACACATCGCGATAATCAAATAGAAAATTCAGTAATGGCCGTATATGAAGACGGAAAGATCGTTTGCTTTGGAACAGGCAAAGACAATTTATATGCTTTTGACGAGCAAAACCAAGAGGTAAAGCAAATGTTTGACAATCTTACAGAAATATGCGATTTTAATAACGATGGTGAAGAAATAAATATTGAAGATATTTTGAAAAAGATGATAAAACCTATGCCATAATCGTTACGTTTTATAATCCGAAACCATTAAAATCCACCTACGACTTTACGACCTCAGGCTGGAACGCAACAAAACTGGCAGGCAAGATCATCAATAATATATGTGACGGGGAATAAAGCATATTAACCATCTATGCAGCGTAATTTTGCCATAAAATCATAGTATCAGGAAGTAAACCCAAAAGATTTGATTTTATCACAGAATGTCAAAATCATTAACTTATTGATTTTGCACAACTATGCCATAATTTTTGCAATTTTTTGCTTGACAATTAGGAAATAGTATCATATAATTTAAGAAAAGATGATACCATATGAAAGGTTAAAAAAATGAAGATAAAATACGTGAGATGTTCCAGTATCCAGCAAAATCTTGATCGCCAATTGGAAGATAAAGATAACTATGATTTGTTATTTGAAGAAAAAGTGTCTGGAAAATCAACAGATAATCGAATTGAATTAAAAAATATGCTAAGATCTTTGCGTGCTGGCGACGAAGTTTTTGTTCATTCTATTGATAGATTAGCACGTAATACACTTGATCTGTTAAACATCATCAAGGAAATTAAAGAAAAAGGTTGTTCTATTACGTTTATCAAAGAAGGTTGGATATTCTCCCCTGATAAAGAAAATAAAATTCAAGAACTTATGATGACGATAATGGCAGCTATTGCAACGGCGGAAAGATTTACAATCAGAGAACGCCAACTTGAAGGCATAGCGGTGGCAAAGAAAAAAGGCGTTTATAATAAGGCTCATCCAACAAAATTAAATAAAGTTATCATACAACAAATAAAAGATGATAGAAAGACAGGAATGACAGAAACGGAATTGATGAATAAGTATCACATCTCAAAACCGACATTGTATAGGTATTTGAAAAAAGATCTATAAAAATTATCAAAAAATACAGATTAATATTGACATTTCATCAAATCCGATGTTAGATTTTTTGTTGTTTAATGTGATTCCATTGCTGTGTTATATGTGTGATACATTTTAACTTGTCAAGCGTGAATAGCTTATAAAATCAGGCTTTTGAGTAGGTATGGGAAGCGCCCTACAGCGCCCACCATAAACATAAAAGGCAGGATTTGTTCCTGCCTTTTATGTTTATTCGTGATATAAGAAGTCTCGAACCTACGAGAAGTAGGTTTGACAAGGAGGCGCCGGCAGACTTTAGGATGCCGGTCAGCGATTTGCTGATAGCCGACGCAGCGGCGAAGCCAGTCCTTTCACGCCCACCATATAAAAGCCTCTTCTTGATGAAGAGGTTTTTTTGTTTTAAATTCTCGGGTACGATTTTAGCTTAAAATATTACCTCTATATCCCTTATTTTCCGGTACTTTACGATTTTCTATGTATTTACTTTATGAGCTCTTTTATGCGGTGGTTTGGTCGCGTATCTATTTTTTATTTTTATCCATTTCCCCAAAAAGATACCAAAATAGATACTTTTGGTCTGGACAGACCCGACTAAATTCGGCTTAAAACTAAGGCTTTTTATTCCCAACTGTTCGCGTTTCAAAACCTCACCACTTATCCACAAATGAACATTACTATTTATGAAAGTCTCTTGACATCACAAATTTTTATTTATATCAATGATATTGAACATAATTAAATTGTGTGCAATTTATTTTAAGAAAGGTAAAAACGATGTCAAACGAAAAAATTATTGCAGATTTACAATTCATTGTAACGAATTTGGCTCAGCAGGCAGACGGGCATTTAGTGCAGTCACGCATTTTTGCGGCTAAAGGTTTTTCAAAACTGGCTGAAAAATATGCCGAACATGCCACCGAGGAACGCGGTTATGTTGAAAAATGTATTGACCGTATTTTGGATTTGGGCGGTAAAGTTAAACTTGAAACAAAAAAAGCAGGCGAAGTTTTTGAAAACCCGATTGATTGGGTAAAACATGACCTGAAAGTCTCCGTTGACGGTTTGGCTTGGCTTAAAGGTGTGTTGAAAAATGCCGAAGAAGATGTTACGACCTATGATTTGCTTAAAGACTATTACAAAGACGAAGAAGAAGATATGTATTGGGGCGAGCAACAGCTTGAATTGATTGAGTGCATCGGCGAGCAAAACTGGATTTTGCAACAACTTTAATTTTTTAGGAGAAGAATTATGACCGATAAAGAAATTGTATTAGAAACAATGAAAAAAGCCGGTGAGCCGGTCAATGCCGGAAAAGTTGCGGAAATGTCCGGACTTGACCGCAAAGCCGTGGACAAGGCATTTGCCGAATTAAAGAAAGAGGGCAGCATTGTTTCTCCTGTTCGTTGCAAATGGGAACCGGCGAAAAAATAATGGTTAAATCAGCGGACAAATCTGAAGTCTTAAAGCTTGGAAACCAATTGTGTTTTCCGCTTTATGCCTGTGCCAAAGAGGTTATTAAAATATATCGTAAGCCCTTGGAAAAGATTGGCTTAACCTATACGCAATACATTGTAATGATGGTATTGTGGGAGTTCGATAATATGTCAGAAAAAAGCTTGGGTGAAAAGATTTATCTTGATTCCGGCACTTTAACACCTGTCTTGAAAAAGCTGGAAAAATCAGGATTTGTCCGCCGTGAGCGCTTGAAAGCCGATGAACGCGTTGTGCAGATTTCTTTAACCGCCAATGGTAGAAAATTGAAAGAAAAAGCACTAACCATACCACAAGCATTAGATGGCTGTATACACTTATCTTATGATGAAATGATAACACTTCGGGGTTTGTTAAACAAAGCTTTGGAAGGAACAAAAGAAAAGTATTAATTGAGATTTGTATGAGTATAGAAACTGAAATTTTCAAAAAAGCAGTTGTTGATTTTGCAAAGTTGGAAGCGTATGGTTTTGAAAAACAAGCAGACGGATATACTTTACAGAAAATTTTTAAAAATGGCGATTTCAGAGCCGATGTTTCTGTTGATAAGCAAGGTAATGTCAGCGGAAAGGTTTATGAAATTGCCACAGATGAAGAATTTCTGCCGTTACGAGTAGAAAATATGGGAGGTTTTGCCGGTGAAGTAAGACTTGCTTATCAACAAATACTGGAAGATATCAAAGATAAATGCTTTATCTGTCTGCCTTTTATAACCGCCCAATCTAACAGACTTGCAACGCTGATAGAGGACAAATACGGGGATAATCCGCAGTTTTTATTCAAGAAGCAACCAGGCTTTGGTGTATTCAAAAATCCTGATAATAATAAATGGTATGGTATGATTATGAATACCAAAGCGGAGAAATTGGATAACAACATAAGCGGTGAAACAGAAATTATTCATGTCAAATTAACCGAAGAAAAGGTGCAAATTTTATTGAAAAGACAAGGATTTTATCCTTCGTTTAAAAAAAATTGGATTTGTATCGCTTTGGACGATACATTGAAAGATGATGAA